>JAHHRJ010000013.1 GCA_020025885.1 Butyricicoccus sp. | reverse complement strand
GTGAATCCGCAGGAATCCTTGGTGGATTTCAAGGATTCACAACGAATTTATGGCGAAAAATTTTCGCAAAGCGCCGCAAATGACATTGTGCGGTGTTGCCCTAAAGAGATATCCCATTTAGATTGCATGTAAATGCTTCATGCATAATGCCACCACGCGTAGGGATTTCACTGCTACTCAGCTATGTTTTGCAGATCAGACCACAATTATGCAGAAAATAAAAAAGAACCTGTGAAAAAAATTTCACAGGTTCTTGGTACGCCGAAAGGGATTCGAACCCCCGACCTTTTGGTTCGTAGCCAAACACTCTATCCAGCTGAGCTATCGGCGCGTTTCTTGATTGCTTATATAGAATACCACACGATCGCTTCGCTGTCAACCATTATTTTCTATTTTTCAGATTTTTATCTGAATTTCACTTTATAGGCAAATTATCTCCTGATAATACGCCTCATCTTTCGTATTGCCAACCGCACAAATAGATGCATTTTCAAAAGCAAAAATCGTATTTGCCAGTGTTTTCACCTGTTCTACGGTAACTGCATCATACGCCGCAACCAGTTCATCTGCACTTACCATACGATTGGTAAACAACTCATAACGCCCCAAGTGATGCATTCTTGCATTGGTGCTTTCCAGTCCCATCAGCATATTGCTTTTCATCTGTTCTCTGCAACGGCAAAGTTCTTCTTCTGTTGGACCCTTTTCGCAAAATTCATGCAATACATTTCGAATCAGCCCAGCCGCTTTCTGTTCCTGTTCCTGACTAAGTCCCACATAAACCGAGAACATACCCGTATCCACATGGCTGGATGGAAACGAGCAAATGGAATAACACAATCCGTTCTGTTCTCTAACTGTCTGAAACAAGCGTGACGACATACCACCACCCAAAATTGCATTGAGTAGCTGATATACATAGCGGCGATCATCCAAAAGCGGGATGCCTTCAAATCCAATACACAGGTGATTCTGTTCAATTTCTTTTGAGCGCACCACCATACTCGGCTGATAATGCGCTGGTTCAATCTGATTTCTGCCACTTCCTGGCATTTTCTCAAACAGCTTGCAGATATATTGCAAATCTGCATCTGTGAAATGACCGGACAGCGCAATCACGGTATCCTCTGGATGATAATTCTGGGCAATATACCCGTGCAGTGCGGCTGAATCAAAGGTTTTTAAAGTTTCCTCTGTGCCAAGGATGGGACGACCAAGCGCTGTACCGCGATAACAGGTCTCAAATAATTTTTCGATTGCTACATCATCCGGTGTATCTTCATACATATCGATTTCTTCCAGCACAACGCCACGTTCCAGCTCAATGTCTTCATCAGCAAATTTCGAGCAAAGAAACATATCTGCAAGAAGCTCTGCCGCGTCACGCAGATGACTGTCCAGAACCTTCATATAGTAGCAGGTACAGTCTTTTGTTGTAAAAGCGTTGGATTGTCCGCCCATCATATCGATTGCAGAAGCAATTTGCTGTGCTGTACGATTTTCTGTTCCTTTGAAAATCATATGTTCAATAAAATGCGAAATTCCATTATATTTTGCAGGTTCAAATCGGCTTCCGTTTCCCACCCAGATTCCGAGTGCCGCTGAACGAACATAATCGATCCGCTCCGCAACTACACGCACGCCGTTTGACAGCACAATTTTTTCATACATAGTTAATTCCACCGTTCTAAACGTCCTACAAAAACGTTTTATCGTTCATTTTTCATCTTATTATAACATATCACCCCAAAATAAGAAACAGGAACTTACTGGCTGAAAAAAGAAGGGTACGAATCGCTTCGTACCCTTGTCTCTTTATTTGTCCACTGAAATCGGAAGCGTGATATCTCCAACAGTAATAGATTCCATTTCACTTAAATCATAAATAGCATTTCCAAATGTGCCACTAATTACAAATGTACGCCTCTTATAACTCTCTAGAAGGTTGGTCGAAGCTTCTTCGAAATTTTGTAAGTCTAATGTGCGCCCATCCTTGAAATGTAATATTGTTTGAAAGTCTATAAAACGCGGCTCGCGAGGTATCCTTGAATTATCATCTGACCATGTATCAATTTTATCAAACGCAGCTATCCTCTGCTGCATCGCAGGACTTAATTTTTCATAAGATCCGTCTATCCGAAATCCGATTGGAGAAACGCTCACTTTCCCAATCTTTGCAGTTCCTGCCGAAGTTTCAATTTCAAGCGGCTGCTTCAGAAGAGAAATGCTGCTGTTTTCATATTGTACATTAAACCGAAGCTTCCATTTCCCTTCTGCTAATGTTTCCTCTTTTCCCGTCTTTTCATTCTGATATTTTAAATCTTCAATGACAAGTTCTGCGCCTCCCATTGGAACACCAGAATAATCTCCCTCAAGCTCTGTAGTTTCATAAATGAACTGTATTTTATTATCCTTCGGGTTATCATCAAAAAACCGTCCACCAGCAGAAAGGCTTCTGCTTTGATATTTTTTCCTATAATTCAGTCTGTCATTTTTTGTATAAATTTTTTCCGCATCCACTTTCCACGGCGTACCATCCTCTTTTTCCAAGACACAAACAATATCAAGACTATACTGATCTCCCAAAATTGCATCTACTGTAATGGTAATTCCTGCATCACTGTCAGATACGCCGATCGGTCTTCCAATTTTATCAATAATTTCAGTATGACTCTCTCTAAAAAAGTTTGCAAACGCATCGCTTGCCAGCCCAGTATAAACTGCGCCAGCCCCCATCGTAAGCACAGCCGCAGCAGCCAGCACCGCAACCGCAGGCTTCATTTTCACACGTCGCTTGCCAGTTTGTGTGTCTTGTACCTGTTGTGTATTCATCAAACGATCTACCATTTTTTCCTTCTGTTCCTCAGAAAAACGCAAAGCATTCATTGTATCTTTATACTCCTTGTTCACAATAATCTCCTCCTAGCATCTGTTTGAGACGTTTTCTTCCACGATCTAGCCGTGTATTGATCGTAGAAGCACGCTCTCCAAGAACTTCTGCAATTTCTTTGATTTGATATCCTTCATAGTAATGCAGATAAATTGGTACACGATATTTATCCGGCAATGTCTGTACGACTGCAAAGATAGAATCCTCTGTCATTTCCGGCTGTGCAATCTCTGCGCAAACCTCAATTCCACAAATTCGTGTCCACCATGCACTTTTGAGCACATCTTTGCATGCATTGGCTGCCGTCCGCAGAATCCAAGCCTTTTCATGCTCTGCGCTTTCAAAGGAAGGTGCACTCGTCAAATACTTCAAAAACACTGTCTGACAGATATCCTCTGCATCGTGCATAGATTTTAAATAGGTATAGCTCAGACGCAAAATCATATCGGCATATGTATGTACCAACCGTTCTGCCTGTCCTCGCTCAAACTGTTCCATAAGTTGACTCCTTTCGGGTTTGCCCATTGCCTAGGATCGGGCTTTTACCGCTTTCACCTATGATACGATTCAGCCCCTCTTTTTCTTTCACAACTTTGAAAATTTATATAAAAAAACCGGCACGATTTTTCGTGCCGGTTTTACATATCGCAAATCGATTCGGATATATTAGAGCTTTTCCTCTTCCTTAACATCCTTCATAGACAGGTTAATACGACCCTTATCGTCGATTTCCATAACCTTAACATACACCATATCGCCAATCTGTACAGCGTCCTCCACCTTTTCGATGCGGTGGTCTGCCATCTTAGAGATATGAACCATACCATCCTTGTTTGCAGTCAGGTTAACGAATGCGCCAAAGTTCATCAAACGAACGACCTTACCGTAATAAATCTCGCCAACTTCTGGCTCCTTGACAATTGCCTCAATCATAGACTTTGCCATCTCGCCATCAGATGCCTTTACAGCAGCAATGGTGATCACGCCGTCATCATTGATATCAACCTGCGCGCCAGACTCTGCAACAATCTTCTGAATCACGCTGCCGCCCTTACCAATAACCTCGCGGATCTTGTCCGGATGAATCTGCATGGTAATCATCTTCGGCGCCCAAGCGGATACATCATCACGCGGCTGCTCAATTGCCTTAAGCATAATCTCGTCCAGAATGCCCATACGTGCAACCTGACACTTGCGGAATGCTTCCTTAATCACAGCCGGAGACAGACCATCCACCTTGATATCAACCTGAATTGCAGTGATACCCTTCTTGGTACCAGCAACCTTAAAGTCCATATCGCCATAGAAGTCTTCCAGACCCTGAATATCTGTAAAAGTCGTTTCCTGACCATCGTCGGTGATCAGACCGCAGGAAATACCTGCAACTGGTGCCTTAATCGGAACACCTGCGTCCATGAGTGCCAGCGTAGAACCACAAACAGAGCCCTGAGAGGTAGAACCATTGGAAGATACAACCTCAGAAACCAGACGCAGTGCATACGGGAACTCTTCCTCGGACGGGATCACCGGTAGCAGCGCACGCTCAGCCAGTGCACCGTGACCGATCTCACGACGTCCAGGACCACGAGACGGACGGGTCTCACCAACAGAGAAGGACGGGAAGTTATAATGATGGATATAACGCTTGGTCTTTTCATCAAAAATGGTATCCAGTTCCTGTGCATCGCCCAGTGTACCCAGTGTACAGATGGTCAGTACCTGTGTCTGACCACGGGTAAACAGGCCAGAACCATGTGCACGCGGCAGAACGCCAACCTCAGCAGCCAGCGGACGTACTTCTTCCATGCCACGACCGTCTACGCGCTTCCCCTGTACCAGCCAGTTACGAACGATCTTCTTCTGGAGCTTATCAAAGCATTCAGAGATCTCGCCGCCATGCTCAGAAACAAATTCTGCGCCCAGCTCAGCCTCAAATGCATCACGTACAACCTTGATGCGTGCATCACGAACGGTCTTGTCGTCGGTATCCAAGCAGTGCTCCAGCTTCTCGCGGCACTCTGCTTCCAGCTTATCAAAGATCTCATGGTTCAGATCATGGTGCTCATACTCAAACTTCGGCTTGCCGATCTGTGCCTTGATGTCCGCGATGAATGCAACGACCTTCTTGATTTCCTCATGTGCTTCCATGAGTGCGTTGAACATATCATCTTCTGGAATCTCGTTTGCGCCAGCCTCGATCATGACAATCTTATCTGCGGTTGCGCAAACAGTTACGTCCATTTCAGAACGCTTGCGCTGCTCTGCGGTTGGGTTGATGACAACCTGACCGTCTACGATACCAACATTTGCGCCACCGATTACATAATCGAATGGGATATCGGAAATAGAAACCGCGATCGAAGCACCGAGGAGTGCAGCAACTTCTGGAGAGTTATCAGAGTCATTTTCCAGAACGGTGCAAACGATAGATACATCATTGCGCAAATCCTTCGGGAACAGCGGACGCATTGGACGGTCAATCTGACGGGAAGCCAGAATTGCCTTTTCAGAAGGACGTCCTTCACGGCGCATAAAGGAGCCAGGAATACGACCAACTGCATAGAGACGCTCTTCAAAGTCAACAGAGAGCGGGAAAAAGTCAATCCCATCACGCGGCTTTGCAGATGCAGTTGCAGTAACGAGAACAACAGTCTCGCCGTAACGTACAACACAAGAGCCATTTGCCAGCTGTGCAAGCTTACCGGTCTCTACAACCAGCGGACGACCTGCATAAGTGGTCTCAAAAACGCGATGATCTTTGAAGTCAAAGTGTTGGATATTACTCATTTTTAATAGCCTCCTTAACAGAATCAAAAACAGGCGGCATTGCAGCATTAGCACTTGGAGCGCAGGTTAAAGGCATAAGTTAGCCTGTCCTCCAATTGCTAAAGCCGCGGCATTACCGCCAAATTAGGAATGGGAACAAGTAGCAAGCAAGGGGGGCACGGATGCCCCCCTCGATTTTACTTACTTACGAATACCCAGCTTAGCGATCAGGGCACGATAACGGTTTACATCCTTCTTCTGCAGGTAGTTCAGCATGCTGCGGCGCTGACCAACCATCTTCAGCAGACCACGACGAGAGTGGTTGTCCTTCGGATGCTGCTTCAGGTGCTCAGTGAGCTCAGAAATGCGTGCAGTCAGGATTGCAACCTGTACTTCCGGAGAGCCAGTGTCAGTTGCATGGGTACGGTTTGCTTCAATTACAGCAGTTTTTTCTTCCTTACGGATCATGGTTTTCACCTCATAAAAAATTTAATATAGTCCCCACACGCCGGGTATTGGACGGTGAAATGGCGCGCTCTAACGCGTCCTGTGCCCAAAATACTAAGCGCGGGGCAAATTACAATTTATATTAACATGAAATATAAGTTTTGTAAAGTGATTTGTGTCAACATTATTCAGCAGGAACGTACAGAAGTCTCCAAAAAATTAACAAAATTTTTATGAATTTTTAACATTGCATACACAGTTAATTTCTTATATAATTGTTTTCACCGGTTGCGTGAGTGATATTCACGAACAAAATACGCAATTCTGGTTATAATTTTGTTAGATACGCGGCGGGGCTGTGCAGAAGTGTGGCCTGGAGCCGCGTTTTCTTATTTCTCTCTCAACACGCAATACGAAATACCTATAAATTTGGGCTTGTTGTCGATTTCCCAGTCGGCAGCAAGCCTTTTTTCATATTCTAGCCTCAAGCTGTATTCTTAAATACCTCTTGTCTAAACTTCCGCGGAGACTTTCCAGCCACCCTTGTAAAAACAGAAGAAAAATATGCCGCAGACGAAAAGCCACAATTCTGGCTGATCTCCTGAATGGACTGATTGCTGCAAATCAAAAGCCGCTTTGCCTGCTCAACACGCTGTAACGTCACATACTCAGAAAACTTGACCCCAGTGCAGTTGGAAAAAAGCTCGGATAAATACGCCTTGCATACAAACACCTGATTTGCCACCTGCTCCAAGCTCAACGGTTCACTTAAGTTTTCCTCAATAAACTGCTTTGCACGGCTGATATAGACATTGTTTTCCTGCGACACATTCAGTTCATTGTAATACATCTGCAAAATAGACTGTCCTCTTGCCAGCAGTCCATTTTTACTTTCGCACTTATGCACCATAATGCTGTTTTGGAAGCAACAGCTATGCATCGAAACATCTCTCTTATATAGGATGTAATTATATAAACTGCGGTTCATGGATGTCAAAAATACACGTGCCTGTTCTTCCTGGATATTCGCTAAATCCGGAAAAGCAAGATTGCTCTGCTCCTCAAAGATCAAGAATGCACGTTCCAGATCCATCTCCAAAACAGACTGACACAAATGTTTGAAATTAAAAAAGACTTCCATTTTCTGCAATTGTGCAACTGGCATCATTTCATTCCCCTCTCAAAGAAAAAACAAAAAAAAACAAAGATTTTGAAAGTTTTTTTGTTTCACATGTGATATACTCGATTTGTTAGCCATAAATAACTTTATATTGGTATTCTACAATACTTCACCCAAAAAGTAAAGAGAAATTATTTTTTAGGCTAACATTAATACTTTTTCATTAAAAATCAAACAACTTTATTTTGCTTTATTGTTCTCTAAAACATGAAAGGAATGAATATGAGTTTGGAAAAAAAGGAAATCCGAAAAATCGCAATTTATGGAAAAGGCGGTATTGGAAAGTCGACGACCACCTCTAACCTATCCGCAGCACTCGCATGCAAGGGTTATAAGGTCATGCAAATCGGCTGCGACCCGAAATCTGACTCCACCAAGAATCTGATGAAGGGAAAGCGCATCCCAACCGTTTTGGAGCAGATCAAGGAAAAAGGTGACGACCTGACGCTGGAAGATATTGTTTTTGAAGGCTTTGCAGGTGTTCTCTGCGTAGAAGCAGGCGGTCCTACCCCGGGCGTAGGCTGTGCGGGACGCGGCATCATCTCCGCTTTTGAAAAACTCGAATCGCTTCATGCTTTTGAAGTATACCAGCCCGATATTGTAATCTACGATGTCCTTGGTGACGTTGTGTGCGGCGGCTTTGCGATGCCGATTCGCGGCGGCTATGCAGAAGATGTGTATGTTGTCTCCTCTGGTGAAATGATGAGCCTATACGCTGCCAATAACATTGCAAGCGCCATTCGTGGCTTTGGCAAGCGCGGCTATGCAAAACTGCGCGGTCTGATTCTCAATGCAAAGAACATTGAGAACGAGCAGGAAATTGTTTCCAAGGCTGTTGAGGAGATCGGTACACAAATCACACAGTACATTCCGCGCTGCAAGGATATCCAAACCGCAGAAGCAGGCGGCGGCACTGTGTTTGAAGTCGTCAAGGATTCCATCATGTGCGAAACCTATAATGCACTTGCAGATAAAATTTTGGCGTGATCTGAAATCACCCCTGAAAATAATCAGAAAATAAAAGGAGAAATCAACCTATGAATTTCAAAAGACATACTGCACTTGCAGCTGCATCGATCCTGATGCTTTCTGCATTCACCGCTTGTTCATCCAATCCGCCTGCCGCACAGACCCCAAACACTTCACAAACAGAATCCGCGTCTGATGCCAAGCAACAGGGATTTGTGCTCAAATATCCACAGGATATGCAGGAGCTTGGCTACACCGATGAGATCCATCTGGACGAAATGCCGAAGCGCATTGCAAGCATGAGCACCTATCCAGTTATGACACTCTACGAACTTGGTGCAAATATGGTTGCTGTTCCTTCCACAAAGGTCATCAAGTATCCAGATGACCTCAAGGCAGAGCAGTTCCCGGGACTCATGAGTGACCAGTTTGATCTGGAGCGTGTTGTTGCAACCGAGCCAGATCTTGTGATCCTGCCAACCAGCGCACGCGATACCCACGGCGCGACTCTAAAGGAACTCGGCATTCCTGTATACTATGTATCTATTTCCTCACAGGGTAAATTGCCGATCTATGACATCATCAAGAACCAGACACAGGCTTTGATCGATGCCTTTGCAACAGACAGCGCCACACAGGAAACCGGAAAAGCCCTGATGCAGCGCTTTGATGATTTAGAAACACAGGTTACCGAGGTAAAGAAGCAGTACGAAGGCAAAAAGGTCTTAGTGCTGATGAGTTCTGACACAACCAGCCACTTTATCCAAGGTGAAAATGGTGTTTTAGGCTCTATGCTTTCTATGCTGGGCTTTGAAAACGTATATGGTGCAGGTGTCAGCGGTGCACAAGGCGGCGGACACAACAGTGCTCCCCTTGATATGGAAAAAACCTTAGACTATCAACCTGACCTCGTGGTATTCACTGGTAGCATGGACAAAGCTGGCATGGAGGAACTGATCCAGAAAACCATTGATCAGAATCCATCCTACTGGAATTCCATTGATGCCATTCGTTCGGGCGAATACCTCTGCCTCCCTGCAAACTACGTCTCCACCGCTGGTATTGGTATCATCGATAATATGAACAACCTGATCGAGATCCTTCAGGCACATTACGCAAACTAAGGCATTTCAAAAAGCCTCGAACACCAAAGCAAGCACACCTGCATACCTCCAAATAACATACAAACTTGTATGCAGGTGCTTTGGCACAAAAGATAAAAGGGACGGTTTCGTGCATGCAAAAAACAAAACAACTACATTCTGGTTCCACAAAGCGCATACAGGTCGGAGCGATTTGGGGCATTATGCTTTTGCTGATTGCAGGACTTTCAGTGACCGCAATTGCGATTGGCAGTGCAAGATATAGCTTTTCCGAAGTCCTGAACGCTTTGTTTTCCAGTGAAAAAACCACCGCACAGACAGTCGTACTCAGTCTGCGGCTTCCGCGTGTGATCCTCGCGCTGCTCATTGGCGCTTGCCTTTCCGCCTCTGGTGCGCTTTTGCAAGCAGTCATGCGCAATCCGCTGGCAGACCCCGGTACGATCGGTGTATCTGCTGGTGCAGGTACAATGGCGATCACGATATTGCTGATTTTCCCCAACTTAACCTTTTCCTTGCCGCTCTTTGCATTTGTAGGTGCAGCATTTGCCTGTGTTCTCATCTACTCTTTGGCTTGGAAAAACGGGATTAATCCTGTGCGAATCATTTTATCTGGTGTTGCCATCAACTCCGTACTGGGTGGATACAATGCTTTTTTACAACTGATGAACAGCGACAACCTTTCCGGTGTGCTGGCTTTTATGAATGGCAGTCTGTCTGGTATGTCTTGGACACAGGTACGCATTATGATCATCTATGCGATCATCGGGCTTTTTCTTTCTGTTTTATGCATCAAAAATGCCAACGCGCTTCAGCTTGGCGATGAAATGGCGCGCAACCTTGGTGTAAAGGTCAATTCCAGCCGCATTTGTCTTTCTGCGGTTGCCGCATTTCTTGCAGCTTCTACGGTATCTGTTGTCGGTATGATCGGCTTTGTTGGCTTGGTCGTGCCACATATTTCCCGCATGCTTGTAGGATCTGATTATAAAGTCATGCTTCCGACTTGCGTATTGCTTGGCGGCATCACGCTTTTGTTTGCAGATACCATCGGCAGAACCGCGATTCCTGGCTTGGAGATTCCAGTTGGTATTATTATGGCAGTATTTGGTGGACCATTTTTCCTGTATATGCTGCGAAAGAAGGGTAAATTCCATGAAAATTAACGGCAACGGTCTCCAGATCGGATATGGAGACTCCATTATCATTGATGAAATCGATATTGAGATCTCGAAAAATGAGATTACGACGATTATTGGTCCAAATGGTTCCGGAAAATCCACCGTCTTAAAGGCAATCACCCGCCTGCTGAACTACAAAAAGGGTATTGTCAACATCGATGGCAGAGACCTCAAGAGCTTTGGTGCAAAGGAACTCTCACGGCGCATTGGTGTTCTGCCCCAGCTTCATACTGCGCCTGCTGATTTCATAGTCAAGGAACTGGTCAGCTATGGACGTATGCCCTATCAGAGCTTTTTGAGCGGACACACGGCTGAGGATGAACGCATCATCAAAGAAGCCATGGAAGCGACAGGCACGTACCACCTGAGAAACAAGTCGATCCACGAGCTTTCCGGCGGTGAAAGCCAGCGTGTTTGGATCGCCACTGTGCTGACTCAGCAGCCGGAGATCCTCTTTTTGGACGAGCCGACAACCTATCTCGATATCTCGCACCAGATCGAAACCATGCGTATGGTAAAGCAGCTCAATCGCACAACGGGTATGGGTGTTGTGATGGTGCTGCACGATTTAGGGCACGCGCTGGAGGTCAGTGACCGCATCATCGTCATCAAGGACGGAAAAAAATACAGCGAGGGCACACCTACCGAAGTCATTACCCGCCAAATGCTGCAAGACGTATACCATGTTGACGCAGATATTGTGCATTTAGAAGGGCGTACAAAGCCGCTGATTGCTTTCCGTGAACTCGCATAGACAATACCCCACTTACAAGGAGAGACTTAATTTTGGATGGAAAAAAGTTACAGAGCCGCATGAAACATCTGAGTGAAATTACTCTTGCAAAAGAGATTCCACAGCTCACCTATGCAGTCTTCCCCGGCAACCACTGCCCGCTGATGGGCGCTATGATGGCAGTCCGCGGCATTGCAGATGCACTTTTGCTGGTCATCGGCACAGATGAGTGCACCTATTATACCAAGCAGTCCACCATACACAACGAAAACTTCGGTGGACTGGACGGACGCTGTGTATCTCTCGTGCTCGGACAGCATGACGTCACCTTCGGCTGTAAGAATACCCTGTATGATACCTTTGAAGAACTGATGCAGGAATACCAGCCCAAGGCGGTATTTCTGGTTACCACCTGCGTTGTCGAAGTAATCGGTGATGACGTAGACTCTATGAGCGATGAACTCAGCGAAAAGTACGGCATCCCAGTTCTACCCGTACATACCGAGCATTTCAAGACGGAAAACCACCTGCCCGGTGTAAGGGATACCATTACCGCATGCTTTGAAATGATGGAAGACATGCCCCAGCGCAACACTGTTAATGTCATTGGACAGCGTTTGGGCAACTTCCCTGAAACCGAGCTGTATCGCCTGCTCGTGCAGTCCGGTGTGGAAATGGGCATGATGCTGCCCAGCGGAACTGATGTTGCACAGATCAAGCAAGCCGCTTCCGCAAAGGTCAATATCATTGTGCATCCGATCGGACTCCCGCTCGCAAAGAAGATGGAAAAAGCCTTTGGCACCCCCTATGTCTTGTTTGATAAATATGTAAGCCCGCAGAAGATCTATGCACTGTATCAAAAGCTGTTTGACTATCTGCAAGTACCACTCCCTGAAGAAGTTGAAACACTGTACCAGCAGGCACTCAAATGCACCGAAGATGCACGCGAAACCTTGCAGGGCATCAGCTACATCTATGGCAATACCCCAATTGACTGCTATGAATACAATGCTTTCATGGTGGAAATGGGTATGGAGCCAAAGCTCATCCAAACCGTAGAATATCCCGGTGCTGACGATGCCAACTTACAGACCATCTTGCAGCACTATGACCCTTATGTCGTCAAGACTGCAAACATCGCGCCGTTGCAATCGGTCTATGATGTCTTGCAGCCCAACTTGTACTTAGGTCACGAGTACGCCGACCGCCTGCAAAAAAAGAAAATTGCACTTGTACAGTCTGATTGTCTTTCTTCCATGCTGGGTATGGAAGTCTGCCTTACAGCAATCAAAACCTTAACCATTGCTGCCAACCATGCAAGAATACTGCAAGGAGGAACCGTATAATGGCACTATGCAGATACCTTCCCACACCATCCGACCGCATGGGGGCGATTTGGAGCCTACTTTCCATCAAAGACGCAGTCGTATTGGAATATGGTCCCGCCGGAACGACACACTATTCTGTGAGCCTATTCAGCGCGATGGGTGTTTCCCCTGATCAGAACTTATTTTGCACCCATATGAGCGAAGATGATGTCATCATGGGTGATGTGACCCGCTTAGAGGATGCCCTTACGGAAATTGATGAGAACTACACCCCTAAGGTGATTTTCGTAGTTGCAAGTTCGGTCAGCTCCGTCATTGGAACGGATATCAAGGGCGTTTGCCGATACATGCAAAATGAGGTAAACGCAAAACTCATCCCAGTAGAAACTGGCGGCTTTAAGGGTGATTATACCGTTGGACTGCGTGAAGTCTACGGACTCTTAGAACAGCATCTCATCGGAAAGACAGAACCCATTGCGAGGAGCTATAACATTCTAGGTGCATCTCCAAGTGCTTACCGCATCCAATCCGATCTTTGGGAACTGCAATCTTTGATGCAGCAGTCCTTTGGTTATACACGCAATGGGATTTTGGGCATGGAAAGCAGCGTATCCAGCTTGGAGTCTTTGGGCAATGCTGAGATTAATCTTGTTCTGCGTGCCGAAGCACTTCCTGTTGCACAGAAGATGCAGGAGAAATACGGCATTCCCTATGTCTATGGCGCACCCTATGGCTATCAGGGCACCGAAAACTGGCTGAAAGAGATCTCGGAAAAAATCAATGTGCCGCTATCTGAGGAGATCAAAGCCGATTTGTTGGAACGCCGTGATACTTCCATTCACTTTAAGATGTATGCCCGCATGTATCATTCTCCCAAGGCAGCAATCATGGCAGACTACGATACCTTATGCGGTTTGACACAGCTGCTGCGCGAAATCTGCATCGAACCAGCGCTCTGTGCATGTCCGCACAGCCTGCAAAACATCGAGTCTGCCGATTCCTCTATCATCGTCTTTGAAAATGAGCGGATGCAGATCGATGCCTTTAAGACACTCAATCAACACCTTGTCTTTGCAGATGAGATTTCTCTGCACCTCTGCAATGATACCAATACGACTGTATGTGTCAGCTTCCCCCTTGTGCATCATGGTCAAATCGCACGCCATCTGCCTTTGATGGGTATTCGCGGCACAGATCATATTTTGGAATCAGTTGACGCATATTACCGTCGTCTGAATTAAATTAAAAAAATTAAAAGGGTTTGCTGCCAAATTGGCAGCAAACCCTTTTCTCCTTCAAAACGCCGTTATTCTCTTTCCTGCACCATACAAGCGCCCACACCCGCTGCAAATACAAGGAATGCCGCAAAGAATCCAATTGCGGCATAAATCGCAAAGCTGCCGAGTGAAATATGGCTTTCAAAGTAAAATAAACCCCGAAACGGTGCCAGCACAGCAGGTGCAATAAACTTTACCAGCATATTGTCGTTGCGCAGGAAGGTTGCAACATCCAGTGCACCCAATGCGAGCGCATACAGCATCAATAAAATTTCAAGCCCTCTGCTATGGATCGGAAGTCCAATTGGAATCAAAAGCAATAAAAACAGCATATATCCTGCTGAAATGATCAGATTCACCTGTGAGATTTCCGGATGCATAGTAAACCATACGTTTGCACCGACTGTAAGCCCGATCCATAAAATCAGCATCACAATAAATCCTGTATATTTCCGCATATTCGCCTCCTTATCTCTCTATCGAACAGGAGGGGCGCTGCGTGCTTGCGCTGCGCCCCTCCCATTCAGAAGATGCGGTATTCTAATTATTTACTGAACGATTTCCTTTGCAGCCTCAGAAAGTTCTGCAACCTTCTCGTCTGCTGCTGCCTTGGTGTCACCCTTTGCCATCATGTAAATCTTTACCTTCGGCTCTGTACCAGATGGACGGATAATAAATGTGGTGCCGCCCTCCAACTCATAGTACAGTACATTCTGACCAGACAGCTCCATGGACTCACGCTTGCCGTCTGCTACACAGGTACGTGTACCCGGCAGGTAATCGCGCACATATTCTACCTTGTGCTTGCCAACCATAGTGAGTGGATTTTCACGCAGCTCGCGCATCAGTTCCTTCATGCGCTCCAAACCTGCAACACCCGGCATGGTGATCGAGATAGTATGCTCGGTGTAGAAGCCATACTTTTCATACATGGTCTGCATTGCATCATAAAGGGTCATACCTTTGGTGCGATAGTATGCAGCCATTTCTGCGATCAGCATAGATGCGGTAACTGCATCCTTATCGCGTGCATAATCGCCTGCGAGATAGCCGTAGGACTCCTCAAATGCAAACAGATACTCGTGAGAACCAGTGGTCTCAAACTGCTTGATCTTCTCTGCGAGGAACTTAAAGCCAGTAAAGGTATCAAAGCAGTCTACGCCATTTGCCTGTGCTGCTGCACGTGCCATTTCGGTGGTTACAATGGACTTGAGGACTGCCGGATGCTCTGGCATGGTTCCAGTCAGCTTCTTTGCAGTGATGACATAATCAATCAGCAACACGCCAACCTGATTGCCAGACAGCGTAATATATTCACCTGTTGCATCCTTGAGCACGATACCTGTACGGTCTGCATCTGGGTCTGTACCAATGATGAGATCTACGCCATTCTGCTTTGCCAGCTCAATTGCCAGATGGAATCCCTCCTTGTTCTCCGGATTTGGAGACTTTACAGTTGGGAAATCGCCGTCAATTACCATCTGCTCTGGCACGCAGATAATGTGCTTGTATCCAATGCGGCGCAGGATCTCTGGAACCAGACGATAACCCGCACCATGGAATGGGGTATAAACGAGCTTGAACTCGTCTGCTACCTGATGTACACAATCTGGATTGATCGCAACTCCCAGCACTTCCTTGAGGTATGCTTCATCGGTCTGCCAATCCATCATCTGCACCAGACCCTTTTCCACAGCCTGTGCAAAATCCATGGTCTTAACGTCCTTGAAGAAATCCAGTGCTTCCATTTCCTTTGCGACAACGTCCGCTTCCTTTGGCGGCAGCTGTGCACCATCTTCCCAATACACCTTATATCCGTTGTATTCCTTGGGGTTGTGGGAAGCGGTTACGTTGATGCCTGCGATCGTGCCATAATGACGAATTGCGAAAGATAGCTCTGGTGTTGGACGCAGTTCATCATACAGCTTTACCTGAATGCCGTTGGCTGCCAAAATACATGCCGCGAGCTGTGCAAACTCAGGAGAAAAATGGCGGGAGTCATATGCAATCGCAACGCCGCGCTTCATTGCGTCTGTGCCATTCTGTACGATCAGATTTGCCAACCCCTGTGTTGCCGCACCAACCGTAAAGCGATTCATGCGATACAGTCCAGTTCCCAAAATACCACGCAAGCCAGCTGTACCAAAGGACAGCGGTGCAAAAAAGCGATCCTTAATCGCGTCTTCATCCCCACGAATCGCTTCAAGCTCAGCGCGCTCTTCCTCAGTCAGGGCAGAAGAAGCCAGCCAGCGCTCATATTCATCCATATAATTCATCATGTCTTCACCTCATAGAATAGTTGTGGAATCCAACAAATTCCTTATATAAATTATACAATAAACTCCCAAGTTTTCAATGACTTTTTTAGAGTTATCCCCTTCTCTACCGCAGAGTTTCCAATGTTTGTCAGCTTTCTTGCGGATTGGCTTCAAAAAGAAGAAAAGTTTCCTGAATCGAGCAACTTTCTGCGCGTTTTTCAAAATCCAATTTTTCCTTGATACAGCATCCCAGCGAACCCTCCTGCACAACTATTTCTTCCATGCCTGTTTTATGTTATAATAGAGAAAAAATCAAGCTTGGAGGAATATTTTTGAATATTTTGGAGCATCTGCGCACTTCTCATGAACTTTGTGCACTGGGTGTATGCAGCTATGACACCTTGCTTCCACATATGAGTGAAGGACAGCGTATTGGGATCACAAAACGCATAGAACATGCGCGCAGTGTGCTCGTCACAGTTATCCCCTACCCGCTCGACACGACCAACGGAAATCTATCCATCTATGCGCGCGCCAAAGACTATCACATCGTCCTTGGAGAAAAGCTGGAAGCCACTGCAAATACCCTGCGTACAGCGTATCCAGAGCATACCTTTGCTGTGCTTGTGGATGACTCCCCACTCCCCGAGGTCTACGCCGCCTCCTGTGCTGGACTTGGAAAGATCGGCACCCATGGTCTGCTGATCCACCCGACCTATGGCAGTTATGTATTTATCGGAACCATTGTAACAGACTTAGAACTGCCCCCGACCGGAGATACGCCAGAACCTTGTCTGCAATGTGATGCATGCCGCCATGCATGTCCGGTCAATCTGGACAAATCGCTCTGTCTTTCTGCACTCACCCAGCAAGGCGGCATGCTGGACGAAGAACAGACCGCGCTGGTATCTGCGCACCCGCTGATCTGGGGCTGTGATACCTGCCAATTGGTCTGCCCGCTCAACCGTGGAATTCAAACAGAACCAAACACCGATTTTGCAGACAATCGCATCTGCTCTTTGACACTTTCCGATTTGGACGGTTTAACCCGCAAGCAATTTCTCGCAAAATATCCCAATCGCGCGTTTACTTGGCGTGGTCCTGCACCGCTTCGGCGCAACCTCACCCTAAAAGATAAGGAGTCCCAATAAATGTCCGCACCACTTTACGAAGCACTGTCTGTGCTCTCTCAAAAAAATACCGTTCGATTCCATATGCCCGGTCACAAAGGACAGGCCGTACTCCCTGATTTTTCCCCCATTCTCCCGCTCGATTTTACCGAGATCTATGAGACTGGAAATCTCTATACCGGGGAAGGTCCCATCCGTTTGGCAGAAGAGCAGGCAGCACGTTTTTATCATGCCGCCGACTGCCATTTTTTGACTGGTGGTTCTTCTCAGGGCATTCACACTATGCTCTATGCTGCCGCTGGCGCAGGCAGTTCGGTTCTATTTGACCGCAACTGCCATAAGTCCTGCGCCCATGCAGCCGCCATGCTCGATCTCACCCCTACTTTTGTTTTTCCATCCGTCTTAGAGCCATATGGAATCCCCGGTTTGCTTGATCCCGCAGACATTGAGACGACACTCGCCAAAAATCCTGCCATCAAAACTGTACTCATTACCTCCCCCAACTATTACGGTGTTTGTCAGGATATTCCAGCTATTGCAGAAATCTGCCATGCACATGGTGCAAAACTGCTTGTTGATGCCGCACACGGCGCACATTTCCCAGCCGTCGGTCTCGCAAGCCCCACTGAACAAGGTGCAGACCTTGCTGCACTGAGCGCACACAAAACGCTTTATGCCTTGGGTCAAGCAGCTTTGCTTCTATCAAATGGTACGGTTGACGGAGAAAAACTGCGCGAAGGCGCGGCACTGTTTGGCACATCTAGCCCCTCCTATGCAATCTTGGCGAGCCTTGATCTGGCACGTGATGCACTGGAGCAAGATGATAGTTACCAGCAAACCGCACAAGCCGTGCATGCATTGCGCATGCGTCTCAAAGAAACAAAGTTCATGCCCCTCTGTTTTGATGCACTCGATCCTTGCCGCCTAACCGTTTCCACGGCGGGTACCAATCTCACAGGAGATGCGCTGTCTGATTTGCTCTATGAACGCTTTCAAATCGCCTGTGAAATGAGCGACGCACGCAATATCGTTTGTATCGTCACCCCTGCCGATCTCCCCCACAATCTGGCTGCTTTAGAAGATGCACTTGTCATACTGTCTAACCAAGCACAATCTGCACCGCTCCCCCCACCACTTCCACCGCTTCCCAATCCGCATCCCGTTTTATCCGTCCGCGATGCCATGCTTGGGAGTGCACACGAAATCGCACTGTCTGATGCAACGGCGGGTATGATCTGTGCCCGCCCTGTAACGCCCTATCCTCCCGGTGTTCCAGTGCTTTGGTGTGGGGAAGAAATCACAGCGCAACACATTGTATTTCTCACAAATCAATGTTATAATACCGTTAGCCGTATTTTTTTTGCACGCTCCGTAACTTTTGAGCAAATGCAAACGGCAAAAGGAGGACTTTCCCATGAAAATGCTGCTCGCAATCATCAACTATGACGATGCACATAGTGTTATGGGACACCTGATGCAGGCTGGTTTTCAGATCACAAAGCTTGCTACCACAGGTGGATTCCTACGCGCTGGCAATGTAACTATCTTGATTGGTTTGGATGAATCCCGCTTGGACGAAGCCATGGACATCATCCGTAAATATTGTAATACCCGCAAACAGATCATGCCAACTACTGGTAATATCGGTATTGGATTCCAGCCGCCTATGCCGGTCGAGGTCTCTGTCGGCGGTGCAACTGTATTTGTTCTGGGTGTTGAACAATTTGAAAAATTATGATGCTGGGATTTGATACACTCCCCGGCAATGACGCGCTCAAAGCCAGCCTGCGAACCGCGCTCGACCGCCGTTTCCCGCAGGCTGTTTTGCTGTCCGGCTCAGAGGAGAGCGGCACCTATGCGTTTGCACAGGCAATCGCCGCCGCACTGCTCTGCACTGGCTCTGGCGCACACCCTTGTGGTGTATGTGATTCTTGCCGAAAGCTCGCGCACAATGCACACCCTGATCTCATCTGTGTAGAGGCTGGAAATGCCGAGATCAAGGTCGAGCAAGCACGCAGCATCCGTGACGAAGCAGCAATTTTGCCAAACGATGGCAGCCGAAAGGTTTTCATTCTGCATGGCGCTGACCATATGAATGCCAGTGCACAGAACGCACTGCTGAAGGTATTGGAAGAGCCGCCGCGCTATGTTTTCTTTCTGCTGACTGCTGCACAGCCCAGCTTACTCTTACAGACCATCCGTTCTCGATGCACCATCTATCAGCTTGCGCCACAGCCTGTGCCGCTTCCAGATGATCCTGCACTGTTAGAGCCTGCGCGTGAATTTCTGCGTGCCTTAGCGAAAGCAGATGAATATGGGATGCTGCTTGCCGCAAATGGCTATGCGAAACTGAATAAAGCAGCGTTTCGTCAGGCAATGGATGTGCTTGGCACCGCTGTACGTGACGCAGCGCTTACCCCTATTGGTACTGCCCTGCTTGTTCCTGCACTCGCCACTGAATCCTGTGCACTTGCGCGTGTCCTTTCTACCGAAAAACTACTCGCAGTTTATGACCATTTGGTGCTGCTATCCCATCGCATTGAGGGAAATGCCAGCACCCCACTACAATGTGCTGTACTCGCCGCAGGTGTTTATAGCCTTTGCTGTCTTCCGCGTGAAACATAGATTTAACACGCGGTCAACCTAAAATGGAGGATGAACTTTTCTTATGATCGTCATTGGTGTTCGATTCAAACGAGTCGGCAAAGTATATTATTTTGACCCTTGCGGCATAACCGTAAAACCGGGTCAACATGTCATCGTAGAAACCGCACGCGGCATTGAATGCGGTGCATGTGCGATGGGCAACACAGATGTGCCTGACGATGATGTCGTACCCCCGCTCAAAAAAATCATTCGCATTGCAACCGAAAACGATTTGGAGATCATGCGCAGCAACGAGCGTCAAGCGCATGAAGCGCACCAGATTGCGCGCCGCAAAATCGAAGAGCATCAACTGGATATGCGCCTTGTTGCAGTGGAATGTACGTTTGATCTCAACAAAATTTTATTCTATTTTACCGCAGATGGGCGTGTAGACTTCCGCAATCTGGTCAAAGATCTTGCTGCAATCTTCCGCACCCGCATCGAACTGCGCCAAATCGGCGTGCGTGATGAAGCCAAAATGATTGGTGGCTTGGGCATCTGCGGTCGCGAGCTGTGCTGTGCATCTTATCTGGATGACTTCCAGCCAGTTTCCATCAACATGGCAAAGGAGCAGAACCTGTCTCTGAACCCAACTAAAATTTCTGGCACATGCGGACGTTTGATGTGCTGCCTGAAGTACGAGCATGAAGTGTATACCGAACTGCAAAAGGTGACCCCCAAGGTAGAAAGCCTTGTGGAAACACCAGAGGGTCGTGGTACTGTGCTGTCCACCCAAATGCTCCGTGGCACTTGCAAGGTTCAGCTGGAAGACGCGCCTGATGAACCCAAGACATTCTCCTGCTCAGACTGCCAGATGATCCGTTCGGGACGTGCAAAGAAAGGCAGCTGCGGCAGTGGTGGTTGCGGCAGCAACGGCGGCAGTTGCTGCCAGCAAAAGACACCGGAGATCGACCCCATGCAGGAGCAGACTCCAGCAGCCGTGGCAGATCCCCCAGTGCGTCCGCGCAATGAAAAGCCGCGCCGCGTCAAAGCAGCGCCGCCAAGCGAAGATGCAAAGCAGACCCCACCTGCGCGTCCGGCACGCCGACAGGCTGGAGATGCTTCTGAGCATCCGCGTCTTGTAAAGGCAGCACCCAAAGCACCCGAAGAAAATGCCGATCCTGCTGAGGCAAAGAAACGCCGCCGCCCGCGCCGTGGTCCGAAACGTCGTCCTTCCACAAATGAAGGAGCCTCCGAAAATTAACCTTATATTTTTTCGCGACTGCTCTTTTGAGCAGTCGCTTCAGCTTGTCGAAAAAGTATTTTGACTGTTTTGCCTCAGAGCGAAGCGACTTAAAATTTTCAAAATCCAAGGACATGCGCCTTGGATTTTGCCCGCGACCCGCGCAAACGTGCGCGAAACCGGGGGTATCAGAGCCAGTTTCTACCAGAACTGGCTCTGTATCTAGGGGGACTGGGTTCCCCTGGAAAGACTGTCGAAGTTCTTCGACAGTCTCTCGCGGCTGCTTTTTTGAGCAGTCGCTTTTTTATCACTAACCGATACCCGATATCATAAAACACTTGGATATCATACAAGCATTCCACAATAATATTTTAAAATATCAATATTTTAAAATATTTAGTTCACTTAATTATATCTGCAAAATTTCATGCCTTGTCTTGTGTTTTTTCTGGCAATATGCTATACTTATTCTAATCAATTAGCGAACACTAACAGGAGGGATCAACATGTCAGACCATGATTCTATCAACAATTTTTTAGTTGATATCTGGACACGAATCAACAAAATCGAAGAACGCTCCCTCACTGCTGGTCTTGGAGATAAAATTTCCATCACAGAAATTCACATTATCGAAAAAATAGGTGCAAACCAACCAAGCCGCATGTCTGCCATTGCAAAACTGCTCGGCATCACCCTTGCCACCCTTACGATTGCATGTGATAAGCTGGAAAATAAAGGTTTTGTGCAGCGTATTCGAGATGAATCAGACAAACGTGTAGTTAATATTTCGCTTACGCCACGCGGCGAAACGGTATATGCCTACCATAAAGGCTTTCATGAACGAATGATTTCTGCCGCACTGAGTGATTTGTCAGACCATGAAACCGCACTCCTTGCCAGCAGCCTCAAAAAGCTGCAAGCGTTTTTTGAAGAAGAAGAATCCTAATAGCCGCCTATGGGCGGCTTTTTTCCATATATCCGAATTGCTTTTCATCTATGAGGTGCATTATGCTGACCTATCACATTGATCATAGTTCAAAATCACCACTTTACGAACAGCTTTACCGTGCCATTCGCCGTGATATTATGACAGGCATCCTCTCAGGTGGCGAGCGGTTGCCCGCAAAGCGCCCACTTGCCGCACATTTACATGTCAGTCAAATCACAGTCGAAACGGCTTATGGACAGCTCGCCGCCGAGGGCTATGTGCGCGCCGTTCCTCGTAGCGGCTATTTCGTGCAGCAAGTGGATACCCTACCGCATCCTATCCCACCAGCACACCATCCCATCCCCACCACCTCACAACCGTCAGAATTTGTGTTTGATTTCAAAACCAATGTGGTAGATACTGACTGTTTTCCTTTTTCCACTTGGGCAAAACTATCCCGCGCTGTGCTCACCGATTACGACCGCAACTTACTGCTCGAAACCGCACCGCAAGGGGTCTTTGCCCTGCGCGAACAGATTCGCAGATATCTCTACGCCTTTCGTGGCATCTCTGTGGAGCCAGAACAGATTATCGTTGGTGCCGGTTCGGAATATCTTGTCACGCTCCTGATTCAGCTACTCGGGCGGAAACGCACCTATGCCATCGAGACTCCGGGCTATCCCAAGCTGATACAGATCTTTCAGGCAAATGATGCCGCGACCGCACCCATTGCGCTGGATGATGACGGATTATGTTTTGATGCGCTCTGCGCCTCCAACGCTTCCGTTGCTTATCTGACCCCTTCCCACCACTTCCCACTAGGAATCGTGACATCTGCTGCCCGCCGTATGGCACTCCTCCGCTGGGCAAACGAAGCTGATGATCGTTACCTCATTGAAGATGATTACGACTCAGAGTTTCGTTTTGTCTCCCGCCCCATTCCAGCCCTTAAAGAGCTTGACCACAATGACCGCGTGATCTATCATAACACATTTGCCAAAAGCCTTGCGCCTTCTCTGCGCATTGGATATGTTGCTTTGCCGCGTAATCTGCTTCCAGCTTATCAGGCACGCTTTGGTGGCTATGCATCTACCGTTCCCGTCTTTGAGCAGTATACCTTGGCACGTTTCTTGGAAACAGGCAGCTTTGAACGCCATGTCAACCGCATCCGCAACCTATACAAGGCTCGGCTGGATACCTTGCTGAATGCGCTTGCGCAGTCCTCCCTTACAGGACACTACCATGTTTCCGGCACCGAAGCTGGGCTGCACTTACTGCTGCATATGGAAAACGGGATGAACGAACAAGAGCTGATCGCCTCCGCTGCCGCAAATGGTGTCCGTGTTTATGGGCTGTCCAGTTATTATGTAGGATCTTCCTCTGCCTGTCCTCCCGCAACTGTGATCTTAGGATATGCAGGTATCCCCTCTGCACAATTGACCAATGCAGTTGCCGCGCTTGCCCATGCATGGGGATAAAAAATGGACTGCCTTATGCAGTCCATTTGAGACTGTCGAAGAACTTCGACAGTCTTTCCAGGGGAACCCAGTCCCCCTAGATAAGCTATTTTTTATAATATACGGTCTGTACTACACCATCTATGATGGATACTGCACCTGCACTGTATTCTTTTCCGGTCGAACACAAACCTGCTTTGCGCTTGGAGTACATATCTACTGCAATTGCTTCATGGTCTGCTGCAACTGGCAGGATCTCTCCATTGACTTTGAGCTGTGTTCCATCCCAAACAATTTGGTCATCAATTGGTTCTGATGCACCCAGTGTGATCGCATATTCGTTGTCCTTTTTTGTCATCTGCTCTAACTGATAGAGTCCTGCATAGCTTTTGCCAGATTCATAATTTTCAATGCGCACATCTGCATAGATTGTGCTGCCCACACAGACCAAACGCACAGACGGCTGCGGCAGATAAACCGCTGTGCCCTCTACTGCACGTAAATGCAGTGCATGATACAGCATGACCGCCATTTCTGCACGGGTCACAGGTTCCCTTGGGTTGAGCTTTCCCTTTGTACCTGAGATCACACCTGCATTGACAAGCGCCGCCACTGACTCTGTGGCATATGGTGCGACCTTCTTTCCATCGGTAAACTTCGATAAGTCTCCAGCTTGAAACGCAAGCCCTGTGCGGTCAAGGGTTCGCTTGAGCAAGACCATTGCATCCTGACGAGTCAATTTCCCAGTCGGGCGAAAATCATTTTTTGTTCCACCTGTTACAATACCGATCGCACGTGCTGCATTGACCGCTTTTGCATAATATGCTTTTTCAGGCACATCCACAAATTTTTCTTCCGTCGTATACTTTTGCATATCATACGCACGATACAGCATCAAAACAAAATCCGCGCGGGATAATGTTTGCGCAGGGCTGTAAATCAAGTTCCCTGTGCCGGATACCACGCCGGTATTTGCCAGATAGTCGATGGCATGAAACGCCCATTTATATCCCACACTCACATCTGCAAAATAGACCGAACGATCTGGAATATAGATCATACCGCCTGTGCGAATGGGCACTGTGCTTGCTGCTTCCTCTGCCAGCTTGTCCTGCGGCACAGGCGCAGGCTCTGCTGCGCAGGCTGTTGTTGTGATGAGCAGGAAACACATCAGGCAGGCAGCGAAAATGCGTATCCATTTTTTTTGCATATTAAAACCTCCTATCAGAAGAAATTTATAGATTTTTCCAAACAATTATAGCATATAGAAGATGAAAAGTATATCCAATTTCATCCAATTTGTTCGACCAAAAAAAGGATTTTATGAACAAAAAGCATAAAAAAACACCGTCGAATCACAGATTCGACGGTGAAATTTTTTACAGAACAAAAATTACTGTACAGCGTTGAGCTTCAGAGTCAGAGCGCTCTTCTTGTGAGCAGCAGTGTTCTTGTGCATCAGGTGCTTTGCAGCAGCCTGATCGACAGCCTTAACAGCAACCTTATAAGCAGCCTCAGCGGCAGACTTATCGCCAGCAGCCACAGCCGCGTCAAACTTCTTCAGAACAGTCTTGAGCGCAGACTTCGCCATCTGGTTCTGCAGGCTCTTCGCCTTGATTACCTTAACGCGCTTCTTAGCGGACTTAATATTCGGCATGGGTTCCACCTCCTTCGGCTTTCCAGTCATCAGTATTCTTACTATATCATCTTTCCCCCTAAATTGCAAGTGTTTTTTTATTTTTTTTGCATATGCTCCAAAATTTTTTCACACGCTAGGGAGAGAGAACGTCAAATAGAAAGGACTATGATTATGGGATTTCGTACAGACCTTGCACAGGAAGCCCTTGTGCATACCTATGGTACAAACGAGCCGTATGGCATTCAACAAACCGATTCCACTGCCTTTGGTTTTGCCGTCCACACCGTAGAGGTGCTCACTGATGATGCTGCACATCAATTGGGCAAACCGATTGGGCGTTATAGCACCCTGCAAATCGACCCGCTCACGCGTCGGGAGTCCGAATCGTTTCCACGTGCAGTAGAAGCTCTTTCTGTCATTTTAACCGACTGTTTGCCAGAAATCAAGTCTGATTCTGCAATTTTAGTGATTGGGTTAGGAAATCGTGCGATTACACCCGATGCCATCGGTCCCTTGACCGTGGAGCATATCCTTGTAACACGCCACTTGCGCCAGCAAATGCCCGAAGAATTTGCCGCATGGCGTCCAGTCTCTGCTGCTGCCGCTGGGGTTCTTGGGCAAACTGGCATTGAATCGGCTGAATTTACGTGCGGACTGTGCAAAACCGTGCAGCCCGCCGCAATCATCGTGGTGGATGCCCTGGCTGCCGGTGAACTTTCCCACTTGACCCGGACCATACAGGTCACAAATGCTGGTATCGTGCCCGGATCCGGTGTAGGCAACGCGCGTGCCGCTTTTAATTCCGATACTTTTGGTGTGCCCGTGATCGCCATTGGCGTGCCCACTGTTGTCGATGGCAGCAGCATTTTGTGCGATGCTTCCAAACCAGATGCCGACACGCTGCCAGAACCTGTCTTTGTCACACCGCGCGAAATCGACCAGCGCGTGCGAGATACCGCCAAAGTGATCGGCTACGCCATCAACCATACTTTGCAGCCACAGCTCACGCTGGAAGATCTCGACCTGCTTCTGGCTTAAACTTGTCTGCATATCAGGCATCTTTGGGACATAGATTAGGAGCACAGGATTTTCCGCACCAAAGGAGTGACTGTCTGATGCCCCGTCGTCCCGCCCGCAAACGTTCTGGTATTCTGATGCCCGCAGTAGTCCTGCTGCTCTGCGCCGCCCTGTTGCTCATCAGCCACCGTATGGGTGGAGATGCACAGGTGGACGCGCTGCTGGATGCCATTGCGAAGAATCAAACCTTTATCGCTTCCTCTATTGCCCTAGAAACCGGGATTCCCACGCCCCGGCTTACCTCAACGGTCCCTGTACAAAAGACCGTAGAACCCACGAAGAACGCCAGCGAACCGACGATGGAAAGTGCACCGCCTCCGGACAACGAATCTTTGCCGGAGGCACTTCCCACCGCACAGGACAAGCGTGACACCGACATCGAGATTCGCAACGATGCAGATATCGCTGTTGATGTCGCCGCTATGCTGGAAAACCCCATTCAGATCCATGTCAAGCAAGACCAGACACCACAAGTGCTGATCTATCATACCCATGCGACCGAAGCCTATACCCCCTCTGGCAAGGACACTTATAAGCCCTCTGGTGACTATCGCACGCGAGACAAAACACAAAGCGTGGTGCGTGTCGGCACAGAGCTTGCGAAAGTGCTCAAGGCGCGTGGGATCGGTGTTGTGCATATTACGGATATCTTCGATGACCCTTCCTTTAACGGCTCATATGGACGTTCTCTTACTGCCGCTGAGCAAGCTCTCAAAAAATATCCGGATATTAAAGTAACCATAGACCTGCACCGTGACGCGATCTTAACCAAAGACGGCAGACAGTTTCGCCTTGCCAGAACCATCGGTGGGCAGGAAGTGGCGCAGCTCATGCTCGTTGTGGGCACGAATGCAAGCGGACTCGAACATCCACACTGGCGCAAGAACATGAATTTTGCAGTCAACCTACAAGCAGACGCAAATGGTGCGTACCCCGGCTTAATGCGTGATGTCAATCTACGTTCCCAGCGGTTCAACACCCATCTGCGTTCAGGCTCTCTGCTTGTCGAGTGCGGCTCTTCGGGTAACACCTTGCAGGAAGCCTTGCGCAGTATCCGAATGTTTGGCGAAGTTCTTGCGGATCGTCTGCTTGCATAAGGAGTAGGGCTCTTGTGCACACTATCCCCGAAAGGGGGTCTTTTTTTGTCCATACAATTCACATCTGACCTGTCCGAAAACCTTCAAAAGCTTGAGGCACTATTTGCACAGGATAATACCTTTATCGTCCGCCAGCTCCAAACACGTGGTGGACTACACTGCGCCGTGCTGTTCTTTGATGGTATGATCAACAATCGTGCCATCAATGAATCTATCGTGCGCCCGCTCATGGAAAGCGAAGCCCACAATCCCACTGCGGAAGCTGTCGCCTCCACTATCATACAGATCAATGATGCAAAGCTAGTACCTGATACAGACGCAATGCTGTCAAGCCTGCTGTACGGGGAAACCGTCATCCTGATAGATGGTGACAGCCGCCCCATTGTCGTCGAAACCAAGGGCTTTGCCCTGCGTTCCCCATCCGAGCCTGAGAGTGAAAAAGTGCTGCGTGGCCCGCGTGAGGGCTTCACGGAATCCTTTATGACCAATCTATCCATGCTGCGCCGCCGTGTGAATGACCCGCGCCTCACCTTTTCCTTTTCTCGCTACGCAGGTGAAACCAATACGGTTGTCTGTGTCTGCTGGATCAAAGGGGTCACACCACCTGCACTTGTGCATGAAATGCAGTCTCGTATTCGTAACATGTCACTGGACGGCATCTTAGATTCCAACTATGTTGCCGAATGTATCCGCGATGCGCCCAGCTCCCCATTCCCCACCTTGGGCACGACGGAACGCCCCGACGTCGCGGTATCGCGCCTGCTCGAAGGACGCGTTGTTGTACTGACCGATGGCAGCCCCGTTGCGCTGTCTGCCCCCTGTATCTTGCAGGAGTGCTTTCAGGCAAACGACGACTATTATATCGCCGTCCGGCAAGCCGCCGTGTCCCGCACCCTGCGTGCCATTGGCTTCGGGCTATCCATTATCATTCCCGCGCTCTATGTAGCATTGCTTGGCTTCCATCAAGAGCTTTTACCCACACGCTTGCTGCTCGCGATTGCCGCAGCACAGAAAGGTGTCCCCCTACCTGTCTTTTGGGAGATCCTGCTGCTGCTCTTAGTATTCGAAACGCTCAAAGAAGCTGGTACACGCACCCCCAGCGTTATGGGCTCAACCATGTCCATCGTGGGAGGCTTGGTCTTGGGACAGGCCGCCGTGTCTGCACGTTTCCTCTCTGCCCCTGCTGTAATCATCGTAGCCATTGCCGCAGTGACTGGGCTGACTGTGCCCAAATTACAATCCGCTGGACTTCTCCTGCGCTTCTCGCTGCTCGCCGCCAGTGCCGCCGCAGGACTATACGGCTTACTGCTTGGGCTGAGCCTTGCCATCGCCCATCTATGCACTCTGCGTTCCTTCCACTGTCCTTATCTGTTGAACCTAATTCCGCGTGTCCACCCCAATTTAGATGACGCATGGCTGCGTGCTCCTTGGCGTGATATGCCGCGCAGACGATTTCTTGCACATCAGGAGGAAGACACATGAAACGCATTGTTCTCGTGATTGCCGCCCTCTGCCTTGCCCTCTATGCGGGTGGTGTTGGACATGGTGCAGGCGATCTCCTGCCCATTCTCAGTGCCAGTGTCTCACAAGACGCGGAGAATGTATTGGCACTCACTGCCGAAGGTGTGCGACAGGACAGCTTAGAAGGCAACGCAACTTCAGTATACCTCACCGCCGCCGGACGCACTCCAGATGAGCTGTTATCTGAAATTGAGCAAATGCTGGCTGGACAGCTGTATCTGAGCCACGCGCGCACCATCATTGTAGATGAATCCGTTGCGGCACAAAACTTTGCCCCCATCGTACAAACGTTGCTCACGCGCAGCGACGTGCGCTTAACCTTGCGCATCGCCGTTGCACGCGGCGTGCCTGCCCATGCCATCGTCCGCGCCCAAGCAGTTGCTGAGGAGATCCCCGGCGCGGCACTCGGCGCATTGCTCGACGCACATGCAAAACGCGGCGAACTGCCCGACTTGCCGCTCTGCCGTATTGCAGATCATATGTTATCTGGCGAAGATTTCTCTCTGCCTGCCCTCACTCTTACACCTGACGGACGTGTCATTCCGGCTGGTGCTGCCCAGTTCCATGCAGGGCATCTAACAAATTTTTCCAGAGGTGATACAGATGCCTGATAAAATCTTCCCCTACGGGCGCGGCGCAATGCTCTTTTTACTGATTCTTGCACCAACCCTTTTCTTGTCCGCAAACGACTGGCTGCACGCCCTGTGCGCTGGACTGCTTCTCGTACTGATCGCGCTTCTATGGCTTGCCATTGCCAAACGGCTGCAAGTCTGTGATCTCTGGACATTGATCGGACGCACACCGCATGGCATCAAACAAACCCTCTATGTCGTCTTGATGCTATCGAGTGCCATCTATGCGGTGTATACCGCATGGCACAGTGCCGTTTTCTTATCCCAAACTGCGCTCAAACTCTGGCCTGTATGGCTCGCCACACTTGGGCTGCTCATCATTTGCTGGCTGATTGCAAAGCAAGGTTCGCCTGCCCTCTTTCTCTGGGCGATCCCAACCGCTTGGGTGACTGGACTGACTGCAATTTTGTCTCTTGCCCTCTCACTTCCAGACTGGCAAATGCCCGATTTTTCTGGTACACTTTTATTTCCCAGCATTTTGCAGCAAACACTGGACGGCATCCCCATTCTAATTGCATTCCTCCTATTTACTGGCTTTGACTCCGAATTGCCGCAAGGACGTGCGATCGCATTCGGCGGTATCTTTGCTGCTGTTTTAACTGGACTGACCGTATTCCGCGCCAATGCTGTCCTTGGCGCAAACTGTGCCCGTGTGCTGACCTATCCGGCATACGCCGCTGCTGGTGTCTTTCAGGTAGGCGCACTTGCACGCAGTGAGATCCTCTTTGGCGGCATTTTCTTTCTGTGCCTTGCCGCACGCATTACACTCTCCATCACTATTCTGCAAACTGCATATGCTGCATTACGCAAAAAATAAGCGTATACCAAAACAGGCTGATGACCAGATTTGAATCATCAGCCTGTTTATTTTTACATCTTTGGCAGAAGCTCCTGCTCAATTGCGGTATCCATCGGCATACCAGAGAATCCAATAGACGCAAAGGCATCTACAAAGCGGGTTGCAGACGCAACCAAAAGCGAAATATTATCCGCTACAAATGTGATGACCTTTTCCAAATCAAGGCTTGCATCTACCAGCGTATTATGCTTTAAGTAGATCTGTCCTGCCGGTGCAAAAAATCCAAAGTTGCCCAGTGCGGAAAAATCATTGCAGTACTTGCAAGCACGCTCTACCTGCTGTGCATTTTCTTCCGGCACATTTTGGAAAAGAGTCACAAAGAACTGAAGCAATCCATTGTTCTCGTCCGGTAACGCAATCGGAATAAAGCATGCTTCAATTGTAACTTCCTTTGCGATCTTACCCAGTCGCTGCGTTTCTGCGCGCAGCATAAGTGGAGTTGCTTCGCTCTGCTCAATCAGCTCTGAACGAAATCCGTTCTGTCCGAGCACATCGTTCATGCACGCCAAAATCTGTTTCTGCTTGTTAACGTCCATAATTTATCCTTTCTTGATTCCAATATCCTTGCGGAAGTGTGCACTGTCAAAATGGATCTTGTGCACATCCCCATAAGCCTTTTCAATTGCCGCATCCAATGTCGGCGCAGTTGCGGTTACGCCCAAAACGCGTCCACCACTTGTTACAATGTCATTGCCCTGCTTCTTGGTTCCTGCATGGAATACAAATGAATCGGTCACAGCGTCCAGACCTGTAATGCCCTTGCCCTTTTCGTATGCCTTCGGATAGCCACCTGATGCCATAACCACACAGCATGCTGCCTCATCTTTCCAACAAATGTCCATTTCTTCCAGCTTGCCATCAATAACTGCACCGAAAATATCGTACAGGTCGCTGTCCAGACGGGACAATACTGCCTGTGTCTCCGGATCGCCAAAACGTGCATTGTACTCGATGACCTTTGGTCCCTTTGGCGTGAGCATCAGTCCAAAGTACAGAACACCCTTGAACGGACGACCTTCAGCTGCCATCGCTGCAACAGTTGGCTTAAAAATGGTATCCATGCACTGTGCTGCAATGTCCTCCGTATAGAAGCGGGAGGGTGAAAATGCACCCATACCACCTGTGTTTGGACCTTCATCGTTGTCATAGGCACGCTTGTGATCCTGTGCAGAAGGCATGGTTTTAAGGTTCTTGCCATCGACAAACGCCAGAACAGAAACCTCTGGACCTGTCAGAAATTCCTCAATCACGACACGCGCACCCGCACCGCCGAATGCACCGCCATCAATCGCATCGCGTACAGCCGCAATGGCTTCTTCCTCTGTCATGGCAACAGTGACACCCTTACCCAGTGCCAAACCATCTGCTTTGATGACGATTGGCGCCCCCTGCTCCTTGATGTATGCGATTGCATGCTCGGAATCCTCAAACACTGCATATCCTGCGGTTGGGATGTGATATTTTTGCATGAGATCCTTTGCGAAGGACTTAGAGCCTTCGATCACAGCCGCATTTTTGCGCGGACCAAATGCACGAATGCCAGCTTCTTCCAGCGCGTCTACCATGCCCAGCGCAAGCGGGTCATCTGGCGCAACCATTACAAGATCAGGATGGTGTCCCTTTGCAAATGCAACCACACCTTCAATATCGGTTGCTGCAATGTCCACACACTCCGCAACCGATGCAATCCCTCCATTGCCCGGCGCACACCAAATATGATCCACCTTGGGGCTTTTTGCGAGTGTCACACAAATTGCATGTTCACGACCGCCGCCGCCAATTACGAGAACTTTCATTCGTTATCCTCCTTTTTCTGGGTACCTACCCCCATCAGCACACAAACGCCACAGGTAACTGCCAAAACACATTCTAATAAAATCGCCGCTGATGTTGGAAGCACAAAAATGCTGGTCAATCGCAAAACTTCCAACACCGCAAAAATAATGACCGCCAGTGTGCTGACCTGATATGTGCAGCGCATCCACCCATTTTCTTGCTGGTCTGTTGTACCATTTGCGATTCCCATATATCCAAGCAGACGTGCGATCCAACAAAACGATCCTGTAAAATGGGCGAGTGCCAGCATGACAAACCCTGCTAAGCATCTAATTCCACCCATATTTCTATTCATGTGTTGTATCTCCTTGAAAACAGCAGAGCGGGGCTTGCCCGCTCTACCTTACGATTTCTTAGTGATGGAACAGACGTGCGCCTGTGAACGCCATCACGATATCATACTTGTTCGCTGTCATGATTACATGATCATCGCGAATAGAGCCACCCGGCTGTACAATATACTGCACACCTGACTTGCGTGCACGCTCTACATTGTCACCAAATGGGAAGAATGCATCCGATCCAACGGTTACACCACTCTGTGTTGCGATCCATGCCTTCTTTTCTTCCATGGTCAGCACTTCGGGCTTTACCTGAAAGGTATTTTCCCATACGCCATCTGCCAGAATATCTTCGTATTCATCCGAGATATAGATATCGATCGCATTGTCGCGATCTGGGCGGCGAATGTTATCCACAAACTGCAAGCCCATTACCTTTGGATGCTGGCGCAGATACCACGTATCCGCCTTCTGTCCTGCCAGACGGGTACAGTGGATACGGCTCTGCTGACCTGCACCGACACCGATCGCCTGACCGTTCTTTACATAGCAAACGGAGTTCGACTGCGTGTATTTAAGTGTGATCAATGCAACAATCATATCACGCTTTGCTTCTTCAGACAATACCTTGTTTTCCGTCACAATGTTCTGGAGCATGTCTGCATTGATCTCCAAATCATTATGTCCCTGCTCAAAGGTCACGCCAAAGATATCGCGACGCTCGAGCGGCTTTGGTGTGTAGTCAGGGTCAATGCTTACCACATTGTAACCGCCCTTGCGCTTACCCTTGAGGATTTCGAGTGCCTCGTCGGTGTATCCCGGTGCAATGATGCCATCGGATACCTCAACGGACAACAGATGTGCAACATCTGCGTCACATACGTCAGACAGCGCCACCCAGTCGCCATAGGAGCACAGACGATCCGCGCCGCGTGCGCGTGCATATGCCGACGCGATCGGAGACAGCTCGCCCTCTACGAAGTAGATCGCTCTTTCAGTATCGGAGAGCGGATAGCCGAGTGCTGCACCAGCCGGAGAAACATGCTTAAAAGATGCCGCCGCTGGATAACCAGTCGCCTCTTTCAGCTCACGCACAAGCTGCCAAGCATGAAACGCATCCAGAAAATTGATATAACCCGGACGACCATTGAGCACTTCAATTGGCAGTTCGCCGGCTTCCATAAAGATACACGCCGGCTTCTGGTTCGGGTTGCATCCATATTTCAGTTCCAGTTCCTTCATATTTGTGCCTCCCAATTACTTTGTATGCTTGTTCTTGATCACGGTCTGGGTTTCACCTGTCTTTGCATCCACATAACGCACAAACAGAGAAATCTTGTTCCAAGGATTCATTGCATCCCACAGGTATTCTGCATACTTTTCGATCGGGATATCCTGTACATGTACACACTTCGGCTCACCACGGAAGAACGGCAGTGGATCACCGTCACACATATAGGTGTGGATGTAATGTCCGCGACCCTTGACTGGCTTGTCATACTCAAAGAAGTAACGCTTACAAGCGTCCGGATCACTGTGGAAGTGCTTGAGGATGGATAGTGCATAAGAACCATCCGGGTTATGGACTGCCGAAATACGAGAAGTAAAGTTTGGTGCGTCCGGCTCAAAGCGGCGGGTGCGCAGCGCATCAATATAACTCTTACCTTGTGCCATCGCATCACGAATGGTATCGGTCTGGTCGCCGTTTGTGAGGATGGTATGCCCATTGTAGACACGCACGGGATGATAGATAATAAGCGACGGGTCAGAGCACTTTGCAGGATCAAACGCCTCTGTGCGGATGCCGTCCTCGGTTGTAACAAAGATACGGTTACGGCTGTTCTCGCTGCGCCCCATAATAAAATAAACCATTACGTACTTATCCGCATTTGGAGTGCAGCCGATCATCAAGCCGCGTCCCGGGTATGCATTGGACTGTAATTCATCGGTAAAACGGAATACATTCGCGTTATCAGAAACAAACATGGTATTTTCAGCCATAAGAAAATGCCTCCTTGTATTTATACTTTAGGTTGAATGAGAACTTTGCCGTCCACAACAGACAGCCGATTCTGGCAGAATAGTGCAACCGCCTGTGGCAGAATAATATGCTCTGCCTGTGCCATCACACGTTTTTGCAAGCTTTCCGCAGTATCCTCTGGTGCAATTTCAACTGCCTTTTGCAGAATGATCGCACCGCCATCTACAATCTCAGAAACAAAGTGCACGGTTGCGCCTGTGACCTTGACACCTTTTTTGAGTGCCGCCTCATGTACGCGCAGTCCATAAAATCCCTCTCCGCAGAAAGACGGGATCAAAGATGGATGTACATTGATGATCTTGTTTTCCCACTTGCAGCAGAAGGAATCTGGCAGAACGGTCATAAATCCAGCCAGAACAATAAGTCCAATGCCGCGCTCACATAGAAGTGCATCGAGTGCCGCGCCATAGGCTTCGCTGTCTGCAAACGCACGGCGGCGCAGCACAGTGGTTTCAATGCCTGCCTGCTCTGCGCGGGTCAGTGCATATGCGTCTGGATTGGAGGACACTACAAAGTCAAGTGCACCTTCGGGCAGCGCATCACGCGCCGCCGCATCGATCAGTGCTTGTAAGTTGGTTCCACCGCCGGAAACCAAAACTGCAATCTTTGTCATTATTTTCTTCCTCAGCGCAGCTGAACGCCCTTGTCGCCTGTGCGGCATTCACCAATGATATAACCGGTCTCGCCTGCTGCCTCAATAGAAGCTAGTGCTTTGTCTGCATCTTCCTTTGCCACAGCCATCACCATGCCAAGACCCATGTTAAATGTATTGTACATATCACGCTCTGGGATATTGCCAGTATGCTGGATAACATGGAAAATCGGCAGAACGGGAGCTGCTGCCTGTTCAATGGACGCACATAAATTCTCTGGCAGCATACGCGGGATATTCTCATAGAAGCCGCCGCCTGTGATATGGCTGATACCCTTGACGTCGACGCCATCTGCAAGCAGTTTTTCCACAGTCTTGACATAAATCTTGGTTGGGATCAAAAGTGCCTCACCAACAGTCATGCCCAGTTCGTCGCTGTATCTTCTTACAGACTTTTCATTGATGCCCAAAGTCTTACGCACCAGAGAATAGCCATTGGAATGTACGCCAGAGGATGCGATACCGATGAGTACATCACCCACCTGCATGCGGCTGCTATCAATCATCTTCGGCTTGTCTACCATACCAACAGAGAAGCCAGCAACATCATACTCATCCTCTGGATAGAATCCCGGCATTTCCGCCGTCTCACCACCGATGAGCGCACAGCCTGCCTGACGGCAGCCCTCTGCAATACCGATCACGATATTTGCAACGCGCTCTGGTACGTTCTTACCAACTGCAATGTAATCGAGGAAAAACAGCGGCTTTGCACCGCAGCAAATAATGTCATTGACACACATTGCAACGCAGTCAATACCAATGGTATCATGCTTATCCATGAGAAATGCCAGCTTGAGCTTTGTACCCACGCCGTCTGTACCAGAAACCAGTATCGGCTCCTGCATGCCCTTCATATCTGGTGCAAACAGACCGCCAAAGCCGCCGAGTGTACCGATAACACCTTTGGTAAAGGTGCTTTCAACATGTGGCTTCATCAGCTTTACTGCTTCATATCCTGCAACAACGTCAACGCCCGCTGCCTTATAGCTTTCAGAACGACTCTCACTCATAAAATGAATCTCCCTTCAAAATCACCAACAATCTGTTGGGCTGATGGGCGGCATTGCCGCCCATTCTGATGGCTCCCAGCTTATTCAGAGAGCTCCATTTCAAACATATTCTTCTCTACGCTTTCCGGTACTGGCATTGGGTACACGCCTGTAAAGCATGCATCACAGAATGTGCAGCGTGCACCGACCGCGATCTTGTTTGCTGCCTCTACGGACAGAAAGCCAAGCGAGTCTACGCCGATGATATCGCGCATCTCTTCTACCGTATGGTTATGTGCAAGCAACTGCTCACTATCTGGAATATCGGTGCCAAAGAAGCACGGATAACGAAACGGCGGGGAGGAAATACGCATGTGTACTTCCTTCGCGCCTGCATCGCGAATAAGCTTAACCAGACGTCCCACAGTTGTACCACGTACAATGGAGTCATCTACCATGACAACGCGCTTTCCCTCTACCGCGCGACGCAGCGCATTGAGCTTGAGACGCACAGAGCGTTCACGCTTATCCTGTCCAGGCTGGATAAAGGTACGACCAATATAACGGTTTTTAATGAGACCCACACCATATGGAATGCCAGAATACTTTGCGTAGCCGATCGCCGCCGGAATACCGGAATCCGGTACACCGATGACAACGTCTGCTTCTACCGGATGCTCCTCGCACAGATAGCGACCGGCTTCCTGACGTGCTTCCTCAACGGAAGCGCCATCGATCACGGAGTCCGGACGCGCAAAGTAAATATACTCAAATACGCAAGCCGCAGTTTTCTCCTTGATACCGGAATGAATCGAGCGCACGCCGCCATCTTCTACAACAATGACTTCACCTGATTCTACATCGCGTACAAACTCTGCGCCCAGTGCATCCAGCGCACAGGATTCCGATGCAAAGATTACTGCACCATCTTCCTTACGCTTACCCATGCACAGCGGACGCATACCACGCGGATCACGTGCTGCAATCAGCTTGCGCGGAGACATGACAACAATGGAATACGCGCCAATGATCTCCTTCATTGCCTCTATAACAGCTGCTTCAATGGATGGTGTAATGAGACGCTTGCGCACAATCGTATATACCAGTGCTTCGGTATCTGAGGTAGAACGGAAAATACCACCGCCCATTTCCATCTGGCGGCGCAGCTCAGATGCATTGACCAGATTGCCGTTGTGTGCAACTGCCAGATTACCCTTGACATGGGTGATTGCAAGCGGCTGTGCATTTTCGCGGGACGGCTGACCTGTGGTGGAATAACGCACATGACCAATTGCCATGTTGCCCTGCATGCTTTCCAGTGTCTTTTCGTCAAACACATCATTGACAAGACCCACATCCTTATGACAGCGGATCACACCCTTGTTACATACTGCAATGCCACAAGCCTCCTGCCCACGGTGCTGCAATGCAAATAGTGCTGTGTACGCTTCATGCGCGGGACTGATCGGCACACCTTCTGGCAGATAGATACCAAAGACGCCGCATTCTTCATGAACCGCATCTCCATCAAACGGAGTACGCGGCAACTTCTTCATCTTATATTTCATGTTGTTTGGAACCTTTCAAACAAAGTTGCAGATTGGAAAGAAAGGGAGCGTTTCAGCAGTGACTGACCGCCAAAACGCGTCCGATTTCCCCTCTGTGTAATTGCTCCGCAGATTACTTGCCCATCACGCGGCGCATAATTTCCTCATATGCCTCTTCGACGCCGCCAAGGTCACGACGGAAACGATCCTTGTCCAGCTTTTCGCCTGTTGTCTTGTCCCACAGGCGGCAGGTATCGGGAGATATTTCATCTGCAAGGATGATCTTTCCATCCGGCATCTTACCAAATTCCAGCTTAAAGTCAACCAAAGTAACGTTCAGGTGGTCGAAGTATTCCTTCATGACCTCATTGACCTTAAATGCCATTGCCTTGATCTGGTCGATTTCTTCCTGTGTTGCGAGATTCAGCGCCAGTGCATGAGAATCGTTGATGAGCGGATCACCCAAATCATCGTTCTTATAGGAGAACTCAATGGTTGGATTTGCAAATACAATACCCTCTTCCACACCATAGCGCTTTGCAAAAGAACCAGCGGAAATATTACGGATGATGACTTCCAGTGGTACGATGGTTACCTTCTTGACCACCGTCTCGCGCTCAGACAGCTGCTCTACAAAGTGGGTCGGAACGCCCTGCTTTTCCAGAATCTGGAACATGTGGTTGGACATCACGTTATTGATCGCGCCCTTACCTGCGATCTGTCCTTTCTTCTGTCCATTAAATGCAGTTGCATCATCCTTGTAATCTACAATATACAGATTTGCGTCCTCGGTTGCAAATACCTTCTTTGCTTTTCCTTCGTAGAGCTGTTCTTTCTTCTGCATGGTCGTTTTCTCCTTTATTGTATGATTGAACATAAAAAATAATTGATCGAATCATAGAATGCTTATTCTTTTGCCGCAAACTGTGCCCGAATCTTTTCATCCTTGGCAGAAACCTCGTTTGCCATATCTGCCTTGAACTGTGTCAGGCGATCAACCAGAACGCTGTCCTCAACTGCCAGCATCTGTACTGCAAGGATCGCTGCATTGTCTGCACCATCTACTGCAACACATGCCACTGGAATACCCTTTGGCATCTGTACCATAGAAAGCAAGCTGTCCAGTCCGCCCATCATAGAGGTCTTGATCGGCACACCAATGACCGGCAGGGTTGTATATGCCGCGATCACGCCGCCCAAATGTGCCGCCTTGCCTGCTGCTGCAATGATCACGCCAAAACCTTCTTCGCGTGCATTCTTTGCAAGAGCTTCTGCTGCCAGTGGGGTGCGGTGTGCAGATATAACGCGGACTTCATATGGAACACCAAATGCATCCAGACGCTTGATCGCTGCCTCCATGACAGACAAATCGCTGTCCGAACCCATTACAATACAAACTTTTTTCATGTGTTACCTCCCGACTCCAAAAAAATCTTTTGGTATCAAAAATAAAATGCAGATGCGGGTTTTCTCCACATCTGCATTTATCGTCAAAAATATGCAATTTCACCATAAATTTTCGCAAAGCGACCCAAAAACACCGTGCTTTCAGGCATAAAGGTGCGATTTGAGAAACAATTTGAAGTCTTCATACAATTTTGTCTCATCTTCATCACGCCCTTTCTTGCGACGATCTCGGTGATATAGGAACTTCTTCCTATCTGCTTTTATTTTACACACCCTTTTTGTGCTTTTCAAGAGAGCTTTCAAAAAATCGTATAAATCCACAAAAAGCAAAACATTTCCTTTGCCGCCTTGGTGCTTATCACCTTAAAGCTTCCTGTTCTGCCTGATGAATGAGTGCCGCCGCACCACGGCTGTTTTCCAGCTCCCGCTCGCGCAGCAGAGCTGCCGTCGCGTGCACTTCCTCGTCTAGCTTGCCCGATACACACTCGTCGATGAGTGGACACAATTTCTCTGTTGTCACCTGTGCCAGCTGGATGCAGGTATGCGAACCAATGTATTTGAGGAATCCATCCACTTTGATGTCATAGCTCATACCAATGACAGGGACACCGCGGCACGCTGAGAACATCAGTGAGTGCAAGCGAATGCCAATCACCGTTTTCATACGTGCCAAGAGACCAATGGTCTCTTCGATTGGCAAGCGGCGTTCTACCACATAATAGGGACAGTTCAGCTTGTCCGCAATCATGCGCGCCGGTCCTACATCGCTTGGAAACTCGATCGGAACAAACACCGGTGTCAGTCCGTGTTTCTTGTATGCATACTCAGCCGCACGTGCAATCTGATCACTGACCGTATCCAGACCTTTCCAGTTACGCAGACTGAATCCCAGATACCGGCCATTTGCCGGAATCCCCAGCGTTTCCATTACCTGATCCATTTGCACTTCGCCTGCCGGATGCAAAATAATGGTTGGATCTGCCGCCAGTCGAATTTCCGGCTCTACAATACCCATGCGGGTCAGTTCTCCGCATGATAGATCGTCGCGCAGGGTAATCATATCAACTGCGCGGTTGATGGTCTTTGCCGTATGGCGGCGGTTACCCGGTCTTTGAATCGGACCAATGCCGCATCCATACATCATAACTTTACAACCCAGCTTCTTTGCCGCGTCCAGCGTAAAGAGATAATACTTCAAAGAGCGCGTAGACGTCACATCCTGCATGAGACTGCCGCCGCCATTGATATAGAGTGCCGCATGGCGAAACCGCTGCATCACGACAGGCAGGTTGAATGTATAAACAGCCCCCGTGCGGTAAAGCAGCTTGGTCTCACTTGGACGGCGCGACATAACAGTAATTGGTCGGTCAGGGTCAAAGGCACGCATTTCCTGCACAATGCCGCTTAAAATTGCATCATCCCCTGCATTGCCGCGTCCATACGCACCGCAAATCACAATGCCATCGCGTTTATTCTTGGGCTTGTGATAGAGACGCAGCAGTCTTTCATAGTTCGCTTCCTGTGTCTGGCACATGGTATCCAGAGAATACTCACGCGTCGCCTTTTCATAAAGACGATCTGCAAACAGCTTGCGGCGTTCTGGATCGCTTCCAAATTTAATGAGCTGCTTTGTCAGCGTTTCATGGTCACGCGGCTGGAAGATGTATCCGTTTTCGCCTGTGTCAATGAGTTCACTCATACCGCCTACATCGGAACAAATGGTTGCACAATGCTCCAGTACGCCCTCCAAAATGGAATATGGGAATGTCTCAGATACCGAGGTCAAGAGGTTAATATCCATTGCCGCAAAGAATTTATTGATTGGTGAAACCCAACCACAGAATGTGACACGATTGGCAATGCCCAAGCTCTGCACCAGATCACGCAGCATTTTCTCGTCCTCACCATCGCCCGCAATGAACAGACGCATCTGCGGCACGACTCGCACCGCGCCCGCAAATCCGCGCACGCAGGTCGCAATATCCTTGACCGCCGTGAGTCTCGCTGCAATGCCGCATAAGATATCATCTGATGCGATGGTAACGCCCCATTGTTCTTTGCAGTATGCTGCACGGTCTAATCCCTCAAGCGGGTTTCCAAAATCCATGCCATTATAAATGGTAAATATCTTTTCCGGATTGAACCCACGCGAAATAAGCGTCCGTGCCATGCGGTCTGCAACCGCCTGATGGAAGTCCAGAAAGCGCAGCGCAATTGTATTTGCCAGACCATTTGTCCACTGTTTGAGCGGATTGCCCAAATAGTCATAGCGATAGTCGGAATGCACCGTTGTCAATACAGGAATATGGCACGATCTGCCGCGCAGCATTGCGCCCACAAGATTTGCCTTGCCGCCATGACAATGGATTACATCTGGCTGAAATTCTGCAATGATCTTTCGTACCTCATTGCGGCAGTATATCGGATTAAAGCTCGCGATCACGCGTACATTGATTCCATTCTTTTCGGCTTCTCTCGGAAATGGACCATCTCGAAATGAAATCAGCATGACCTCGTTGCGCTCTCTCAGTGCTTGAATGAGGGTCATAATATGGGTCTTGGCACCACCAACGTCGCCGCCGCCCATCATTTGTAAGATTCTCATGCAATGCCTCCATGGTATAATTTCTTTCCATAAACTATTATACACAAATCCCGCCTGATTGCAATTTATCTCCAGAGGTGTTATACTGAAAAAACAGCAAAAACCTACTATTCCCCTCGATAAATTCGTATGAAAACCATTGGAAGGAATCCTACCCATGTCTGAAAAAAATACGATGACGCGCAATGCCATGCTGTTCCTCCCAGCAAAAATTGTGGAAGGCATTCTGCTCATGGCAATGTCGTCGCTCTATTCCCACATCCTGACCAAATCTGCGGTTGGGCTTTTTAACGCCACCAATATGATGGTCAATTTCACCTTTCTGCTGATCGCCGCATGGATGTCCAACTCCAACACGCGTTATGTTGCAGAAGAGTATAAGAAGGATCGGGCGGCTTGCCTGTTTTCGACCATTACACCTATTTATCTCTTGCTATGCGGCATTGCAACCGTTGTTAGCGTAGGCTTTTATGCCTTTACCCATGAAAGTTATTATCTGCTAGGCGCTGTGATGTTCTGTACCTACTCTGCCTTTACCATTTTAAATAATACAATGGTACAGCTATCCATCATCCGCCCTGCGATCGTTCTGAGTCTCACTTCCGCCTCCCTCAAACTGCTGCTTGCCATTTTGTTCGTCGGCGGAAAATCCGGCTTCTACTCACCCACCCCTGCATTGCTTGCCAATATCATTGCAGATGGTGTCGGTGCGCTGGGTGCGATCTTTGCACTTGGTATGCCAAAGGTTGTGCGTCTGCGCCGTTTTTCACAGACCATGCTCAAAAAGCTGCTCGCCTTTGGCGTTCCGCTTATGGGCGTTGCACTTTGCACCGCACTGCTCAATTTGATCGACCGCTTTCTGGTGCTTGGCATTTACGGAGATGAGGTCTTTGCAGTCTATTCCAGTAATGTCTCCATTCCGTCTTCCATTTTTAATATGCTGTCTGTTGGTGTTCTGCGCGGTGTCTATCCGGCGGTTCTGCGTGCTTGGCGCGAAAACGGAAAAGATGAAGCGCGTGGGCTGTTGAGTGCTGGTGTGCGTCTTTATATGCTTGTGGCATTCCCTGCTGCGTTTGGTTTGACCGCTGTGGCTCTGCCATTTACACGCATTTTCTTTGACTCTGGTTATGATGCAGGTGCACCTGCAATCGGACTGATGTCCTTTACCATGGTACTCATGGGACTGACCGAATACGCAAACAAAGGTTTCGAGCTGGAACAGAACACCCGCCCTGTTATCTTGAACAGCGCACTTGCAACACTTATTAAAATCGTGTCTAGTGTGGTACTCATTAAACAGATCGGGTTCCTTGGGGGTGCGGTCGGTTCTGTGATCGCGCTCGGATGCTATTTCCTGATCACTTCCATTCGTGTGCGCCGCTATTTCATGTGGCATGTTGCCCCCCGCACCTTCCTACGTATTTTCATTTCTGCACTGCTCTGCGGCGCTGTTGCATTTGGCTGTACGTTCCTGCCCGTGGGCAACCTGCTGCGGCTCGTGCTTGCCATCGCACTTGGCGGTCTGACCTATGTGGTTTGTATCATCGGTTCGGGCGAGGCGCGTGAGGAAGCTGCGCTCCTGATGAAAAAGTTGCGCCGTTCCTAATTTTTCAACTTGAAAAGTGTGTTACACAATGGTATTATAAATAATAACTTAATTTGACATTTTTTGAACATTTACACAAGATATGATTCTGGGGGTAATAATTGATGCAGTTATTGGAAAATGCGATTTTAGAGCGCGGCAGAGTTAAGGATGGTGAGGTTCTGAAGGTAGATGCCTTTTTGAATCACCAGATGGATGTTGCTCTCATCAACGAACTGGGCAAAGAATTCTTCCGCCGTTTCAAAGATCAGGGTATCACCAAAATCCTGACCATTGAAGCATCTGGCATCGGCATTGCTTGCATCACCGCACAGCATTTCGGTGTACCTGTTGTTTTCGCCAAGAAAACACAGTCCCGTAATATTGACGGCGAAGTACTGACCTCTCAGGTGACCTCTTTTACCCATCAGCGCAACTATGATATCATCGTCTCAGCGCGTTTTCTGGATCCATCCGACCGTGTGCTTCTGATTGATGACTTCCTTGCAAAGGGCAGTGCAATGCTCGGTCTAATCTCTCTCGTGCAACAGTCTGGTGCGGAGATCGTCGGTGCTGGCATCTGCATCGAAAAGGGCTTTGACGTGGGTGGCGAAGCCATTCGTAGTCTTGGCATTCATGTAGAGTCTCTTGCAGTCATCAAGGAAATGCAGAATGGTCAAATCGTATTTGACCACGAGATCGAACCTGCTTGATTTTTATGAGCGGACAGATGGAAAACAGCCATCTGTCCGCTTGTTTGCTCCTTCCCGCATAATAAAAGGCTTTTGTACGTCTTTTTTCGCGTGTGCCCTTGATATAAATGATATTTATCTATATAATAAGAAAGTAACAATTCTGAAAATCAAAAATCCAGATAGAGAGGCGTAAACACTATGGAGTTTATCAGCACCCCAAAGCAGTATGTTGATGCAGTACAAGACGCTGCTGCTTCCATCGGCAAATCCGTCACATTCCGCGGCACCGTACATCGCGTGCGCGACATGTCTGATTTTGCATTCGTTGTAATTCGTGTCAACCGCGGTCTCATCCAGTGCATGTTCTCTGGCGAGATCAATGGCATGACCAAGGCAGACATCAAAGATGGTATGGTCGTTGAAGTTTCTGGCACCGTTCGTGAAGAGCCACGCGCAGAGCACGGCTTTGAAGTTGTTCTAAGCGAGATCAAGATTTTTTCCCGCCCAGCAGACCAGATTCCGGTTCCGCTCGGCAAAAAATATCTGGGCATGACACTGGATGCTGAGCTTCCGCTGCGTCCAATCACCCTGCGTCATCCACGCAAGCAGGCGATTTTCCGCATTCAGGGCGCAATCGCTGACGCTTTCGCAGAATATATGATCAGTCAGGGCTTTACCCATATCCACACCCCAAAGATCGTATCCGCTGGTGCAGAGGGCGGTGCAAACATTTTTAAGCTGGACTACTTCGGCCAGCAGGCTTACCTGGCACAGTCTCCGCAGTTCTACAAGCAGTACACTGCTGGTATCTTCGGTCGTGTATTTGAAGTTGGCAACGTATACCGCGCAGAGCGCCACAATACCTCTCGTCACCTGAATGAGTATATCGGTCTGGACTTCGAGATGGCGTATATCGACTCCATGCAGGACGTTATGGAAATGGAGACTGGCATGCTCAAGTATGTAATCTCCTACCTTGAGAAGAACTGCAAGGAGGAGATCGAAATGCTCGGCACCAAGCTGCCTGTAATCGACAAGATCCCAACCGTAACCTTCACTGAGGCAAAGGAGATCATGCAGGAGAAGTTCGGACACAAGTCCAAGAACCGCTATGACCTCAACCCAGACGAAGAAGTTATGATGTGTCAGTGGGCAGAAGAAACCCACGGCTCTGAGTTTGTCTTCGTAACTCACTTCCCTTCTGCAAAGCGTCCGTTCTACGCAATGGACGATCCGGAGAACCCGAAGTTTGCACTGTCCTTCGACCTGTTGTTCCGTGGTCTGGAAATCACCACTGGCGGTCAGCGTGTGCATGACTACCATGAGCAGGTGAAGAAACTGGAAGACCGCAACATGGATGTTTCCCTGTTTGAGTCCTTCTTGATGATGCATAAGTACGGTATGCCGCCGCACGGTGGTCTGGGCATTGGTCTGGAGCGTCTGACCCTCCAGCTTCTGGGTCTCAAGAACATCCGTGAAACTTCCATGTTCCCACGTGATATGACCCGTCTGGTTCCGTAATTTATTTTTATTCGATTTGAAATCAAAGCAGCAGCTGGACGCGCAGTTGCTGCTTTTTCTATATCAGGCGTGATCTACGGCACTGTATCAGGACAAATGATCCAACTTCCGATCATCTACGCAAAAGAAAACGGTGGTCTGCACAAACATGCAAACCACCGTATTTATAACAAATCAGTCCTCAATTTCGAGATAATCTGCCAGATCCTTGAACAGAGCAGTCGGATCGATATCATCCTCAACAACCAACTGGAGCGGCTCATTGAGAGACAGCAGGAACATACCAAGCAGGCTCTTTGCGTCTACCTGACCGGACTTGCCAAAAATCCAAATATCGTAGCTGTACTTAGAAACAATGCGGTTAATCTGCTGAATGTCTTCTGTATTTTTTACCTTAATTTTTCTGGTCATGAGGGTTTCCTCCTTCAATAATTGGACTTACATTTTCACTGTCTTCATTATAGTATGTTTCTCTGAAAAATGGAAGTGTTTTTTTGAAGAAAAAGTAATTTTGTAAATCTTTTCCTGTGAAATTTCTATTTGCATTCACAAAATACTCCATTCGTCTTTTTCAACAAATATTTACCCATATTTTTGTACAAATCGACAGTTTCCATATCTATAATTCTTCACAAACACAAAGTGCTTGCCTTAATTTTTCTCCTTCTTTTCCAGAATTCCAACAATGCCGCATAACAGACCACCCGTTGTATACGCAGCTGCCGCGACACGCGCTACATCACTGTGCCCATTTCCATTTCCCAAAAACAGATACAAGAGAAAAATAATGGTCGCTGTCAGCATAATGACACCATACCAGCGATATGACCTACTTTCTTTTTTCCCTAGGGGTTGTCTGAAAAATAAAAGTTGCACAAACAGCAGAGATATGCGAATAT
>JAHHRJ010000012.1 GCA_020025885.1 Butyricicoccus sp. | reverse complement strand
TATCTTGCAAAAAGCCAAAAAAAGTTAGCAAAGCTTCAGCGTCAGCTTTCCCGAAAAACAAAGGGAAGCAAGCGCAGAGAAAAGGCACGGATACAAGTGGCAAGACTGTATGAGCATATTTCGAATCAGAGAAACGATATGCTGCATAAGCTATCTATTCAGCTTATTCGGAAGAATGATGTCATCTGTATTGAGGATTTAGCACCGAAAAACATGGTGAAAAATCACAGGTTAGCAAAGTCTATCACTGATGCGTCATGGGGAGAGTTCCGTCGGCAACTCATATATAAAGCAAATTGGTACAGAAAACGAATCATTGTCATAGACCGTTTCTATCCATCCAGTCAACTTTGTTCTGTATGTGGTACACAGTGGTCAGGGGTAAAGGATTTGGCTGTACGTCAGTGGATTTGTCCTGGTTGTGAGACTGTTCACGATAGAGACCGCAATGCTGCAAAGAATATCTTAAACGAAGGACTGCGCCAACTGGCGTAGACGTAAATATGGTAGGGTGGGACACACCCGAACCAATACGCTCAGGGAGATCATGTAAGACCTCGCACGGTGCAGGCTACGGTCAGCGAACTGAGAATCCCCTGTCTTTAGACATGGGGAGTGTCAACATGCTTAGAAAGGCTTCTTTTGCGGCAGATGCAGAAGGCATTTCCCGTCCGGATTTACCTCCATCCCCTGCCAGCCACCCTTCGCTTGACAGCACACAGTATCCCCCTGTTTCCAGATGATAATCTGTGCATCCTCATAGAGCACCTGCTTTTGTTGCTCCACCAGATGCCAGAGCAATTGCTTTTGGCCTTCGTTCAGCTCCATTTTCTGATACCCTTGCTGGCTATACCGCAGATTTTGCTGAAACTGCTTACGGTAAGCGCTCGGCAGTACTCCATAGAGTTCCTTAAAGGTCGTTGTATATGCCTTTGCGTTTGCCATGCCGCAGTCAAGCGCGATCTTCTCAATTTGATCCTTGCCCTCCAGCAACGCCTCAAGCGATCCGCGTATACGCACATAGGACAGATATTTGATAAACGGCAAGCCAGTATATTTTTTGAGCAGCTTTGAGGTATAGGACAGGCTGAACGAAAGCTGGTGCGCCACATTCCCAAGTGACAGTGGCTCCCGAAAGTGGGTGTCAATATACCGAATGGCTTTCATATAGTTTTCCTGATGTTCCGATTGCAAGGGCAGTTCTTGCATTCCAAGCGGATCGGAGGACGCCGCCAAAAATGCCAGTTCTGCCATGAGGACATTGAGGTGCAGTAGATTGCTCTTATCCTCCATCAGCATTTTGATGAGTTCACCGATCTTCCGCTTGAGTGCAAAATACACCTCTTTGTTTTGTGTTTCGGTAAAGATGCCCGAATGAAAACTTTCTTTCGGATTGCCTGCCATAGACTCTGCCATGCGGCTGAAATCGATATGGATGGTCAAAACCATGCTGTTTTCTTCCTCGGGATGTTTTACGAGCATATGAATTTCATCAGGCGCGATGACAATGAGCTCCCGCTCGTGGACGGTCTCACAGAAATGCTCGGTCACCGCTTCATAGCTGCCTTGCAGCACATAAGAAATTTCCAAGCTGCTCTGTCTGGCAAAAACATTCTGCGTAAATCCATTGATGCTCAAGCTGAGCGGATACCCAAACTTCTGACCAGAGAAATCATAATAACCATCCATATTTTTCATAGAGCTTTCCTCCTTTGGGGTATATCTTTCGAAGTATAGAAAAGGAGCGCTGCCAAAACAGCGCCCCCTTGTATGTACGTTTGAAACTTAGAAGTCAACCTCAGTATCGTAGTAGCAGCACTTGAGCAGCTTTTCCATTTCTTCCTGACTTGGCTGACGTGGATTAGAACCAGTGCATGCGTCTGCAATTGCATTCTTTGCAATCTCCGGCAGACGCTCCAAGAAGATTTCCTCAGAAACAAAGCCCTGCTCGGTCGGATAGCTGTCTGCACCATAGTGCTTGATGCACTGTGGAATGTTCAGCTCGTCATTCATCTTACGCAGATGTGCAATTAGCAGCTTTACCTTCTCCGCGGTGGTTGTACCGCCCAAACCCATATAGTCTGCGATGTCTGCATAACGAGCAGCAGCCTCTTCATTCTTTGCATTGTATGCGATAACCTTTGGCAGGTACATTGCATTTGCAGCACCGTGGATGATGTGTGCGCCCTGATCCTCAAAGACTGCGCCAGTCTTATGTGCCATAGAGTGTACAATACCCAGCAGCGCATTGGAGAATGCCATACCAGCAAGGCACTGTGCGTTGTGCATGCTTGCGCGCTTATCCATATCACCAGCGTAGGAATCGGTCAGTTCCTTCTGGATCATCTTGATTGCGAAAATCGCGAGTGGATCAGTGTAGTCGCAGTGTGCAGTGGATACATATGCCTCGATGGCATGGGTCATTGCGTCCATACCAGTATGTGCAACGAGCTTCTTCGGCATGGTCTCTGCCAGCTCTGGGTCTACGATCGCAACATCTGGAGTGATCTCGAAGTCAGCGAGTGGGTACTTGATGCCCTTCTTGTAGTCTGTGATAACAGAGAAAGCGGTAACTTCAGTTGCAGTACCAGAAGTAGACGGAATTGCACAGAAGTGTGCCTTCTTGCGCAGCTTCGGCAGACCAAACACCTTGATCATATCCTCAAACGCGATATCCGGATACTCATACTTGATCCACATTGCCTTTGCTGCGTCGATCGGAGAACCTCCGCCCATTGCAACGATCCAATCTGGCTCAAACTTCAGCATTGCTTCTGCACCGCGCATTACGGTATCAACAGACGGATCTGGCTCGATTCCATCGAACACTTCAACTTCCATACCAGCTTCCTTGAGGCAGGAGACAGCCTTATCCAAAAAGCCGAACTTTCTCATGGAACTGCCGCCTACACAAACCATTGCACGCTTGCCTTCGAATGTTTTCAATGTTTCCAGTGTTCCCTTTCCGTGATATACGTCTCTGGGTAAAGTGAATCTTGCCATAATTACGTTCCTCCATCGCTTTTGCGTAATAAAAAATCAATCATTGATCAAACAATGCACGCCGCACGGTTGCGAACATTGTTATATTTATATCAATTATAATTTTCTTATTGTGAAAAGTCAATGCTTTTTCAGTAAATAGTTCCTTATTTTTTGTAGATTCTTTCTTGTTTTATTAGAGCACCACTTTCTTATTGACAGAGATATCACAATTTTAAGAATTTGTCACCCAACAGGCAGAAAAAACGTCCTAATGCGTCAGGGGATTTTCTTTTCTTGTGTGATCCTCCTTTTGGGCAAAGAAAAAAGAGAGAAACAAAATGTTTCTCTCTTTTGTGGTTTGTTCTTAAACCTTCTCTGCAACCTTTGCAGCCTTACCAACGCGGCCACGCAGGTAGTACAGCTTCGCACGGCGAACCTTACCGTTACGTACAACTTCGAACTTTGCAATGTTCGGGGAGTGTACCGGGAAAGTCTTCTCAACGCCAACGCCATAAGAAATACGGCGAACGGTCACGGTCTTGTTGATTCCAGCGTGCTTCATAGCAATGATGATGCCCTCGAAGATCTGGATACGCTCGCGGTTGCCCTCCTTGATCTTAGCATGTACCTTAACAGTGTCACCAATCTTCAGAGTAGGCAGATCGCTCTTGAGCTGCTGCTCAGACAGAACTTTTACTAAATCCATCTTTCAGTCTTCCTTTCATACTGGATATTCATAACCTATCTTAATATTAAGGCGAACTTTTCGCCGGTAGGCAGCGGAATGTCCGTTGTTCTGCATTATTCTATCATATATCCACCGCATAATGCAAGTCTTTTTTTGATTCTCCATGTAAATTCCCCCTGCGATTTTCGCTTTTTTTACAGCATACTGTACAAATGGCTGAAAATGAGATATACTTATACAAGCAATAAAACAGAACTCCACATTTCAGGAAACTGCGATTTCCGAAAAAGTGGGTATTTCACTGTGATCACCTTTGTACGCAAACCCTAAAAACGGGAACACAAAACCAGCATTTTTTATTCTGCACACTGTATTTCCTTATATGGAATACTTCATAAAAAGTAAAGGAGATTTTATTGTATGTGGGCATATGAAAGTGTTTTCTATCAGATCTATCCGCTTGGTCTCTGCGGTGCACCGCGTGTCAATAACGGTGTTTTGGCAAGCCGTATCAGCAAAATAAACAGCTGGATTCCACACATCCAAAAACTTGGCGCAAATGCCATCTATTTTTCTCCCGTGTTTGAATCGGACAGCCACGGCTATGATACGCGTGACTATCGCCTGATCGACCGCCGCCTTGGTTCTAATGATGATTTCGCCGCTGTCTGTTCCCATCTGCACAAGAACGGTATTCGTGTTGTGCTGGACGGTGTATTCAACCATGTTGGACGCGGTTTTTGGGCGTTTGAAGATGTGCGCCGCAACAAATGGGACTCCCCCTATAAAGACTGGTTTCATATCCATTTTGATGGCAATTCCAACTATAACGACGGCTTCTGGTATGAGGGCTGGGAAGGACATTTTGAACTCGTCAAGCTCAATCTGCAAAACCCTGCGGTCGTTCAGCACCTTTTTGACTGCATCCGCAGTTGGGTAGATGCCTTCGATATTGACGGTCTGCGCCTTGATGTGGCATACTGTCTGCCGCCGGAATTTCTGCATCAGCTCCGCACCTTCTGTGATTCGCTCAAACCAGACTTCCTGCTGATTGGTGAAATGCTGCACGGCGACTATAACCAGCGCGTCGGTGAGGGTATGCTGCACTCGTGCACCAACTATGAATGCTATAAGGGGCTGTATTCCTCCCTCAATTCTATGAACCTCTTTGAGATCACCCATTCTCTGCTCCGTCAGTTTGGACCGGAAAATTGGACACTCTACAAGGGTAAACATCTTTTGAGCTTCGTAGACAACCACGATGTTACCCGCGCGGCTTCCATCCTCACAAATCCCAAGCACCTGCCACTGCTTTATGGTATGCTGTTTGGTATGCCGGGCATCCCCTGTGTATACTATGGCAGTGAATGGGGCATTCAGGGCAGAAAGGAAGATGGTGACGACGCCCTGCGTCCTGCAATCGACATCCCGATCGAAAATGAACTGACTGCATGGATTGCAACGCTCGCAAACGCACATAAAAACTCCAAGGCGCTGTGCTATGGCGATTTCAAGCAGCTCGTGCTCACCAACCGCCAGTGCATCTGGGAGCGCATTGCAGACGACGAGCGCGTGCTTGTTGCCATCAATGCTGATGATCAGCCCTACACCGCACACTTTGACGCACGTGCTGGACGTGCAACCGATTTGATCACTGGACAGATGCATGACTTCGGCGGCGGCTCGGAACTGCCCCCGTATTCCGTGGCATTCTGGAAAACCGAGTGCTGATCACGGTGCGTTTCTGAAATTGAAAAGTAAAATCCCCTTGATGCAATGCATTAAGGGGATTTTTTCGTAAACATGTAGAAACCAGGATCACTTTGCCAAATATCATCTTTAGGAATAGAAATCGTACCCTTCTGGATCGTTACATTGTCTTTGGATCGAGCACAACAACCATTTCACCGCGTGTGATCGTCTCATCGGGGTGGAACTTGCCCTGATAACCGTTTACGATGCGATAATCGTTCATACGCCCGATTGCGGACTCCGCCCAATGACCTTCGGTATCCTGAAATGCCGCCTGTGCTTCTGGTGTTCCCGCAAGGAGCAAGGTGCATAAACCACCGCTGTGGACCTGAGCATCTTGTTTGTTTTCATTTGTTCTCCTTCTTTCTTCATCCCACAATATGAGAATTTTGTATAATACTTTTATTATACAGAATTTCCCAAAAATTTTATTTTGGGCGTTTCCGCTGGTATGCAGAAATGCAGTCCACGAACGCCGCACCATATCGCTTTGCCTTATATACGGGAATGCCTGCAATTTGTTCCAGCTCTCGAACAGATCGCGGCTGATGCTTGCACATTTCCCACAGGATGGTGTCTGAAAAGATGGAAAAAGACGGGACACCCGCGCGATTCGCCAACCGATTGCATGTTTCTTGCAGCGCGGCAAACAATCCTTCGTCCACAGGTTCTTTGGCTTGCTTGGGCTGGGTGACATGTACCCCCTTTGAAGTTTTGACAGAAAATGGGATATGCTTTTTGATGATCTCGCCAGATCGCGCATTGAGTTGGATAATTGGCAGATCTTCTGCCCGACAAGTTAGATACCCTTGCGCGATCAGACAATCAAGCACATAACGGATATGATACACTGGACTGCTCTTCATAATCCCAAAGGTCGACAGCGTGCCCACTCCAGACGCACGCACCCGCTCGGTATGCTCCCCACGCAAAATTTCGATCAGGAAATGCTTGCCGACGGCACGCCCTCGCTGGTTCAGCCGGAACACACAGGACACGATCTTCTGTGCATCCAGCGTCTCGTCCTTCCATGCCCAGTGCGTACCGCAGTTCGAGCAGCCACCACAATAAGAAGGCACAGATTCTCCAAAGTAATGGAGCATGGTTGCCCGCAAGCAGTCCGTTGTCTGCGTATACCACCGCATCCGGCGTAGACGCTCTAAATCGCGCTGTAAAATACGCTTGGACTCCGCTTCGTCCAGATCATCCGAAAGGGCGCGGCTGTTCTCGATCAAAAAGCGGCACGTGTGCCAGTCAGATGGATGGTAATACAAGATGCAGTCTGCCTCTCTGCCGTCACGCCCTGCGCGTCCTGCCTCCTGATAGTAGCTTTCCAGATCCTGCGGCATACTGTAATGGATGACAAACGAGATATTGGGCTTATCGATCCCCATGCCGAACGCATTGGTTGCCACTAGGACACGCACACGATCATATAAAAAATCGTTCTGTGCCTGCTTGCGCACTTCGGCATCCAAGCCTGCGTGATACCGCGCGGCAAAAAATCCCCGCGCACGGAGCACACCATACACATCATCCACCTGCTTGCGCGTCAGGCAGTAGACAATACCGCTTTGCTCTTTCCGCGCGGCAAGCTCTGCCAAAAGTGCGGATCGCTTATCCGTTGGCTCGGATACAAAAAAGCGCAGATTGGGGCGGTCAAAGCCGGAAACCAGCACAAACGGATCTTGCAGCCCCAACAAGCGCATGATATCCTGCCGCACACGCTCGGTCGCCGTTGCCGTGAATGCGCACACAGGTGGACGGTTTGGAAGCTCCTGCAAAAACTCTGCGATATGCAGATAGCTGGGACGGAAATCCTGTCCCCACTGAGAGACACAATGTGCCTCATCAACTGCCACAAGTGCCAGTGGAATCTCCTGAAAAAGTGCACGAAATGTGAGTGTCTCCAAGCGTTCGGGCGCGGCATACAGCAGTTTATACTGTCCCTGCCGTGCCGCCCGTAAGATCTGGGCGCGTTCCTCCCTGCTCTGCGCACTGGTCAGGCAAGCCGCTGGAATGCCTGCCTGCTGCAAAGAGCGCACCTGATCCTGCATGAGTGAGATGAGCGGCGAAATGACCAACCCTACGCCCGAACGCATGAGCGCGGGTACCTGATAGCAGATAGACTTTCCCGCACCAGTCGGCATCACACCCAAAATATCCTGTCCTGCCAAAAGCCGTGTGACAAGGGGCTTCTGACTGCTCCGAAATGTATGATAGCCGAAAAAACGTTTGAGTACCTCTTCTGGTGTCATGTTCTCCCCCTTCTTTGCACACAAAAAACAGCCGTCCAGTCATTCCGGACGGCTGTTATAAGGCTTAAAGTAATGCAAGCAATGCGTCCACATCTTCTGCGCGGGTCGCCCACGATGTCACAAAACGAACCACATCATGTGTCTTGTCCCAACTGCTGTGGAACTCAAACGCAACCTCTGTTGTCAGCTCGAAAATCTGATCCTTGCTTAAAATCGCAAAGATTTGGTTGGTGGTCGCGGAATAGGCAAGCTCATAGCCCTTTGCCCACAGACCATCTCTCAGCCGCATCGCCATTGCATTGGCATAACGTCCGAGTGTGAAATACAGGTCTCCGGTGAACAGACCCTCAAACTGCATGCCAAGCAGCCAGCCCTTTGCAAGCATCGCGCCCTGATTCTTAATCATATAGCGGAAATCCGGTTTCAGTACATTGTTCACGATGACAAGTGCCTCACCGAACAGCGCACCATTTTTTGTGCCTCCGATATAGAATGCATCGCACAGACGCGGCAGATCGGCTGGCATCAGATCACAGTCCTCTGCGGTCATGCCGCTTGCCAGACGTGCACCATCCAGATACAGATACAATCCCTGTTCGTCACACACCTTGCGCAGCATTTCCAATTCACGACGAGTGTAAATGGTTCCAAGCTCGGTGGACTGTGAAATATATACCATGCGTGGCTTGACCATATGTTCATCTGGATGTGCTCGCAGTACAGTGATAATGTCCATTGGGGTCAACTTGCCGTCCGGCTTGTGCACAGAGATGACCTTGTGTCCGGTTGCCTCGATCGCACCGGTCTCATGCACATTAATGTGCCCAGTCTCTGCGCAGATGACCGCCTCAAAGGAACGCAATGCCGCCGCAATCATCACCAGATTGGTCTGTGTACCGCCTACCAAAAAATGTACGTCTGCCGCTGGGCAGTTAAAACGCTCGCGGATCATCTCAGCAGCATGCGCACAGTGGTCATCTTTTCCATAGCCTACCACTGGGGTCAGGTTGTTGACGCGCATTGCCTCCAAAATATTCGGATGTGCACCCTCGCTATAATCATTTCTAAAATTGAGCATCTTAGTTTTCTCCTTTGAATTGCCAGTCTATCTTTCCAAATGTGCGAAAATTAAGCTGTGCCTGCATCAGTGACATGCCATCGTTTTCTTCGCTCTCCTCCCACACATCTTGCAAGGAATCGTCCTGCGCCCATCCACATACGGAACAAATCTGATCGTGCATCCCCTCCACATAGGTCGGGACGCCGCACACAGGGCAGCTTACGAGTGGAAGCCCTGTGATGGGGTCATAAGAATTGTCCTCAGCTTCCGGCTCTCGTTCTATCCATACTGCTTCAAAATCAGGACGTTCTAGGGCGTCCGCCGCCCCTTCAGGGTCGTCATCTGGTGGGTTTGGAAAGATCGCAAATGGGATATCAGTCAATCTCGATCACCACCGGACAATGGTCACTGCCCATAACGTCTGACAAAATACGCGCCTCCTTCACACGCTCCATAAAACGTGCAGATACCAAAAAATAGTCGATGCGCCATCCTGCATTTTTTTGACGTGCCTGAAAGCGATAGCTCCACCAAGAATAGGCGCCCTCCAGCTCCGGATAAAAATGGCGGAAGGTATCCACAAAGCCTGCCCCCAACAGCGCGGTCATCTTCTCACGCTCTTCATCGCTGAATCCGGGATTGCAGCGATTGGTCTTTGGGTTTTTGAGGTCAATCTCCTGATGCGCCACATTGAGATCACCGCAGATGATGACTGGCTTTTTCTGATCCAGCTCCATAACATAGGCACGGAAGGCATCCTCCCATGTCATGCGGTACGCGAGACGCTTGAGCGCATCCTGTGAATTGGGCACATAAACCGTCACCAGATAAAACTCTGGATACTCTGCTGTGATCACACGTCCCTCGTGATCGTGTTCCTCTATTCCAAGTCCATAGGTAACGGCGACCGGCTCTTCTTTGGAAAAGATCGCCGTGCCGGAATATCCTTTCTTTTCTGCCGAGTTCCAATAATCGTAGTAGCCCTCTATGGCGGGTGCCTGTTCAGGCTGCAACTTGGTCTCCTGCAAACACATCATATCTGGCGCTTCCTGTGCCAGAAATTCAAAAAAACCTTTTTTGGCACAGGCACGCAAGCCATTTACATTCCATGAAATCAGCTTCATAGATCCACTCCTTTTATTTTCAAATCATATGCTCTGTTCTTATATCATGCCACGATTTGCGATCCGCTGCACCGCTTCTCTATCTGCTATGACGCGAATCTGCATTCGCATTATAATACAAATCTTTCCAATATGCAAACCGTATTTTTCCCCATGTATCAAACCACCTGCACAGTAGGGAATTTTACCGCGTCATCGCGTGATACTGCGCATATACTGCTTCAAAGCGTGCACGCATCCGATGACTGACCGGCACGCATTTACCAAAGCTGCACCGGAGCTGATTGTCCTCGATGGCTTGCACATGCTGCATATTGACCATATACCTTTGGTGACAGCGCGCAAACCCATAGGCTTCCAGAGCTTTCTCGATCATCGCGAGACGTCCGGACACTTCGATCTCCTGATCTTTGGTTTGGATGACCAAATGTCTGCACTCGGACTTAATATAAATAACTTCCAGCGGTGTCAGACGATATACTGTACTTTTGGTATGTACGCACCAGCTTCTCTTTTCGATTTTATACCGATATAAAAGGCGTTCCATCTCCCACAAAAACATTTTTTCCGTGATCGGTTTAAGGAAAAACTGCGATGCACCGAGAGAAAATGCGCGGGTCACATACTCTGACTTGAAAGAAATCAGAACCAGATCGGCTTTGGGCTGACAGGCGCGCAGAATCCGCGCAATCTCAAGCCCATTTTTATCAGGGATCTCCAGATCCAATAGCACAAAGTCAAACCGCTGTCCTTTGCGCAGCGCACGCAGAAGTGCTTTTCCACAGGGATAATACAGCGTCTCAATATCGGGCAGCTTGCTTACATATTCGCCAAGCGCTTGTGCCTGTATGGGGTCATGCTCGCAAATTGCTAAAATCATAAAAAACCTCTTGTTCTGAATGCTATCATACACAGCTCATCGGCGCAGATTGCAAGAGCACATGCAACGAAAACACCTCACTTTGCAACTTCCATCCGAGGTGTCCCTGATACTTGCCTGCAATGCGCTGCATCTCGGGAATTCCATAGCCGTGAAAATCTGTGTCCTTCTTTTGTGTCACCAGTCGATTCTTCTTTTCGACCACGGGGCGATTCGTTGGATTTTCAATGCGCATGGACAGCATCCTGCCCTGCTCTGTCAGCTGAATGAGAATATACGGCGTAGGATATCCTGCACAGCCTTCAATGGCATTGTCGAGCGCAGTTGCCAACAGCATTGCCACATCCAACGGATCAATGCCCAACAGACAGAGCGGCGGCATCACCACTTCAAATGGAATATGGGGCGCATCGGCTCGTTTTGCTGTAATGACCGCATCCAGCATTGGATTTCCAGTATCAATAAATTCAGCGGGCTTGACATTGCCCAAAAATGAATTGAAATATGCATCCAGCTTTTCATATTCCTTCTGCTGTAAATAGTGCTGTGCGCCAATGACAAAATTTTTGAGGTCATGGCGGAGTTTATGCACATCGCGATCATAGTTATAAAACGCGGTATAATGCTCCACCTGATCGGCATTGTGCTTTTCCAAAAATTCCAGCCGCCGACGTTCCTCCTGCACGCGCATCTGATCGCGCACAAGACCAATACAAAGTCCGATACAAAACAGTACCAAAAAAAGCGTCATGATCGTTGCAGGCATATAGATGTTATCATGCAGCGTGACGAACATTTCAAGCGCCATAATGGATAAACAGAAGGCGATCAAAAAAATGCTGGTATATATGCTCTGCGGATGGGCTCGATAGATCTCGATCACTTTGCAGACGATGGTCGCAATGATAAACTGCAAGATACTGGCAGCACACGCAAGCAGCGGATAGATATACAAATCTGTTAGAATACCCTCTACCGTGCGATAGAGCGTATAATTTGCGAGCAGAAATACGATTCCCTGTCCGCATATACTGCAACAGAATGTGAACGCTGCCGCAAGCACACGGTTTACCATCTCTACACGGTATGCAAAGGTTACCGCCAGCATTGCGATCACGTGGATCAAACGATCTCGCTCTACGGGATATGTAAGCATCCCTTCAAAAACCATGAATCCCAAAAATAAAGCGGACAAAATTCCCTTTTTGTATTTGTTGCACGGACACCCATCAAACCCCATATGCAAAAACAGATATACCGTTGCCAGCTCTGCGATCGCTTTGATGATATATGCAAATACCATAGAGACTCCTCTTCCAGAATATTAGTTATATTATAGCCTTCCATCGCAATTTCGTCAAATCTATGGTATTTTATGATAAAGTTATTATATTCCCTTATTTATCGCCTTATTTCAAAACGCTAAAACCATATTATTTTACAATATTATTTTACAATATAGTGAAAAATAGCCCGATCAAAAAAACAGGGCAGCAAACAATTTTTTAGCTGCCCTGTGCGTTTTCTGGAAAACTTATCCATTGTGCAGTTTGCACAAGCTATGCCTTGCCGTCAAAAACGAGGATTTTCCCCATTTTGTTCACTTCCTAAACCATTTATGGAAAACGCGTTTATCCATCTTACAATATATACATTTTTTCAACAAAAGTTACTGCATGTATTCCAAGAATTGATCCATAAAATCTTTTCTGCACCGTGCACTGAGTGGGCAGGAAATGTTGTTTGTGCACACAACGGTATCTGCTTCGATCGCGCAGACATGCTTGGGATTTACAAAATATCCCTGATGACTTTGCAGGAATCCACGCTCATATAGCGTCCGCTTCCATGTCTTCACATTTACTCGCATTTCATAAGACTGGTCAAGCGTCCAAACCGTCATTTTTCCATGATAAAATTCCACATACACCATATTTTCCTGCCACAGTGTGATCGAGCGTTCATTGTCCAGCATCAACGTCAGCCATGCGTTTGTATAGTCCTTTAGCATCTGCTCCATTGCCGGCAAAAACACGTCTTCCTCAATGGGTTTTAAAAAATACTGCGCGCTTTCCAGCATAAAAGCGCGGGTCACATACTGCGGATAGCTGGTTGAGAACGCAATGCAGGCATAGGGCTGTACCTCCCGAATGTGCGCTGCCAGTTCCAGTCCATTGATCCCTGGTAAATCAATATCCAGCAAATAGATATCAAATTGCTTTCCTGCCTGCAATGCTTGTGACAGCTCGGTTCCTGTGGGATACAATACGAGCGCATCGATCAAAAATTTTTTGCCCAGTGAACGGATATACTGGACCGCCAGTTTTGCTTGTCCTGCATCATCTTCACAAATTGCAATTTTCAATCCCAATTCCTCAATTCCTCACTTATTTTTTATCCCAACACTTTTTTCCATAGGTATTTACGGGGTATGCATTTTATGCGCCTGCGATCTCCTCGCGCCAGCGTGCATTGAGGTCATCCACCAAGTCTCCAAGTGCCTGTGTGCGGAAAGTGGAAATATCCATCTGCAAAAGCTCCTCCGCGCCAGTCAAATCCACGTTCTTTCTTCTGAGCGGGATTGCTGCCATGTCCTGCACCAAGATCGTCTGTGCCTGTGGAGACAGCAAATAGTTGATGAACGCTACGCCGCCCTCCTTATTACCGCTGAACGATGGCACCGCCGCACCCTGTGCAGAGCCCGTGAACTTTGGTTCAATGGTCGTGAGTTTGATCTTATCCGGCAGGCTCCCCGCCTTGCGCTGGGAAAGCGCCATATCTGCCCATACAGGACACAGATCGATTTTCCCCTCTGCCAGCAAGTCCAATACCGCCTGACTGTCCTTTGGATATTGCACCTTGCCGTCTGCCTGATATAGATATGGGTGCAGCTCTTTGAGTTGTGCAAAACCAGCATCCCACTTTTCCTCCCACTTGGGATCGCTGCTCATGAGCGCCGCTTCATCCGCAATCTGATTATAGATGGTGGTGCGAATAAACGCATCCCCCGCACCGTCTGCGCCCGGTGCATTGTATGCAAAGCGTCCCGGATGTGCCTTGATCCATGCAGACAGTTCCTCTGCTGTGGTCGGTACTTCGGTCACCGCTTCCGAATCGTATGCCAGCATGACGGTCGTGCCGCGGTAAGGCTGTACCCTTCCATGCGCCACGACAGGCTGCGCAGTCACGCCCTCTGCGTTCGGGAGCTTGTTCAAATCAAGCTTCATCAGGATATCTTCATCCGTCAGTGCGATCATCTTCGTGAGATCATCGTCTCCCAGATCCACAACATCATATTCCGTTTCTACCTCGTGCGACTGGTACGCAAAAATCAGCTGATCTGCAAGGCTGTCCTTTTCTCCCGCCGGAACAAAGTGCAGCTCTGCGACATATTTTCCTTCCATATCCGGATCTTCATTGAACGCGTGCACCAGCTTTTCAAAGGTTTGGCGTACATTCTGTCCACCACTTGCCCAGACATTGACAGTTGTCGCTGTGGACTGCCCATTGCTGGAGCCACACCCAGCAAGCACACTTGTAAGCAGCAGAGATGTTGTCAGTACGGCTAAAATCTTTTTGCTTTTCATTCATCTTCCTCGCTATTCTTCTATGCTGTTGGTCAGGCACGTCCCCTGCTCCTGACTGACTACCATTGTATCACAGATTTTCCCTAATGTATGCACAAAAAGTCGTGCAATTGCACGACTTTTTTGAGCACTTTAACGCTCCTCGCGGAAGTAATTCACGCCGAGAGAGCCAGGGATATTGAGATCTCGCTTTTTGCTGATAGAGCTCAGCACCAGAATAATTGCCGTGATCAGGAACGGCAGCATATCATAGAACGCCGTTGGCAGCTTGATAATAGAGGGTGGCATATAATATTTCAGTACGCGCAGCGCACCAAAGACAAACGAACCACCAATCGCGATCCACGGATTCCACTTGGCAAAGATAACCAGTGCAACCGCGATCCAGCCCAGACCACCGACATTGTTGGAAATCCAGACGCCGCTGTTAATAATCATCGCGCAGTATGCGCCGCCAATGCCACAGATACCGCCGCCAATCATGATTATCACATACTTCCAGCGGATCACATTGATGCCAGCTGCATCTGCTGCCGCTGGATTGTGACCGATCGCCTGCACATTGAGTCCGAGCTTGGTCTTTTTGAAGAATACACCAGCACAGACGGCAAGCACAATGCCCAGATACACAAATGGGCTGTACGAGAACAGCAGGTCGCCCACGACTGGAATATCGCTCAGCCCTGGAATATTGATTTCACGCATCTGCGCGGTGATTCCTTCGGGCAGTTTGAGTGTGCCGTTTTCTGTGTGACCCAGCATATAGATACCAATGAAGTTTGCAAGTCCAACGCCGAAAATGGTCAGTGTCAGACCAGATACGTTCTGATCTGCCAGAAAGGTAACAGTCAGAACAGCATAGATGAGTGCTGCCACAACGCCTGCTGCAAATGCCGCAAGCAGTGCCAATACAAACGAGTCTGTCTGCATGCCCACCATAAAGCCTGCGCATGCGCCAATGGACATCATGCCCTCAACACCAAGGTTGAGGTGGCCCACTTTTTCGGACAGAATCTCGCCTACGGTACCAAACAGAAGCGGAATACTTGCAGCAACTGCTGCAACCAGAAATTTAATAAACAGATCCATTTACTTCTTGCCTCCTTCTGCTGTCTGCTTTTGATCGCGCACAAACTTATAGCGCACAAAGAATTCACATCCCAGCACGAAAAACAGAATAATGCCCTGCAATACGTCCGCACAGTCGGTGGACAGTCCAAACTCTGACTGGATGACCGAAGAACCTTTTTCCAGCACCGCAAACAGAAATGCAATCCCCAAACTGCTCACCGGATTGAGTCGCGCCAGCCATGCGACAATGATCGCCGTAAAGCCAACGCCGCCCGCAATCCCCACGGTCAGGGTACGGTCAGAACCGGTTGCCTGTACCATGCCTGCAATACCTGCGATCGCACCGGAAAGGAACATGGTGCGCAGAATGATGCGCTGTACGTTCATACCTGCATAAGTCGCGGTCGCACGGCTTTCACCGACAACGGAAATTTCATAGCCCTGCTTAGTATAGCGCAGGTAAACAAACACCAGCACGACCAGCACCAGCGCAATGATCCAGCCGATCTGCACACCGAATACCTTAGGCAGTACCGCATTTTTATCAAAGCTCGCGATTTTTGGGAAGCCATTCGCCGCCGGATCGCGCCATGTGTCTTCTTGCAGCCAAGCCACGATATACAGTGCGATATAGTTGAGCATCAGGGTGAACAGCGTCTCATTTGTACCAAAACGCACCTTGAAAAATGCCGGAATGAGCGCCCACAGTCCGCCGCCCACAAGACCTGCAACGAACATGAGTGGGAACAGGATAAACTGCGGCAAATCGGAATGGAACAGTGCAAAATAGGACGCAAAAACACCACCCATGATGAGCTGTCCTTCACCACCAATGTTCCAGAATTTCATCTTAAAGGACAGCGTGACACCAAGTGCGGCAATGAGCAATGGGATCATAATTTTGATCGTTGCCTGCACCGCCATCTTGGAGCGGAACGCACCTGAAAGAATGGTGGAATACACTGCGATCGGGTTGTTGCCCAGCATCAGCAGGAACAAGCCGCCCGCACAGAGTGCCAACACAAACGCGCCAAGGCGCAGTAAAATCTGCTGCTTTGTGCTCTTTTCTTTGGTTTTGACAATACGCATCATGCCTGTGTCTCCTCTCCTGCCCCGACCATCAGTCGTGCGATATCGTCCTTGGTTGCCGTTCTTCCGTCTACGATGCCCGTGACCTGACCATGACACATAACCATAATGCGATCAGAGAGTGCCATCAGTACGTCCAAGTCCTCGCCGATGAAGACGACGGCAACGCCCTTCTTTTTCTGCTCATTCAAAAGATCATATACCGTGTAAGAGGAATTGATATCCAAACCACGTACCGGATATGCGGTAATCAGCACCTGCGGATTGGACTCGATCTCACGTCCCAAGAGTACCTTCTGTACGTTGCCGCCCGACATCAGGCGAACGGGTGTATCAACAGACGGGGTCACAATCCCCAGACGATCCACCAAGTCTTCTGCGTGTTTGCGTGCAGGTGCTGGATCGATGAACGGTCCCTTTGGCGCATCGTAAGTTTTCAGCATGAGATTACCCACCATGCCCATGGATGCAACCAGACCCATGCCCAAACGATCCTCCGGTACAAAGCCCAGATGCACGCCCAAGCGGATGATCTCACGCGGCGACTTGCCGATCAGGTTTTCCTTATGATACAGCACCGCGCCCTTTTCTGCCGGGCACAGTCCTGCAACACACTCGCACAGTTCTTTCTGTCCAGAGCCTGCAATGCCTGCAACGCCTAAAATCTCGCCGGTGCGCACCTCAAAGTTTGCGTCATCAATTGCAATTGTGCCATCCGGCTTGCGCACGGTGAGGTCAACGATCTTTAAAATGGTCTTGGGGTCTACCACATCCGGACGTGCAATCTCCAAGGAAACCGGACGACCGACCATCAGCTCGGTAAGTTTCTGCTCGTTGGTCTCAGCAGTGTTGACTGTCTCAATGTATTTGCCCTTGCGCAGAATGGTCACGCGATCGGAAATGGACAGCACCTCATTGAGCTTATGTGTGATAATGATGATCGCGCAGCCCTGTGCACGCATGGAGCGCAGGATATCAAATAGACGCTCGGTTTCCTGTGGTGTCAGTACAGCGGTCGGCTCGTCCAGAATCAGAATCTTCTGACCGCGGTACAGCACCTTGAGAATCTCTACATTCTGCTTTTCTGAGACAGACATCTCAAATGCGCGGCGGTCTGGGTCGATTTCAAGACCAATTGACTGACTAATCTCCTGCACCTTCTGGCGCATGACAGAGGCAGACAGACGCTTGCCCGATGTGCCAACTGCGATATTCTCGGACGCTGTAAAGACATCGACGAGTTTAAAATGCTGGTGGATCATACCAATCCCCAATGCCATGGAGTCTTCTGGTGAGTTGATCTTGACCTCTTCCCCCGCAATTTTGATGGTACCTGCATCTGGATGATAAATTCCCGACAACATATTCATCAGCGTTGTCTTACCAGAACCATTTTCGCCCAGCAGCGCGAGCACCTCACCATATCGCACGGTCAGATCAACTGCATCATTTGCCACAACCGAGCCAAATGTCTTGGTAATCCCGCGACATTCGATTGCATATTCGGTGTTTGCCATAAATTCTCCTTCTTTCTAACAGGATACGTTGGAAAAGGGCGGTCAAAACACTTTTGACCGCCCTTTTAAAGTACGATTTCCGGTTGCGTTATGCAAGTTTCACGTTCTTGTAATACCAATTGCAGGTGCCATACTCCTCAGCCTTGAGTGTATGCTTCTGCCCCTCATTGTCTTCATACTCAGTGACGCCATCATAGATATCCCATTCGCCACTCATGATCTTGTCCTGTACCTCCTTGATCTTTTCCGCAGTACCTTCTGCTGCAAGATCAGACAACGGAGCCAGATTTACCAGACCATCCTCCATAGAACCGAAGTAGTTCTCGCCAGTCCATGTACCGTTGATCACGTCTTCCACAGCCTTGGTGTAGAACACAGACCAATCCCACATAACAGAAGTCAGGGTTGCGCCCGGTGCCTTCTCAGCCATATCGGAGTTGTAGCCAACTGCGTAAACACCAGCCTTCTCTGCTTCGGTTGCCGGATTTGCAGTATCACAGTGCTGTGTGATCACATCGCAGCCAAGGTCGATCAGAGACTTTGCAGCCTGACCTTCACCCTCTGGCGCAAACCAAGAACCAGTAACCTTTACATAAACCTCAGCGTCTGGGTTTACAGACTCAACACCCATTGCAAATGCATTGATACCAGAGGTAACCTCGCCGTTCTCATTGTTCTGCGCTGCAACATAACCAATCTTGTTGCTCTTGGTCTTCATACCAGCTGCGATACCAGAGAGATAACGCGCCTGATTGATCTTACCAAAGTAGTTAATGAAGTTCTTGCCGTTGGACTGATAGCCAGTACCGTGTGCAAACAGCACATCCGGATACTCCTCAGCCATCTCCTTAACGTAGTCCATGTATCCCCAAGAGGTTGCAAAGATTACCTGACAGCCTTCCTCAACGCATTCTTCCAGCGCGGTGCGGATCGCAGTTGCCTTGGAATCGTCTACATTGTTCTTGCGGATGATCTGGCTGTCGTCCAAACCGAGATTTTTCTGCATGCCCTGAATACCAAGGTCATGTGTGTAGGTATAACCTGCGCCCTCCGCCGGGTCAGTGATATGAACAACGCCAACCTTGAGGTCTTCCTTGGCAACTGCTGGGAACAACCCCCCTGCTGTGGACTTGTTGTCATCATTTGTCTGCGGCTGCTCCCCACCAGATGCACAACCTGCCATTAGGGACAGGCTCATAGCGCCAGCAAGCACTGCACTCAGAAATCTCTTCATGCTTTTGTAATCCTCCTAAAAAAACTGGTTTTCGATGTCCTCTGCTATGCCATAAAAATAGAGCAAAACGCTCTGTTTGCTCTATTGGCAGCCCTCAACATCTTGTGTTTTCCTTACGAGAGTAAGTATAACCATAACCGTCGTTTTTGTCAAGGTTTTTTGCAATTTCTTTAATTTTACCATTTGACCAAATCAAAAAAGTTGCAAATTTTCAATTTTCCATTCACAAAAGAACCAAGTCTCCTTGGTTCTTTTGCGGCGAAATTTTACATTTTATACAAAGATGCTTCAAAAACTTTTTACACTTCACAGGACGACTCTGCGCACGCTGCAACGTGTGCTTCAATGAGTGCCAGCACCTCGTCGCGCCCCGTTCCCTTCTCTGCGGAGAACGGGATCACCGGAACATCTTCGGGCAAAAGCAGCGTTTCACGGATGCATGCAACGTTGCCTTCCAGCTCGCTTTTCTTGATCTTGTCCAGCTTATTGGCAATGATTGCAAACGGCTGTCCAGTGGATAGAAAACAATCTGCCATCACCTTATCATCCGCAGTCGGCTTGTGGCGAATATCCACAATCTGGAGTCCCAGTGTGATGAGTCCTGTGCCAAAATAGGTCTCAAGTAGTGCACCCCAGCGGTCACGCTCGGACTTGGATACCTTTGCATAGCCATATCCTGGCAAATCCACAAAGTAGGTCTGCTTGTCGATTTCAAAGAAATTGATGTGGATGGTCTTACCCGGCTGTCCACCCACGCGGGCAAAATTGCGGCGGTTCAAGAGCTTGTTGATGGTTGAGGACTTGCCAACGTTGGATTTACCGGCAAATACGATCTGCGGCAAGCCGTCCGATGGAAAGTCTGCGGTTTTTACCGCGGAACGGATAAACTCCGCTTTATGCAGATTAAGCATCAGTTTCCTCCCTCACTGGCAAAGTGTCGATTCTGCCACGCCTACCTGAGAGAGCGGCATGGTCTGTGTATCTGTCTTTTTTTTGGGCTCTGGGCGGCGGCTAAAGTCCAGCGCTGTCTCCATCACCGTATCCATATGCTCGGCAATGACAAAGGTAATATTGTCCTTGACCACCTGCTCGACTTCTTCCAGATCGGACTCATTTTCCTTTGGTATGATGATCGTCTTGATGCCCGCACGATATGCTGCCATAGTCTTTTCGCGCAGACCACCAATCGGCATGACTCTGCCGCGCAGGGTCACCTCGCCAGTCATTGCGACGCTATGGTATACCGGAATGCCTGTGAGCGCGGAAATGATCGCGGTCGCCATGGTAATACCAGCCGATGGTCCATCCTTCGGAATCGCTGCCTCTGGGAAGTGAATGTGCAAGTCGGTATTCTTATAGAAATCGGGCGCGAGCTGCAATTCTTCTGTGCGTGAGCGCACAAAGGTCACTGCTGCCTTGGCACTCTCGGACATGACCTTGCCCAGATTGCCTGTCACCTCGATCTTACCCGTACCCGATACAGCCGCAACTTCGACTTGCAGCATTTCACCGCCTACGCTTGTCCATGCCAGACCGTTTACAATGCCCACTTCGTCCCGATGGGATACGTGGTCTTTCTTGAACTTTGCCGGTCCCAGATAGCTTTCCAGTGCCTCTGGCGTGATCGTAACGCGCTTTGCTTCACCGTCTACAATCTTCTTAGCAGCCTTGCGGCACAGCTTCGCGAGCTGCTGCTCCAAGCGGCGCACACCTGCTTCGCGGGTGTATCCAGAAATGACCGCTTCCAGTGTCTCTGTTGGTACTTGCAGGGTGCTCTTGGTGAGTCCATGCTTCTTGATCTGCTTGAGCAGCAAGTGATCTTCTGCAATGTGCAGCTTTTCCTCGGCAGTATAGCTGGACAGCTCGATGACTTCCATACGGTCGAGCAGCGGACGCGGCACAGTGGACAGATCGTTTGCTGTGGTTACAAACAGCACATCGGACAAATCGACCGGAATTTCTACGTAATGATCGCGGAATGCATTGTTCTGCTCAATGTCCAGCACTTCGAGCATTGCAGACGCCGGATCACCACGGAAGTCGTTGCTCATCTTGTCGATCTCATCAAGCAGAATCAGCGGATTGTTGCTGCCCGCCTGTCTGAGCGCATTGATGATACGTCCTGGCATTGCGCCAATGTAAGTCTTACGGTGACCGCGGATATCGGCTTCATCGCGCACACCACCCAGTGACATGCGCACATACTTGCGGTTCATCGCCTCCGCAATGGAACGCGCAATGGAGGTCTTGCCCACACCTGGAGGACCCGCCAGACACAGCACCTGTCCCTTGAGCTCTGGGGACAGCTTCTTGACTGCCACAAACTCCAAAATACGCTCTTTGACCTTTTGCAAACCATAGTGCTCGCGGTCAAGGGTCTTTTCTGCACGTGCCAAATCGTAGCGCAGACGGGTTGCCTTCTTCCATGGCAGGTCAAGCACAGTATCCAGATAGGTACGAATCACCCCCGCTTCCGAGGAAGAACTACTCATCTTGGACAGACGATCTACCTCTTTCATCAGCTTTTTGGTGTGTTCGTCTTCAAGTCCCAGTGCTTCAATGCGCTCACGGTAGGACTCGGCTTCCGCATAAACATCCTGCTCACCCAGCTCGGACTGAATGACCTTGATCTGCTCGCGCAGATAATAGTCCTTTTGGTTCTTATCCAGTGCCGCCTTGAGCTGATCCTGAATCTCGCCCTCAATCGAGAGCAATTCGATCTCTTCATCAAGCAGACGGATGACGCGGAGCAAACGGCGATTGACGTTCAGCTCTTCCAGAATTTCCTGCTTAATGGTGAAATCCACCGAGATATTTTGTGTGATATAATCCGCAAGATAGCCACCATCGCCGCCAGATGCAACGGTGATGAGAATATCCGAGGACATTCTAGGCCCGCAGCTGGTATACTGTTCAAAACGATCCTGCAAGGTGCGCACCATCGCGCGCTCACGGCGGATACCGCCATCCGGTCGGGTTTCTTCAAGAATCTCAACTACGGCTTTCAGAGAACCCTTTTCACCCTTTTCATAGCTCTGCACACGGGCACGCTGCTTGCCCTGTACCAAAACACGGATATTATCACCCGGCAGGCGCAAGATCTGTTTCACAAGACAGATCGTACCCACCTCATAGAGGTCTTCCGGCTCAGGCACATCGGTCTGTAAATCCTTTTGTGCGGTCAAAAAAATCCACTGACCATCTTTCATTGCGGCTTCGAGCGCCTTTACGGACATTGCCCGACCCACATCAAAATGAATCAGCATTTCTGGAAATGCTGCAAGCCCACGCAGGGGCATAACAGGCAGCACTCTCTGCTTCTTTTCTTGGTTCACGTTCATATTTTAATACTCCTAAACGGAATTTTCTATCTCAAGACTCTGCTGCAAGGAGAATCAAACAAATACTAAGGCTTGTTTGAAAATAGAGAAATTGACGGATTTTTCGCAGGGAGCGAGCAGCCACAAGGCAAAAAACGCAGGAATCCTTGATGGATTTCGAGTATTTTTAACGCAGTGGATGCCGTTCCCTGTAGAAAAAGACAAATTTTCGATTTTTCAAACAGCCCCTAGATTTTTTTGAAATCTCAATGTGTTCTTTCTCCTGAAACATCGCCTAAAACTACAATGGCTCAATCAAAAAGCCTTATGATAAGTATAGTATACTGCTGACATAGTTTCAAGCGGAAAGCATTGGAGATTTCGACAAAAAAGGGTACGGCAAATCATGCCATACCCCTTTACTTCACAATTATTTTGGCTTTAGGCACTCTTTTCAGGCTTCGGCTCGCGCATAACCTCTGGCTTGCCCTCACCCTTTACCACGTCTGGTGTGATCTCTACACGCACGATCGAGTCATCTGATGGGATCTCAAACATAATATCGGTCATGATGTTTTCGAGCACGCCGCGCAGACCACGTGCACCTGTCTTACGCTCAACTGCAATCTTTGCAACCTCGCGCAGTGCTTCTGGATCAAATACGAGCTTTACGCCATCCAGCGCAAACAGCTTTGTATACTGCTTGACCAGTGCATTTTTCGGCTCGGTCAGGATGCGTACTAACGCCTCTTCATCCAGCGAATGCAGACCAACGATCGCTGGCAGACGACCGATCAGCTCTGGAATCAGACCGAACTTCATGAGATCATGCGGCTCGATCTTGTCCAACATCAGGTCAACTGCTTCGTCGTTCTTGCTGTGCACTTCGGCACCGAAGCCAATGCCCTTCTTGCCGATGCGGTTCTGGATAATCTTTTCAATGCCATCGAACGCACCGCCACAGATAAACAGGATATTGGTTGTATCAATCTGGATAAATTCCTGATGCGGATGCTTACGTCCGCCCTGCGGCGGTACATTTGCAGTCGTACCCTCAAGCATCTTGAGCAATGCCTGCTGTACACCTTCACCGGATACATCACGTGTGATGGACGGATTTTCCGACTTTCTGGCGATCTTGTCGATCTCGTCCACATAAATAATGCCGCGTTCTGCCTTTTCCACATCAAAGTCTGCTGCCTGAATCAGACGGAGCAGAATATTCTCCACATCCTCACCGACATAACCAGCTTCGGTCAGTGTGGTCGCATCCGCGATCGCAAACGGCACCTGCAAAGTCTTTGCAAGCGTCTGCGCCAGCAGCGTCTTACCAGAACCAGATGGTCCCAGCATCAGAATATTGCTCTTTGCAAGCTCAATATCATCTTCGCCGCCGCGGAAAATTCTCTTGTAGTGGTTGTATACTGCAACGCTCAGCGCGACCTTTGCCTCGTCCTGACCAATAACATACTGATCCAAAACGTCCTTGAGTTCACGCGGGGTTGGCAGGTTGTCTGGTGCTTCTACGCCCTCGTCCGGCGCGTCGCTGTAATCGATGCCCAGTTCATCGTCGAGAATGCTTGCGCACACGTTGATGCACTCGTCACAGATATATACATTGGGTCCAGCCACCAGCTTGCGCACTTTATTCTGCGGCTTGCCGCAGAATGAGCAGTGCAGTGTCTTGTTTTCATCGAAATTTGCCATCATTCACCTCATTGAACATGCTTTTCTAAAAGCATACAAACCATCGGCGGATTCTCCGCCGATGGTTGTGCATTTGCATGATTTAGCGCTTGTCATATACCTTATCAATGAGACCGTACGCCATTGCGTCAGCCGCACTCATAAAGTTATCACGATCTGTGTCGCGCTCGATCACTTCCAGCGGCTTTCCAGTGTTGTCCGCCAGAATGTGGTTGAGCTTATCGCGTGTTTTCAGAATCCAATCTGCATGGATCTTAATATCCGAAGCCTGACCCTTTGCGCCGCCAAGTGGCTGATGGATCATGATTTCAGAGTTCGGCAATGCAAAACGCTTGCCTTTCGCGCCCGAAGACAGCAGAAAAGCACCCATCGAAGCCGCCAGTCCGACACAGATGGTCGAAACATCCGGCTTAATATAGTTCATGGTGTCATAGATCGCCATACCCGCTGTAACAGAGCCGCCAGGGGAATTGATATAGAACGAAATGTCCTTATCTGGGTCCTGAGACTCGAGATACAACAGCTGTGCAACGATCAAAGACGCCGTGGTGTCGTTGACTTCGTCTGACAACATAATGATACGGTCATTTAACAGGCGGGAAAAAATATCATACGAGCGCTCTCCGCCTCGGTTGGTTGGCTCGATGACCATAGGTACTAAACTCATAAAAGAAAACTCCTTTCCATGATCCCCCATATTTTCCAGAATTTCGGTCTATTGGAGGATATGTATGGTCTCCTCCCTTTTATGCCTTATTCAGCGCTCTCTTCTGCCTTGTCTTCAGCCTTTTTCTTAGCCTTCTTCTTCGGCTTTGCGCTGTCCTTAATCAGGGCGATTGCCTTGTCAAGCTTCATATCGGAGGTAATGCTGTCTGCTGGCAGAGCCTTCTTAACCTGCTCAGCTTCCATGCCATACTGCTCAGCCAGTTCCTTGTACTTTGCCTCAACCTCGTCCTCAGAAACGTCCAGATTCTCCAGCTCTACGATCTTCTGGAGTGCCAGACGAACCTTTACCTGACGGTCAGCCTGCGGACGGAACATACCGCGGAACTGTGCCATATCCATGCCGTTCATCTTTGCGTACTGATCGAGCTGCATGCCCTGCATCTGGAGACGGTAGCCGAAGTCCTGCATTACATTGTCCAGCTGAACCTCTACCATTGCGTCCGGAATCTCAGCCTGCATACCGTCGATGACAGCAGTCAGCAGAGCTTCCTCATAGTCACGCTCAAAAGCCTCGGTCTTCTGTGCAATCAGGCGCTCCTTCACTTCCTTCTTGAGATCCTCTACGGTCTCAGCGGTCTCAGAAACGTCCTTTGCAAACTCGTCGTCGATTGCAGGCGTAATTGTCTCCTTTACCTCGTGAACGGTGCACTTGAAGGTTGCTTCCTTGCCAGCCAGCGCAGCTGCATGGTACTCGGTTGGGAATGTTACAACAACATCCTTCTCCTGACCAGCCTTGGTGCCGATCAGCTGATCCTCAAAGCCCGGAACGAATGTGCCAGAGCCCAGCTTCAGGTCGAAGTTCTCACCCTTGCCGCCCTCGAATGCAACGCCATCCACGAAGCCCTCGAAGTCGATTACAACGGTGTCGTTCTTCTTAGCAGCGCGCTCTACAACCTGTGTGCGAGCCAGACGCTGTGCCATGTGGTCGAGCTCTGCCTTTACGTCAGCAACCAGAACCTTAGCCTCTTCCTTCTCAACGGAGATTCCCTTGTAGTCGCCCAGCGTTACTTCTGGCTCAACCGGAACCTTGCAGATCAGTACAACTGCGCCGGACTCTGTCATCTCAGAGATCTCAACATCAGCCGGAGCAACTGCCTTGATACCGGACTTCTCCAGTGCCTCGTCATATGCCTTTGGATAGCAGATATTCAGCGCATCCTCAAAGAATACACCATCGCCGTACAGGCTCTCAATCACCTTGCGTGGTGCTTTGCCCTTACGGAAACCCGGAACAGTGATCTTCTTGCCATTTTTCTTAAATGCCTGATCCTTTGCGGTCTCCAGCTCTGCGGCAGAAATTTCAATAGTCAGAGCTGTAATGCTCTTTTCCAGCTTCTCAACGTTTTTCAGTTCCATTACAATTTATTCCTCCTAAAATTGTATCCAACATATTTTACCAGATTTTCTCTGGAATTTCCAGCCTTTTTTTATTTTTTTAACAGCATCGGCATAAAATCCAAGTGATCACCCGATGCCAAAATAAACTCGATCCCATCTTGCATCCCCGTGACTGCCCAGCGCAAGCTGTCCGAGTGCAGATGTCCGTAGATACAGCGTGTTACACCGTACTTTTGCATGCGTGCAATGATCTCACCGCACCGAAAGTTTGCATAAATTGGCGGATAGTGCAAAAAACAGTAGATCTCGTCCGCGCCAGTCTCCTTTCCGGCTTTGAGTGAAGTTTCCAAGCGCAAAAGCTCACGCCGAAAAATTTTCTCATCGTGGCTTTGCTTGAAGTCCTCCTCAAAGAACCAGCCGCGTGTGCCGCAGATCGCAGTATTTTCATACAGAAAGCAGTTGTTATGCAAAAAATATATGTTTTGGAATCCATTCTCTGTCACAAAACTTTCCATTTTGCGTACCGTATTCCACCACAGATCGTGGTTGCCTTTCAGGATGATCTTTCGCCCTGAAAGTGCATTCAAATACGCAAAATCTGCCTGTGACTGCTTAAAATCAATGCCCCAAGAGATATCGCCGCCAATCACAACGGTATCTTCTTCCTGTACCACTGCCTGCCAACGCTCACGAATCTTCTCCATATAATTTTGCCAGCGACCGCCAAAAATATCCATCGGCTTGTTGACAGAACACGCCAAATGCAGGTCTGCTATGGTATAAAGTGCCATGAGTCTTACAAAAGCAGATCCAGTGTAGACAAGATATCTGCCTTGTCCACCACACGATCAAAACGAGGTGTTTTCGCGCCCAGTGCCGCAAGCGGCTCGGGTGCCTTACATCCAGAAACAGCTTCAAGCGCTGCAAGCTGTTCCGTGCCGTCAGTGTCGATCGGGTGTCCCAGTGCTGCTGCCACCGGCTTGCAGAACTTAAAAGGACTTGCTGTGGATGCCACGATCACAGGGGCATGGTCGCCGCTCTGTGCGCGGTACTGTTCACACACGTGCACAGCAACCGCGGTATGCGTATCACACAGATACTTCTGCTCATCAAAGATCTTCTTGATGGTCTGTGCCGTCTGTGTGTCATCACAGAAGCCCGCTGCAAAGTCTGCCGCAAGCTGTGCCCCCAGCGTATCAGACACGTCATAGCGTCCATCCCTTGCCAGTGCGTCCATCTTTTCCTTTACCATTACATCATTCTGCCCAGAAAGGAAGAAGAGTAAACGTTCCAAATTGGAGGAGATCAAAATATCCATAGACGGCGAATCGGTCGTATAGAACGGACGATTGCGGTCATAGACACCGCCCTGTGCAAAGAAATCGGTCAGCACATTGTTCTGGTTGGATGCACAAATGAGCTTGCCCAACGGTACACCCATCTGCTTTGCAATATATGCTGCCAGAATGTTTCCGAAGTTGCCAGTCGGCACACATACATTGACGGTCTGTCCATGCTGAATCTTTCCAGCACCCAAAAGATCACAGTACGCTGAGACATAGTAGGCGATCTGCGGCGCAAGGCGTCCCCAGTTAATGGAGTTTGCCGACGAGAACATCAACCCATGTTCGTCCAGACGCTTTGCCGTCTCTTTGTCGGTAAAGATGCACTTGACCGCGGACTGTGCATCGTCAAAGTTGCCCTTGATTGCAACGACTTCCACGTTCTCACCCTGCTGGGTCACCATTTGCAGTTTCTGCATTGGAGAAACGCCGTCTACTGGATAGTATACCATAATTTTGGTTCCAGGTACATCGGCAAAACCTTCCAGTGCCGCCTTGCCAGTATCGCCCGAAGTTGCCACCAAAATGCAGCAGGTGCGGGGCTCTCCGGTCTTTTTAAGCGACGCGGTTAAGAGATGGGGCAGCATTTGCAGTGCCATATCCTTAAACGCGCAGGTCGGACCGTGCCAAAGCTCCAGCATATGCACATCAGCTGCAAGGCTTACCACGGGTACGGTATCCTTGCCGCCAAACTTTTCGTCTGCATACGCCTGTTCAGTAAAGTGCTGCAATTCTTCTGCGGTAAAGTCGGTCAAGAACTTCCCTAAGATCATTGCTGCACGCTGTTTATAGTCCATGCGCATCAGCTGGACAAATTCATCATGCGACAGGCGCGGGAACTCCGTCGGACAGAACAAGCCCCCGTCCGGCGCAATGCCCATTGCGATTGCCTTTGCCGCGCTGACACGTAGATTTTTATTTCTAGTGCTTACATATTCCATTGTATCCCTCCTGTTTTACGCAGGTTATTTTAGCATTCGGGTAAAAAATGTATGTGCGTTATCAAAAAACAGTGCATCGATTGTACTTTGTAAATAATTGTGGCGCAGCATATACTCACCAAGCTTTTCCATATCTGCCACAGTGTCCATCCCCTTAGGTATGCTGCTGCATCCATCAAGATCGGCACCCAGCGCCAGACAGTGCTCGCCGCCGCACGCCAAAAAGTGCTCAATATGGCGCAGAACATCGCTCAGCTCTGCCTGTTTCTTGTCTGCACGTAAAAATGGACTGTATAGATTGATGCCCACAAGACCGCCGCGCCGCACGATCTCAGAAAATTGCAGATCTGTCAGGTTACGCAGATGGTCACAGCACGCACAGCTGTTGGAATGGCTCGCGGCAAAGGGCGCCTCGGTTTCCAGACATACGTCCCAGAATCCTGCTTCGGATAAGTGGGACACATCCACGATGATGCCCAGCTCTACCAGTCGGCGTACCAGTGCCTTACCCTTATCGCTCAGTGCGGTGTCATTGCCATAGACCGCACCGCACGCATATTGATTGTATCCGTTCCAACTGAGCGACACCATGCGCACACCTGCGTCATATGCACGCTGTACATGTGCGTCTGTCGTCAAAAGCTCCGCACCCTCAATAGACAAGAACGCTGCATGTTTTCCATGCGCCTGCGCCCACATCCAATCCTCCATATCACGGCATAGGGTGATCCAGTCAGCATTGACGGTAAATTCCAGATGTACGGTCTCTAAAAGCGCATCCAAACGGCGGGCAGGTGGTAAGTCCATGAGTGACCGCATCCGCGGACCACTGCACTGCGTGCCGCAGAATAGGGCAAACACCTGTGTATACATCTCGTAGGGTGCTGTTTTTGACTTGTCGATGCACAGCGTATTCTCGCGCAGCCGTGCCCCTGTTTCATAGCACTCATATAAGGTGTCACAGTGCAAATCAAATAGCTTCATATTTGCCTCCCTCTATGCGTCAAACGCATTTTCCAAGTGGTAAATCGCCTTGACTGGCTCGCCCTCTATGCCATACACCTCGATCACATCCATGCGCGGCTGTAATGTGGTCGGGTGCTCCTGCATCCATTGTTCCGCTGTTAAAATCAGTCGGTTTTGCTTGCTCTGGTTCACTGCTTCACGTGCCGCAGCAAACCGCTGCGATGCACGCGTTTTGACTTCTGCAAACACCAGATACCGCTCATTTGCCGCAACGATATCCAGCTCCCCCCAGCGTGTGCGATAGTTACAGTCAAGAATTTCATAGCCCTTGTGCTGTAAGTAATCCACCGCGGCTTGCTCACCCCATGCGCCGCGCATTAAAGCTCCAACTCTGGATGCGCCGCTTGCAGCTTCTTCAAAAAGGTCTTGCGATGAATCGGGCTTGCACCATGTGCCAGAATTGCCTCTGTATGCGCCTTGGTACCATATCCCTTGTGCTTTGCAAAACCATATTTCGGATACAGCGCATCCATTTCCATCATATGCCGATCTCTTGTCACTTTTGCCAGCACCGATGCCGCCGCGATCGACATGCTTTTTGCATCGCCGCCCACAACACAGGTGGTTTCAATGCCCAGCACGGGGTCACGGTTACCGTCCACATAGGCAAAATCTGCCGGAACAGATAAGCCTTCCGCCGCCTGCCGCATTGCCTGATAGGTTGCCTGTAAAATATTGATCTCGTCAATCGTTTCATGGTCAACAGACGCAATGGAAAAGCTGATTGCCTTTTCGCAAATGACATCAAACAGTGCTTCTCGCTTCTTTTCGGTCAGTTTCTTGGAGTCATTGAGTCCTGCGATCTCACAGCCCAGCGGCAAGATAACCGCCGCCGCAACCACTGGACCTGCCAGCGGTCCGCGCCCTGCTTCGTCAATGCCACATACCGCCGTAAAGCCATTTTCCTGCGCCTGCTGTTCCAGTATATAGGTCACGCCCTCATGCATCGGTTTCAACATTTTCATAGTCCTCTGGTGTCTCCAATGTCACGCGACCGAGCACACCGCCGCGGAATTCATCCAGCAAAATGCGTGCCATACGCTCGGTATCAATTTCGCCGCCCGAAATCAGGAAGCCGCGCTTTCGTCCTGCCTGCTGTAACAGCTCATAGCCCAAAAATTCCGATTCTTCTGGAATAGTCAGCTTGTAGCGGTCAATGATCGCCTGCGGCGCACGCTCTGCCAAAAGTTCAAACAACTTGCATGCAAGGGTTTCTGTGTCTAAAATATCGTCCTTGACCGCGCCTGTGACAGCAAGCAAAATGCCCACCCGCTCGTCATCGAACTTCGGCCATAGAATACCTGGGGTATCGAGGAGATCAATGCCGCCCTGTACACGAAACCACTGCGCACCGCGTGTAACACCCGGCTTATCTGCTGCCTTTGCGGACTTGCGTCCAAGGATACGGTTAATGAATGTGGACTTGCCCACATTGGGGATGCCCACGACCATCACGCGCACGGAGCGTCCGGTCTGACCCTTCTCGTTCCAAACGGCGATCTTATCCGCAAGACGTTCTCTTGCCGCCGCGCCAAAACGCGCCGTACCTGTGCCGTGCTGGCTGTCCGTCTCGAGTACAGAATAGCCCTGTGCGCGGTACCATGCCGCCCAGCGGCGGGTCTCTTCGGGGTCTGCCAGATCTGTACGGTTCAAGATAATCATGCGCGGCTTTTCTCCGGCGATCTCATTCATATCCGGATTGCGGCTGACCTGTGGGATTCGTGCATCGACCAGCTCACAGACGAGGTCAATATTTTTGAGATTTTCCAGCATCTGACGGCGGGTTTTCGCCATATGACCTGGATACCACTGAATATTCATTGAATTAGACTCCTCCAAACGAGCTGAATGGGAATACAACGCCCAATACATGCCCGATGATATACCGCTCATCTACCAGACCGATCTGCGGGTCACGGCTGTCGTTGGAGCGGTTGCGGTTGTCTCCCATCAAAAACAGCTGTCCCTCGGGTACGGTGACTGGGAATGCCATACCCTCCGCTGTATAAGTTGGCTCCTTGATGTAAGACTCATCAAGCACTTCTCCGTTGACCATCACATCGCCAGTTGCGAAGTTGATATCCACGGTGTCACCGCCAACTGCAATGACACGCTTGACGATCGAGCCAAACTGTGTGGTCGGCTTGTTGACAACGACAACATCCCCACGATCTGGCGCATATGCCAGATTGCTGACCACCATCATATCACGGTCTAATAAGGTGGGTTCCATCGACTGACCGGATACGGAAATCATACGGAACAAAAATGTAAACACCACGACAACAATAATCAAAGAAAAGACAATCGATTCGCTCCAATCAAATAGACTGGATGAAAAGCGTCCCTCTTGCTCCTCATTGTGTCCAGATGCCTTTGGATCTGCTTGATTCATTTTTGTGTTCCTCCTTGAAATGGATTGACATACGCCTTTATTATAGTACGAAACCCCGCTTTACGCAACCAAATCTTGTAACTTTATTCACTCCGTCCACATGTGCCGCCCTGATTTTATGCATTGTCCCTGCCCAATGGACGCTTTGTTCAGAAAGAAAAAGGACTGCGTTCAAAGGTTATCAACCTTTGAAACAAAATACCGACCAAATACAAAAAGCATCTGGTCGGTATTGCTTTGCGTTTTTTCTTACTGTTTCTGCATAAATTGGGAGGCAGATTTTGCCATCAGCCGCTTGGTGCCCTTTTGCTCGAAAGCAATCTCTAAGAGCTGGTCACCGCCCATTGGCTTGACGGATGTCACCATGCCTGCACCGAAGGCGCGGTGCACCACGCAGTCACCCACCGCAAACAATGCCGCTGGTGATGTGTCCGCAGATAAGCCAGACGCTGCACGGTAAGACTGGTTTATAGTCGGGCTGGTTCTTCTTGGCAGTGTGCTTGGGTCATTCATGCGTTGCGCACGGACACAATTCGAGTCCAAAAGCCCCTCAGGGATCTCCTGCAAGAATCTGGATGGGTTCGCATAGCGTGTCTGACCATACATCAAACGGCGTTCCGCACAGGTGAGGTATAGCTCCTGTTTTGCGCGTGTGACTGCAACATAGCACAGACGACGCTCCTCCTCAAGATCCTCCGTATTTTCGTCGATACGAAAGCTCGGGAACAGTCCATCTTCCATGCCGCACAGGAATACAACCGGAAATTCCAATCCCTTTGCCGCGTGCATGGTCATGAGGAGAACGGTGTCCTCCTCTTCGTCCTGCTTGTCTCCGTCCGTATAGAGTGCCATTTCCTCCAAGAACTCGGACAGACTTTGTGTTTCGCTCTTTTCTTCATAGGAAACGATGTTGGACTTGAGCTCCATGATATTTTCAAGACGCGAGCGGGATTCCATATCGTTCTTGTTTTCCAAGCTCTCCTGATAGCCGGTCAAGTCAAGCATACTCTCGTAAAACTCAGACAGAGAAACTTCGGTGCGCAGCTGACGCAGTTGCTCGATCATCTGTGCAAAGTGTTTCATTGCCGCTGCACCGCGTCCCAGCTCACTGTATGTATCTGCACGCTGTACCACCTCAAAGAGTGGTACGCCCTCCTGCTCGGCAATCTGCTCAGCAACCTCGATGGAGCGTGCACCAATCTTACGCGCTGGCACATTGATAATGCGCTTGAGGCGCAGGGTATCGCTTGGATTCTCGATCACCCACAAGTACGCAAACATATCGCGGATTTCCGCACGGCTAAAGAAGTCGCGTCCCTTATAAATGCGGTATGGGATGGACTGCCGACGGAACGCCGTTTCTACTGCGTTGGACAGCACGTTATTTCGGTACAATACCGCAAAATCGCTCCACTTTCTGCCGCGCTCCACGCCCTCCAAAACCTGACGGACAATGTATTCTGCTTCATTTTCCTGCGTATCCGAGCGGTGGAGCTTAATCTTATTGCCGCCCTTGTGCTCCGTCCAAAGCTCTTTCCCCTTACGGTTCTGGTTGTTGCGAATGAGTCCATTTGCCGCATCCAAAATGGTATCGGTCGAGCGGTAATTCTGTTCCAAGCGCACTACACGTGCGTTTTCGTATTGCTGTTCAAACTCCAAAATGTTTGTGATGGTCGCGCCGCGGAACTTATAAATGGACTGGTCATCATCGCCTACAACGCAAATATTTTTGTGACCGCCCGCAAGCAGCGAAGTTAACACATACTGCGCATGGTTGGTGTCCTGATATTCGTCCACCAGCACATAATGGAATTTCTGCTGGTAATGCTCCAAGATATCGGGATTTTCTCGCAACAGCTGAATGGTTTTGAGAATAATGTCGTCAAAATCCAGCGCATTGTTAGAGCGCATTTCCTTTTCATAGAGGGCATATAGCTCTGCCACGCGTCCCATGTAAAACTCGCCGCGACGGTCTACCTCAAAGGTGCGCGGCGTAATCAGGTTATCCTTGGCACGGCTAATCTCATTCATGATCTTGCGCGGCTCAAAAATCTTATCATCCAGTTTGAGCTTGCGAATGAGGTCGGTAATGACGCGCTTCTTGTCATCCTCATCATAGATGGTAAAGGTACTGCTGTATCCCAACCGCTCAATGTCACGGCGCAGCATACGCAAACAGCAGGTATGGAAGGTGTGCGCCCAAATTGCCGATGCATCCGCTTCTCCTACGGCATTTGTCAGACGGTTTTGCAGCTCCTGCGCCGCCTTGTTGGTAAACGTAATCGCCACAATCTGCCACGGCTTGGTCGGCTGGACAGCACAAAGCTGCATGGCGCGTTCTTCATGCTCTGGCATGGGATGCTCCAAGTAATCGGCAAGAAATGCGAGATCTTCCATGTCTGCCCCCGGCGTTGCATAGGGGCTGTCGTATCCATGCCCAAAGCGCAGGATGTTGATAATACGGTGAATCAGTACACTTGTCTTTCCACTTCCTGCACCTGCCAGCACAAGCAGCGGGCCTTCTGTGCAGAAAATCGCTTCTCTCTGTCGATCATTCATGCGGGAGAACACCCGCTCGATCACGGCGCGCCGAATCGCCGTAAACTGTATATCAAATTTTGTAGGCTCCATATTGGTATCCTCTCTTACATAAATTAAACCACGGAAAATCTCGTGTATATAGGGATTATACCACACTCTCTCTGGTTTTTTAAGAGTGATTTTACCCAACGCTAAGTGATAAAGTCAACAAAAATGAAGACATCTGCCTCGCTAAAGTTCCAATCTGAAGTATGATCTCCTCATGTCGTGAACGCAGCGTGTCAAAAAAGTGACTGCACCCTTTTAATTTTGGAGCGAAGCGACCTTAAATTTTCAAAATTCAAGGACATGCGGCTTGGATTTTGTCCGCGACCCGTGCAAACGTGCGCGAAACTGGGGGTATCAGAGCCGGTTTCTACCGGAACTGGCTCTGTATCTAGGGGGACTGGGTTCCCCTGAAAAGGCTGTCAAAGTTCTTTGACAGCCTCAAAAGGGTATCCATATTGGATACCCTTTAATGATCTGTCAGTTCTTTGCGGAGCAGTGCGACCGCCTGCCGTTCCAGTCTGGAAACCTGCACCTGTGATACACCCAGCACACGCGCCGTCTGCTGCTGGGTCATTTCGCGCAGATACCGCATCAGAATCACTTGCGCAAGGCGTTCGGGCAGCTTTGCGACTGCCTGCCGCAGAGACAGCTTGGTTGTCACTTCTTCCTCAATGCCGCCGCTTCCTGCCAGACAGTCCATCAGGCACATTTCCTGCTCACCCGCTGGTGCTTCAAGTGACTGCACAGGCGCAGAAGACTGCACCGCCGCCGCGGTTTCTTCTATGGATAATTCCGCGCGTTCCGCAAGTTCCGAAATTGTGATGGGGCGACCCAGTTCCAGCTCCATTTGTTCTTGCAGCCGTTGCAGCTGGTACGCGCGTTCCTGAATCACACGCCCCACCTTGACTGCGCCATCGTCGCGCAGAAACCGTCTGATCTCTCCTGCGATCTTTGGGACGGCATAGGTGGAAAACTGTGTGCCATATGCAGAGTCATAGCCGCGTGCCGCTTTGATGAGTCCGATGCTCGCCAGTTGGTATAAATCCTCGTCCTCTACGCCCCGTCCGCGGTAGCGGCGCACAATGCTCCAAATCAGTCCCTTGTGCTGTGCGAGCAGCTTGTCCTCCTGCTCCATCAGGCGGACTCTCCACCGCGTCCCATGATCTGCCGCAACATGGTTACGGTCGTTCCGCGTCCAACCGTAGAGCGTACGCGCATTTTATCAGAAAAGCTCTCCATGATTGTAAAGCCCATGCCGGAACGCTCCGTGTCTCCAGTTGTGAAAAGCGGCTGTCTTGCCTGCTCAATGTCCGGAATCCCACACCCATGGTCTTTGACTTTGATTTCCGCATAGCCACCCTCTAACAGACGTGCGCTCACAATGATCTCACCCACACGGTCACGGTATCCATGTACAATCGCATTCGTGACCGCCTCACTGACCACCGTTTTAATGTCATTGAGTTCTTCCAGCGTCGGGTCAAGCTGTGCCACAAATGCCGCAACGGTCATGCGTGCAAACGCTTCATTCACCGAACGGCTGTCAAAACGAAGCGTCATTCGGTTTAGTGTTTGCATGTTGCTTTCTCCTCCGCCTGTTCAAATGTTATGTACTTCTCCAAATGCGCCGCGTGAAAGACGCGCATGGCTTGCGGCGGCGTATTGCGGATGGTCAAATGCCGTCCGGTCTGCTCCAGTGTGCGGTGCAGATTGATTGCGACCGCGAGTCCCGAGCTGTCCATAAACGTCAGCCGCCTCAGATCGAGCACCATTGTTTCCTCTGCATATAGTACCGCCAGTCGGTCAAGCGCTTCGATCACCTTGCGTGCACTGTGCTGGTCTAGTTCATCGGTCAAATAAACGACAAGGCTTGTCCCTTCCCGCTCATGGATGATTTGCATACACTCTCACTCCCATGCTATCACATCGCTCTCTTTGTCATAGCATATCATAAACGCTTCAAAAAGTTTGCAGCTTTCTGTCATCCAAAAGTTTTTCTATCTCTCCCACAAGATACAAGGAGCCAAACACCAACACCAAATCCTCCGGATTTGCCGCAGAAACTGCCCGCTGTAATGCGTCTGCACAGTCCGTGCAAATGACTGTTTCTGTTCTCTGGCACGCCAAATATCCTGCCAATTGGTGCGGGTCTAGCGATCGCTCATTTTGCAAGGGTGTCAGGCAATACCGCTCCACAGGGAAATCAATTTGACTTACTACTTCCTGCACTGCCTTATCTGCGCACATACCCAAAACAGCATAAATTTTACCTTTCGACGCAAACGTCTTTACGTTTTTGCAAAGCTCGGCAATGCCGCCCTCATTGTGTGCGCCATCCAGAAGCACCAGCGGATTGGTTCTAACCACCTGCATACGTCCTGCGATATAGGCATCTTGCAGTCCTGTTTTGATTGCCTCCTGCGGAATGTTCCAGCCGCGTGTCCGAAGTCCCTCTAAGGTCGTCAGCGCAAGCGCTGCATTTTGCGTCTGATATTCCCCCGGCAAGCGAATCGCATAGTCGTTACCCTGCCATGCAAAGTGTGTGCCAGAAAGCCCCCTGCTTTTCACGGTTACAGGTTCTGCAATCTGTAAATCGGGCGCAGATTCTCGCAGGACTGCATACACCGATTCTGGCTGTCCGCCCGCCGCGAAATGTAAACTGCCCGCTTTATAAATGCCTGCCTTGGTTCGTGCGATCGCTTCCACGGAATTTCCCAGTACCGCCATATGATCGAGCGAAATGGAGGTGATCACAGCCGCTTCCGGCGGCGCAATGATATTGGTCGCGTCATACGAGCCGCCCAGCCCTGTTTCGAGCACCACGATCTCACACCCCTGCTCGGCAAAGTATAAAAACGCGAGTGCCGTCACAAATTCAAATTCGCCGATACGCTCCCCCTCTGGCAGGGTCAAAGTTTCCGCTGCCTGCCGCACACATGCTTCTAACCGCACCAGATCTTGCGGCGCGATCATCATTCCATTGACGCGAATGCGCTCGCGGAACACAACCAAATACGGCGAGGTGTACAGCCCGGTGCGATATCCTGCATGTTCCAAAACGGTCGCCAGCATGGTCGCCGTGCTGCCTTTTCCGTTTGTTCCTGCAAGGTGCACAAACTTTAGCTTATCCTGTGGGTTGCCCAGTGCCGCGCACAGTGCCTGAATGCGGTACAGTCCCGCTTTTCCGGAAAACCGCCCACATGCATGAATGCGATCGACTGCTGCCTGTTCTGTTTCCATTGTGATCTCCTCCTTTTGAAAAGCAAGAGAGGACTCAAAACTGAGTCCTCTCTCACGAGCTTGGTCGTCATTCACAACCTTTCTCTGCGCAGCACTAAATAAAGCAAAACCCAGAGACGCCCCCCTTAGATCTTGCCTCCCCGCCCTACGCTAACGAGGATCAAGTGACGGATCAAAGCACAACCACGCTATTGTGTTTGATCCAAGAGAATGTCAACTTTATTGCAGTGCAGCAAGGCTGGCATCCAGCTTTGCCATCAGCTCTTCGAGCTTTGCAACTTTTTCGCGCTCCTGTGCAACAACTGCTTCTGGAGCCTTTGCAAGGAATCCCGGATTGCCGAGCTTCTTATTGATGAAGTCGAGATCCTTTTGCACTTTGCCCTTTTCCTTTTCCAGACGTGCACGTTCCTTTTCAAAGTCAATCAGTTCACCCATTGGCATATAAGCGTTTGCACCCTTGGTGACAACAGAAACCATCGAATCCGCATGTTCTGGTGCTGCATCTACGAACGAAACCTCAGATGCATATGCCAGCTTGCCAAAGAACAGGATGCCCGCTTCATAGGACTCGCGCTCGTCGGTCAGCAGAATGACCTGTGCCTTCTTAGACGGCGGTACATTCATTTCTGCACGGCGTGCACGGATCGCACGGATGGTATCCATCATAGTCTCTACCTGCTCTGCTTCCTTGGCAAAGCACAGCTCCTGCTGATACTCTGGCCACTTGGAAACCATAACAGACGGACCCTCATGCGGCAGTGCCTGCCAGATGGTCTCGGTGATAAATGGCATGAATGGATGCAAAAGCTGCATAGTTCCACGCAGTACATAGCAGAGCACCTTCTGTGCACTCTGGTTTGCCGCAGCATCTGCCTGATTTTGCAGACGCGGCTTTACGATCTCGATATACCAATCGCAGAAGTTGTCCCAGATAAAGTCGTACAGCTTCTGTACGGCGATACCCAGCTCATACTTATCAATATTTTCGGTAACTGCCTTCACCAGCTCATTGTACTTGTGCAGAATCCATTTGTCTTCCAACGCAAGATCAGCTGGCAGGTCGGTGTTATCAACAGTCAGATTCATCTGGATAAAGCGGGATGCGTTCCAGATCTTATTGGCAAAGTTACGGCTGGACTCTACCTTCTCGGTGGAGAAGCGCATGTCATTTCCTGGGGAATTACCCGTAATGAGGGTAAAGCGCAGTGCATCCGCACCGTACTGCTCAATGATCTCGAGCGGGTCGATGCCGTTACCCAAAGACTTGGACATCTTGCGTCCCTGTGCATCGCGCACCAGCCCATGAATATATACGGTCTTGAACGGCTCTTCCTGCATCTGCTCCATGCCGGAGAAGATCATACGTGCAACCCAGAAGAAAATGATGTCATAGCCAGTAACCAGCACGGAGGTCGGATAGAAGTAATCAAGCTCCTTGGTCTTTTCCGGCCAGCCCAGTGTGGAGAACGGCCACAGCGCAGAGGAGAACCAAGTATCCAGTACGTCCTCTTCCTGACGGATATGCGTACCGCCGCACTTTGGACATACGGTAACATCTTCCTTTGCAACGGTCATTTCACCGCAATCATCACAGTAGTATGCCGGAATACGGTGACCCCACCACAGCTGACGAGAGATACACCAGTCATGCACATTTTCCATCCAACGCAGATAGGTCTTGGAGAAACGATCGGGCACAAAGCGTACACGTCCATCGTTTACAACGTCCATTGCTGGCTTTGCCAATGGTGCCATCTTCACGAACCACTGTGCGGAAGTCATCGGCTCAACGGTCGTACCACAACGGTAGCAGGTGCCGACATTGTGCTCATGCTCCTCGATCTTTACGAGGTAGCCGCCCTCTTCCAAGTCCTCAATGACAGCCTTGCGGCACTCGTAGCGATCCATGCCCTGATACTTGCCGCCGTTTTCGTTGACAGTCGCATCTTCATTGAATACAAGGATCTGCTCGAGATCATGACGCTGACCCATTTCGAAGTCATTTGGGTCATGGCACGGTGTTGTCTTCACGCAGCCCGTACCGAATTCCATATCTACATAATCGTCGCCGAAAATCGGAATTTCACGATTCATAATCGGCAGGATACAAGTCTTGCCGATGAGGTGCTTGTAGCGTTCATCATTCGGGTTGACTGCAACGCCAGTATCACCCATAAAGGTTTCCGGACGTGTGGTCGCAACCACAAGATACTCGTCAGAATCCTTGATCGGGTACTTGATGTGCCACAGCTTGCCCGGCTGGGTCTCGTACTCGACCTCAGCGTCAGACAGTGCAGTGGTACACTTCGGGCACCAGTTGATAATGCGGTTGCCCTTATAGATCAGACCCTTTTCATAAAGGTTTACAAAAACTTCCTTCACCGCATGAGAGCAGCCCTCGTCCATGGTGAATCGCTCACGGCGCCAGTCACAGGAAGATCCGAGTTTCTTAAGCTGGGAGATAATGCGGTTGCCGTACTGGTGCTTCCAGTCCCATACACGCTTTAAGAACTCTTCACGGCCGAGATCATGGCGGGTCTTGCCCTCATTGACACGCAGGTTTTCCTCAACCTTGATCTGAGTCGCAATGCCTGCGTGGTCGGTTCCCGGCATCCACAGTGCGGAATAGCCTTGCATGCGCTTGGTACGAATGAGGATATCCTGCAAAGTCTCGTCAAACGCATGACCCATATGCAGCTGACCAGTAACATTCGGGGGCGGGATCACGATTGTAAATGGCTTCTTGTTTTCATCGACCTCAGCATTAAAAAATCCGGAATCATTCCAGAACTGATAGAGCTTATCTTCTACTGCCGAGGGATCATAAGTCTTTGGCAGTTCATTTGCCATGATTTGATCTCTCCTTTTACCATTCAAAATTCTTTTGGATATGCTTCGGAAATATAAAAAAGGCTTCCGTCCGAATAGGACGAAAACCCTTGATTTCCGTGGTACCACCTAAATTCACACAAAAACTGTGTGCACTTTCTGTCGATAACGAGACAAGCCGAAGATATCTAAGCGATCGCATTCAATATCTCAGCTCCAAAGCGACCTTCCCTCAGATGTGCTTACAGACATTTCAGCAACCGTCTGCTCTCTAAAAAGCTCATACCAGAGGTACTCCTCTTCTTCACTGCATTTACAATATTTAAGAAAAGAAAAATGGAGGTACCACCCAGATTTGAACTGGGGATCAGGGAGTTGCAGTCCCACGCCTTACCACTTGGCTATGGTACCAAATTCATTTTCTTAGATTATTATAACATCAATCTTTCATTTGTCAAGGGGGCATTTCCCCAAAGCATGGAAATCAATTTTCACAGACAATACTATGCATCTTGCCCAATCAAATCATTCCTCGAAAAATGAGGAATGATTCGATTGTATATTTATTTGAAAAATCAATCGATTATATGAATAACTATGCATGTTTTCGTGATTACAGTCTATGTGATAAATTGAATTTTTAAGAATTGATTTCCGTGTCCCCAAAGTACATCCCGTGGAAAAGCATGCCCCTGACTGTTTTGCCAGAGGCATACTGTATGTACCAACTTCAAATCAGCCGCGACGCATCTGCAAGCGCAGCTGATCGGCAATCATAGAAATAAACTCTGAATTGGTTGGTTTTCCCTTTACCCCTGAGATAGTGTAACCAAAGAACGACTGAAGTGTTTCAATATCGCCGCGATCCCAAGCTACCTCAATAGCATGGCGAATAGCACGTTCCACACGAGAGGCGGTTGTATGGAATTTTTTTGCGATGCCCGGATACATGATCTTTGTGATCGCGCCTACCGAGTCCATATCCCGAATTGCCATCATAATTGCTTCACGCAAATACTGATAGCCTTTAATATGTGCCGGTACGCCCACTTGATGGATGACTTCTGTCACACGCACTTCCAGATCCAAATCACTCGGAACTCTCTGTGGTGCGGGTGCTTCGTTCTGACAAGCCAGATCCCACTGCCGAATGCGGCTTGCGAGAACCTCCGCACTGATCGGCTTACGTAAAAAATGGTTGACACCGAGACTGGTACATTCTGCCGCGACCGCGTCGCTTGCAAATGCCGAAATGACAAACACACCAAAATGATGTGGTTCATCCATTACGCTGTGCAAAACGCTCAGTCCGTCCAGTTCTGGGAGCATCAAATCAATGAGCACCAGATCAAGATCATCCTTGCGAATATGCTCGAGCGCGGTTACACCGTCGCCCGCCGCCGCAACAACCTCAATGCCTTCTTCTGCCTGCAAGGCTCCGCTCAATGCTGTGCGAAAATCCTTGTCTCCGTCCGCGATTAACACTCGAATATTGCTTTTCATGATGTCATTCACAACCTTCTAAGAAATCTTTCAATGTTTTACCGCCTCTTTGCGCCTTCCTTAATTTACCATATATTTTCACTTCTTACAATGCTTTTTCCAGCTTTTCGCCAAAGTTTCGTTCGACAAAATTCTCTTTTTTTCTAAAAAAGTTATATAACTTCTACGCGCTTCTTTTTCCTTTGACATTATTTTACCTCTTTATCAGAGTGGATTCTGAAACTTTTGGACGCATAACAACATACCATCTCTTATTTTTTTACCAAAATAGCTATACTACAAAGTTTCTCTGCAAAAAACCTTATCTTACAGCATACATCTCCAAAATCCATATTAAACTTGCCCTTGTTTTTCAAATCTATGGCATAATATCCCATATTTTTATAAAGATCCCTTCTTCGCGCATTCCACCTAGATTTCTTGTTTTTCATTCATTTTTTACTTTTTAGTAAAACACTTGATATATTCTTGGTCTTATTCGCTGATTTTGTTTTTTTCTCTCCTATTGTATATTTTTTTGTCATTTTTTGTCGAAATTTCATTGGTTATTTTGCTGATTTTTTCCAAAAATCTATACAGAATCACTCTCATTTATAAAACCAAATCAAACGCTCAATCCTAGGATTTTTTACCCATTCTCTCTTTGGCACACTTGTTTCCTTTGGTTATCTTTTTTCCGACATAATCCATTTTTGATGACACTTTTTTCTGGCTTTTTATTTCTCCTCCATTTTTTATAATTTTTTATTTTCACCATATCTATAAACAGAATATTTTCTGTCTTTCAGCCATTATCCAGCAAAAATTCAGCGCACCTATGACATAATACGTTTCTTTCTTCTCCAAAAATTCTCCTGCACGCATACGCTCCTTCTTACAATTTCGCGCTTTGTCCGTATCTTATTTTTTCTCTTCTCCCCATATACAGCCCCTTTCTTCTGTGTTATACTGAAGAAACAACAAAGCATCAAACAGGTGCTCAAACCTTTGAGAGAATAGGGAAATGGGTGCAACGCCCATGCGGGACCGCCGCCGTAAAGGCAAAGCTCCGGTCAAACATCAGCCACTGCGGGTACACGTGGGAAGGCTTGACCGATCAGCCGTGACGCCTAAGCCGGAAGACCTGCCTGTTTGACAGATAACTGCTTTTCTGGCAGGTTCCCATATTATGGAACGGATCAACCATATATGGCACAAGTACGCTGCATGTACCAACTGATGTGCAGCTTTGTTTTAGAGCCTTCCTGCATGTTTCCCAGGAATGGCTCTTTTTTTGGTACATGCCACAAAAAAGGAGGACATCTCAAATATGAGCACAAACGAAAAACGTCTTTTGTCCCTATCCGCCGTGTTCAGCGCCGCGCTGTGTGTACCCACTGCTGCGTCTGCGATGCACATTATGGAGGGGTATCTGCCGCCCGTACACTGTATCACTTGGGCAGTAATCTGTATTCCATTTCTTGTCGCAGGTCTTATGGCAATCCGGCGCACCCTGAGCGAGCATCGCCGCGCACTCATCCTTCTTGCAATGTCTGGTGCATTTATCTTTGTTATCTCCTCGCTCAAGATCCCGTCTGTATCAGGCAGTTGCAGCCATATGACTGGCACAGGTCTGTCTGCAATCCTCTTTGGACCGGCAGTCACCAGCATTCTGGGTATCATCGTACTGCTGTTTCAAGCGATCTTACTCGCGCATGGCGGTCTGACCTCCCTAGGTGCCAACACCTTCAGCATGGCGATCGCAGGTCCGCTTATCAGCTGGGGGATTTGGAAACTCGGAGGCAAGATGAATCTCAATAAGAAGGTAACCGTATTCCTTGCCGCATTCCTTGGCGATCTCTTTACCTACTGCGTGACCAGCATCCAGCTTGCCGTTGCAAACCCAAGTGCACAGGGCGGCATCGCTGCAAGCGCTGTCAAGTTCCTTGGCGTATTTGCGCCCACACAGCTTCCCCTTGCCATCATCGAGGGTATTTTGACCATGCTGATCATCATTGGTCTGGAAACCTATGCAAAGCCAGAACTGAAATTGATCGGCTTTTTGAGAGAGGGTGACGCACGATGAGTAAAAACAAAAAAACCGTTCTGGTGTCTTTGGTTCTTGTTGTTCTGATCGCATTTTTGCCGCTGTTCCTGATTAAGGACGCAGAATTTGGCGGCAGCGACGATGCGGGCAGTCAAATGGTAGAAGAGATCCGTGGCGAAGCCTATGAGCCTTGGTTCTCTCCCGTTCTGGAGACTGCGCTCGGCGGTGAGCTGCCCGGCGAGGTCGAAAGTATGCTGTTCTGTGTACAGACCGGTATTGGTGTAGGCATCATTGCTTACTGCTTTGGCTATCTCGTTGCACGCAAAAAATACAAGCGCGAAGAAGATTAGGGCGTATCTGAAAAACAAAGAAATCGCCGAACTTTTCACAATGCGTGTGTAGATGCAAGGCAAAAAACGCAGGAATGCTTGATGGATTCCGTGTATTTTTAACATAGCAGATGCCGCTCGTTGTAGAAAAAGACCAGAATTTCGACTTTTCAGATATCCCCTAAATACAGAAAATGCCTGCCGCTTCCAGTTGCTTGTGGCGGGCATTTTTCTCTCCGGAGGCACCTATGTTTACTTCCATTCTAACCAGTCTTGTCCTCTATTGGCTATTCCTTGGGCAGCTCCCTTTTCCCCTCCTGCTCGCTTTGAGCCTTGGCATGGGGCTGCTTTTCCTACGCACAGCACACCACACCCATGACAACGTATTTTCCATAGATATCCTTGCACGCCGCTCTGCCTTGTGCAGCGTCAACCCTGCACTTAAAGTCTGGAGCAGCGTGATCGTACTCATGCTATGCATTGCCGCGCAGTCCCCTGTGATGCCCCTGACCCTGACCTTACTCCTGTGTTTTGTGACCGTACAGTTTGGGCGCATCTCATGGCATGACTATCTCTCAAAATTTAGTCTGCCCGCCGCGTTTTTGCTGCTGAGTGCCCTTGCTTTGCTCTGGAATTTTACACCTAAGGCTGGAGGACTCTTAGACATTCCATGCTTTAGCGGCTATCTCAGCATTCTGCCTGCCGCCCAAACCGCCGCCCAGCTTGTGCTTGCACGTGCGCTCGGTGCGATGAGCTGTCTCTATTTTCTGAGCTTATCCACGCCTATACCCGAGATCATCGCTGTTCTGCGCGGTGCACATGTTCCAAACGCCATTACAGACCTTGCCATTCTCATTTACCGCTATATCTTTCTGCTCCTTGACACCTATCATCGGATGCGCAGCGCAGCCGAAAGCCGCCTTGGGTTCTGCGGTCTGCGCCGCAGCCTGCGCACCACTGGCCAGATCTATGCCCTGCTCTTATCCAACAGCTTCCACAAGGCAAGCGCATGTTTTGACGCCATGGAAAGCCGCTGCTACGACAAAGAGATTCGCTTCCTGACACAAAAGAAGCCGATTACATGGAGCAGCGCACTTGTTGCATTCCTGCTTGTTACGCTCTGTGCGCTTATGACCCTATCCTCTTTTTGGTAACCTATTTTATAGGAGAAGATTCACAATGCATGAAATTATTCGTTTTGAGCACGTCAGCTATACCTATGAAGACGGCCGACAAGCCCTCCGCAATCTGTCTGCCACCTTCCACCGCGGCGAAAAGGTTGCCATTCTGGGTGAAAATGGCGCGGGAAAATCCACCTTTTTTTTGCTCTGCAATGGTGTCCTGCACCCCACCAGCGGACAAGTCTTTTTGGAGGGTACTGCTGTAACCACCAAACGGCAATCCCTCAATACCTTACGCCGCAACGTAGGATTTGTATTCCAAGATCCCGATGTACAAATTCTCGCAGGCACAGTCGAAGAAGAGATTAGCTTTGGTCCGCTCAATCTCGGCTGGGATGAAGAAACCGTGCGCGATCAGGTGGGGCAAGCAATTTCCAACTTAAACCTAGAATCGTTCCGCACCCGTGCCCCACAATATCTATCTGGCGGCGAGAAAAAGCGTGTCTCCATTGCCGATGTGCTCGCCATGTCTCCCCAGCTGATCCTGCTGGATGAGCCAGCGTCCAGCCTTGACCCGATGAATGCGCGTCTGTTGGAAGAAAACCTTGCTATGTTGGAATCCCGTGACATTGCCCTCTTGATCGCCACTCATGATGTGGATTTTGCATGGCGATGGGCAAATCGTGTGCTCTTATTCCATGAGGGCAACTTAATGGCAGACACCACGCCAGATGCCGCATTTGCGGATACCGACTTGCTGACCGCCTGCGGACTGACCCAGCCCACACTCTACGCGGTCAGCCATATTCTGGGTTTACCCAAACCTGTCCATACCCTAGAAGAGCTGTACACACAGTATAAAAAGAGACTGTCAAAGAACTTCGACAGTCTTTCCAATGGAACCCAGTCCCCCTAGATACAGAGCCAGTTCCGGTAGAAACTGGCTCTGATAC
>JAHHRJ010000011.1 GCA_020025885.1 Butyricicoccus sp. | reverse complement strand
ATTTAAGGTCGCTTCGCTCCAAAATAAAAAGAGTGCAGTGACTTTTTTGACACGCGAAAAATGGGATACACATAATGTGTATCCCATTTTTTCGTATTTATACTTTTATCCTTCATTACGGATGGATTCAATGATGCTGTCTGCCAAGCTGTCCAGATCCGGCACGCCGTTCTCATTCAGCGCAGAAGCCAGTGTCAGCTGGTCATCCAGAACGGTCATTTCCTTCATTTGCTCGTCAAGGAACTCACGCATGAGGGTACCAGACTTGCAAGCCCAAGAACCATTCTCGATGATGCCTACGGTGCGCTTCTGTACGTTCAATGCCTTCATATCCATCAGATAGTTGTGCATAACCGGATAGATACCCAGATTGTAGGTAACAGAAGCCAGTACGATATGGCTCAAACGGAAGCTCTCAGAGATCAGATAGGATACATGGGTGTTGGATACATCGTACATCACAACATTTGTCATACCCTTTTCTACGAGCTTGGTAGCCAATGCATTTGCAGCAGCCTCAGTGTTGCCGTACATGGACGCATAAGCGACCATAACGCCCTTTTCTTCTGGCTCATAGCGGCTCCACTTGTCATACTTATCGAGGAAGTACCCAAGATCCTTGCGCCAAACCGGACCATGCAGCGGGCACAGCATCTTGATATCAATGGTGCCAGCCTTCTTGAGCAGCGCCTGTACGTGAGGACCGTACTTGCCAACGATGTTAGTGAAGTAACGGCGTGCATCGTCGATCCAGTCGCGGTCAAAGTTTACTTCATCTGCAAACAGCTTGCCATCCAGTGCGCCAAAGGAACCGAATGCATCTGCGGAGAACAGAACGCCGTTTGTAGTATCAAATGTAACCATTGCTTCCGGCCAGTGTACCATCGGTGCAGCCACAAAAGTCACAACATGCTTACCAAAGGAGAATGTGTCGCCTTCCTTGACTTCGATGGTGCGTCCGTCGATCTGGAAACCGAACTGACGCATAAGCAGGAATGCCTTCTCGGTGCTGATGATCTGGCACTCTGGGTAGCGCAGCAGAACTTCTTCGATAGAAGCGCCGTGGTCTGGCTCCATGTGGTTAATGAGCAGATAGTCGAGCTTGCGTCCGTCCAGCACATACTCCACATTCTCGAGGAACTGGCGGCAAGCCGACCAGTCTACGGTATCAAACAAAACGGTCTTTTCGTCCAACAACAGATAGGAGTTGTAGGATACACCGCGTGGAATCGGATGAATATTTTCAAACAGGGTCAGACGGCGGTCATTTGCGCCAACCCAATATAAATCCTCTGTCACATTTCTAACACAGTACATAAGGGATAGCCTCCTTCATTGATGTTCCAGTCTTATACTTCGATGAACTGATCCTTTGCCTCGCCGCACTCTGGGCACATCCACTCTTCCGGCAGCTTGCTAAAGCGTGTGCCAGCTGCAACTTCGTTCTCCGGATCACCCTTTCCAGCATCATATTCATAGCCACAGCCGCTGCAAACATACAGCTTCCAAGCCGGTGGCTGCTTCTTCGGAGTCGCGCGCTTGATCTTCTTCATCGGAGGTGCTTCCTTCTTCGGTGCGCCGGTATCGAGTGCCTTTGCGAGCAGCGGCAAAATTTCCTCCACATCGCCCACAATACCATAGTCGGCATTCTTGAAGATTGGTGCATTTGCATTGTTGTTGATTGCTACAATGGTAGAAGCATCCTTAATGCCCTTGAGGTGCTGTCCAGCACCAGAAATACCGCAAGCGATATACAGATTACCCTTAAACTTCTGACCAGACATACCAACATAGCGATTAAGCGGCACATAGCGCAAGGTCTCTGCAACTGGACGAGAAGAACCAATTGCTGCACCTGCCTGCTTTGCCAGCTCTTCGATGAGCTTCATGTTTTCTTTTTTGCCGATGCCCTTGCCTGCGCTGACAACGCGCTCAGCCTGAATGATCGGAGTATCAATCGGGATACCAACGGTAAAGTCATAGCCGTCCTTCTTTAGGCTCTCAACCACAGTCTCAACGCGTTCCTGTGCAGTGCCATCCTTGAGGATCATCTTCTTGCGTGCGCCAGTGATCGGTCCACGCTTGCGAACTGCTGGTACAGCGTCGCCGCCCTTAATCTTACCGATGATATGGGACGCAATAACCACGCGCTGAATCTCATTTGTGCCCTCGTAGATGGTACAAATCTTTGCGTCACGGTATGCACGCTCTACGTCCATGCCCTTGAGGTAACCCGTACCGCCAAAGATCTGAACGGCATCGTTTACGATTTCCAGACATACATCGGAAGCGTACATCTTTGCCATTGCGGACTCCATGCCGTATGGCTCGTGGTGCTCCTTCAGCTCTGCTGCACTGTAAACGAGGAAACGTGCTGCACGCAGCTTGGTTGCCATGTCAGCCAGCTTAAAGGAAATGGACTGTTGATGTGCGATCGGCTTACCGAACTGCTCGCGATCCTTTGCATATTCCAGAGCAGCCTCATATGCGCCCTGTGCAATACCAAGTGCCTGAGATGCGATACCGATACGACCACCGTCCAAGGTTGCCATTGCAATCTTAAAGCCCTGACCTTCCTTGCCCAGCAGGTTTTCCTTCGGAATCTTTACATTATTAAAGAGCAGCTGTGCAGTTGCGGAGGAACGGATACCCAGCTTATCATAGTGATCGCCGAAGGTGAAGCCTTCCCAGCCTTTTTCTACGATGAATGCGCTGATGCCACGGGTACCGATATCCGGTGTGGTCACTGCGAATACAATGTAAACATCTGCAACGCCGCCGTTGGTGATAAAGATTTTCTCACCGTTCAAAATATAGTGATCGCCTTCTAAAATCGCTGTGGTCTCAGTTCCGCCTGCATCTGAACCTGCATTTGGCTCTGTCAGACCGAATGCGCCGATCTTCTCGCCCTTTGCCAGCGGAACCAGATATTTCTGCTTCTGCGCCTCTGTGCCGAATGCTGCAATTGGGTAAGTACCCAGCGATACATGCGCCGACAGGATAACACCTGTACCGCCATCTACGCGGGAAAGTTCCTCAACTGCAATTGCATAGCTCAGAACGTCCAGTCCTGCGCCACCGTATTCCTTTGCATATGGAATACCCATAAGACCCATTTTGCCGAATTTCTCGATCGCCTCAGTTGGAAACTCGCTGTTCTGGTCGAGCATAAACGCGATCGGCTTCACCTCAGTTTCGGCAAATTCGCGAACCTGTGCACGCAGTGCTTCGTGCGCTTCAGTGGTTTGGAAGTACATAGGATTTCCTCCTCTTTCTATAATTTCAGAGCCTTCTAAAGATTTTGAAATTCATGAAGCTTGCTTTGTTGTCTCCATTGTATACCCACTTGGTAGATATTACAATGCTCGTTTTCACAAAAAAGATTTTTCATTTTTTGGTAATAATGCATAATTATTATCTATTTATCTCGTGAAATTAAGAGGTTTTTTGCAACTTATTCCTATCATTTTTGTTATTTTCTTAACAAAATCTCTGCTTTTGATTCCTTTTCTCAAATTTTGGCGTACTTTTTAAATTTTCTGGGGCGTATCGGAAAACAAAGCAATCGACGAACTTTTCGTAATGCGTGTGAGACACAAAGCAAAAAACGCACTGCCAATGGAATGCATCAGCAGTGCGGTCTTACATGATTTTTAATTTTTATCAATCACAGATAAAGCCAAACTCATATTCTGGATGGATCATATTCAGCAGGATCAGCTCCTCCTCTGGGATCACGCCCACAAGGTTGCGCGCGCCATCGTTCGGCATATCCTGCAATACCACCTCCAGCTCGCCGCGGTAGTGCTTCAGGTTGTCATTGACTACCAGAACATCACCACGCTTAAAGCACGATCTTGGGTCGGCACGGTATGGGAATTCCACATCGCGGCAGTCCAGACGCGGCATAGAGGAACGCAGCATGTAGTCGGATGCATCCACGCGGGTAAAGTGACGATATCCTGTTACGATCTTCTTTTCCTGCTCGGTGATCTCTGGTACGAGATCGACGCGCATGGAAATATGACTCAGCGAAACAGCTGCAATTGCCTTGAGTTCTTCCTCGGTTGCAAAGCAGTTTCCAATGATGATATCATCAATCATCTCGGTTGCGATCAGATGGCGTACCTGCAAATCGATTGGCAGATCGCGGTGCATTTCACAAGTCGGCAGACCTGCGCTCACCGGCCACGGACCAAAGGTGTCCGCATTGTGGCTGGAAACAAACGCCGCAGTGCGGAATCCGCTCTTCTTGTACTTCTTGGTGAGGTACATGAAACGATCCCAACCCAAGCCCGTAAATCTCTGTGGATAGAAGTTGTGACAGGTGACAATACCGCTTCGATTTGCGCCGCGCTCGATCATCAGCTCCAAGTCCAGATTCTGCGAAGCGTTAAACTCAATTGGAATATTGTATGGGTTTCGCGTGATCGCAATATCTTCTGTCGCGCCAAAGTGACCGTCCAGACGAATGATATCGACGCCCATGTCTGCAAACACCTTGAGATCAAACGGCGTTGCACCCAGCTTTGCAAAGATCTCTGGATTGGTGTCAACTGCAACCTCCATATTGTACTTATGTGCCACAGTCATAAAGTCGGAGAAGGTTTTAAAAATCTCCTCTTTTTCGCCCTTACCAGAAAGCATACAGGTAAAAATACGGCTGAAACCATATTTTGCAGCCATTGCAATATAGGCTTCATCCTTCTCAGGTGTGCTGTGCTGTGGATATACGGAAATACCAAGCTTATGCATTGAACTTCATTCCTTTCTTGTCATACAAATTAAATTTATTCCATCGGCTTTTGATAAAAACCGCCATAGAATGTTTCGGTTTGAAGCACATTAATGATGACGCGCGCATCCGCTTCCCGCATCAGCGTTACAATGTCATTGACTTCATACGTAGAAACAACGGTATGCAACAGACTGAGTTGGTTTTTCCCATATGCACCATATCCGTTCAAAACGGACATGCCATGCTTGTATTCTTTCATGTAGGTATCAATGATTTTCTCTGGCTGCTGTGTCGTGATCTGCAAGGTGACACGCTTGTAGCGATTGTCAAAGGTTTCGATCGTCTTGGTGGTCAGGAACTGGAATACAATGGAGTATCCCGCATACAACCAGCCAAACAGCGCACCAAAGATACAGAGCATCAGGCAGTTAAACAGAAAGATAAACTGCCAGATAGATTTTCCGCACTTGTTCGATACATACAGTGCAATAAAGTCTGTGCCTGCGGTGGATGCATTGCCTTTGAGTGCAATGACGATTGCCATACCATACAGGAATCCGCCAAAGCAGATATTCAGAAAGACATCATCAAAAATCGGCTGGAAATGTGCCACGCGCAGAATGGTACTGGCAAAGAATACCTGCAAGAGCGAAAAAAATACAAACTTCTTGCCAATATGCCGATAACAAAAGATCGCAACTGGAATATTGAGCACGATCATGCCCAGTGATGTGGGAAAGTGCCCACCAAACAGGGCGGCGATGCGATCAATGAGCACCGCAACGCCTGTAAAACCACTGGACAAAATCTGTGCAGGGTCTAAGAATACCTGCATGGTAAACGCCTGCAAGAATGCAGAAGCCAAAACCGCAATAAAGGAAATACAATATCTCCCAATTCGTCTGTTTTTTATGGCACTCATAGCGAAATTTGTACCAGCTTTCTCACAAGGTCTTCGCTTACGATATCGTAGCTGGACGCGTGCGGCGCTGGCGCAAAGCCATAGCTCACCTGTTCACCGCTGGTGGTTGGGTCTACGCGCCAGTCCTTACAGGAGGAATGTGCCTGAGAAAGTCCAGTGTACTCGATGATCTCTCTGACATTGGACGCATTCACACCACAGCCTGCCAAGAGCTCGATCTTGTCGCCATACTTTTCTTGCAGAGAGCGCAGCATTTCCTTGCCCTCGACTGCCTTGGGCGCCAAACCGCTGGTCAAAATGCGGTCAATGCCCGCTTCGATCAGCTGCTCAATGGAAGCATATGGGTCTTTTACGCAGTCAAATGCGCGGTGAAATACAGCCTCTCCCTTGTGTGCATGGACAAGGTCTACCATTTTTCTGGTGTTCTCCACATCAATGGTCGCATCTGCATTCAAAAAGCCAAATGCCAAACCATGCGAGCCGTATTCCATGAGCAGTTCTGCCTCTGCAAACATCTGCTCCTTTTCTGCCTCTGTGTAATGGAAGCCGCCTGCACGCGGGCGAACCATGCTGATGACTTTGAGCGCAGTGTTCTGGCGGGTCAGCTTTACGCTTGCAATGGTTGGGGTCAAGCCACCAAGGTGCAGCGCAGTGTTCAGCTCGATTCTCTTCGCTCCGCCGCGATGTGCTTGCAAAGCATCCTCATAGCTTCCGCAACAAATTTCATATGTCATGGTGTTCCCTCTCCTTTTTATTGTGCCAAATAATATAGGCTGAGTGCATAAATCTTTGCATTGGTCAAAATATCGTCCGCGTTCATCCATTCATTGGGCTGGTGTCCAATGCCCTTCTGTCCGGGGAACGATGGTCCAAACGGCACGATATTCGGCATGAGCTTTGCATAAGTGCCGCCCGTGGTTGTCACAGGGGTTCCATCCTGTCCGGTCACCTGCTCATAGGTATAGCGCAGGGTATCCACCAAACGGCAGTCCTTTTCAAAACGCACCGGATCAAAATTGCTGACCAGCTTGACTTCGTACTCGGGCAGCGTCTGTGCAAGCTGCCCAACAAGCTGCTCAGAGGTACAGCCCGCCGGATAGCTGATTGCAAACTGTACCGCAGGTCCGCTCTTAGTCTGCACCATGGTGTAATTGCGCACCTCCAGCATACCAAATTCTGCATCTTGGAACGCAATACCCAAACGCTCGCCATTGTTCTTGGCGTTCAGGATATAGCCATTCATCAGTTTAAACAAAGACGCGATATCCTGTGCGATTACCTGCACCAAGGCTCTGCCGCGCTCGGCATAGACCACCGGATACTTGCAGTCTGGTGTAAATCCCATCACAGGTGGACGCTCCTTTTGGAGGAAATACTTGAGATCCTCAAAGCCAGTTTCTTCGTCACAGCCAAACAAAATACGGATCTCACGCGAGATGGGCAGCCCCAAAGTTTTGAGTGCATACGCCGCATACAGACAGGACAGAATCGGTCCCTTGTTGTCCAGAACGCCGCGCCCATAGAGCATATCATTTTCACGGAATCCAGAAAACGGCGGTTCTTTCCATCCCATTCCAGCTGGCACAACATCCAGATGTCCGATCGCACCAATGTACTCGTCTGTCTTGCAATCCTCTGTGCGGTAAGATGCATAGCCCATATAGTGGTCAACGTCCACCGTTTCAAATCCCAGCTTCTTTGCCAGTGCCAATGTATGGTCAAGTGCCTGACGCACACCTGTTCCAAACGGTGCTTCCGGCTGTGCTTCTGTCTCTGTGCTGTCGATCTTGACCAACTCTACGATCTCGTCCAGCAGTTCGGCGTGCAGGGCTTCCACCTGCATACAGATTTTCTGCTCGATCGCTTGATTACGTTCTTGCATATTACTTTTCCACCAGTGGTGCAGTGCGAGTCTTCATGTAGTTGTCCAGCCATTCCTGACTTGCAACCTCATGCACGCACTTTCCGTCCACCTGCTTGGTCAGATATACAATTGGCTCTTGGTCAGCCGTTGCAACTGCAAAGGAGAATCCCTCAATGTTGGTCGCTACGCCCCATTCTCCTTTGTTGTTCATCGCAACGAGAGACATATCGCCAGCCTTGCCGCGGCGCTTGCGCAGAGTTTCATCAAACATCTGAACCGCCTTATCACAAGCGTCCTGCGGGTGCATGCCTTCCTTCATCAGGCGCACGATCTCATAAGAGACGCAGCCCTTCATCACGTCCTCACCGAGGCCAGTTGCAGTCGCACCGCCAACCATGCTGTCCACATAGAAGCCAGAACCAGAAATCGGTGAGTCACCTACCCGACCCTTTTTCTTCATAAACAGACCGCTGGTTGAAGTCGCTGCGGTCATCTTCCCATGCTCGTCCAGACATACCATGCCTACGGTGTCATGTCCGGAATATGGCTTGATCTCCTGCTCCTGCACTTCCTTTACGCGGTTACGGTAATGGATCTTTGCACGGTCGGTGAGCATGTTCTTGCGCGCAAATCCCTGTCGATGCGCAAACTTTTCTGCGCCCTCGCCTACGAGGAAATTGTTCACTGGCTCCTGAGACAGACGGCGTGCAATGGAAATCGGGTTTGCAAAATCCTTAACTGCACCCACCGCACCAATGTCCAGTGTGTCGCCGTCCATGTATGCTGCGTCCAGCTCCACTTCCATTTCCTCATTGGGCAGTCCGCCGTAGCCAACCGACTTATAGTATGGGAAGTCCTCCACCTCCTTGATTGCAGTTTCGATCGCGTCGCCTGCGTCGCCCTGTGCTTTCAGCATCTCGCTCGCCTTGCCAATGCCCTCGACTGCCATTCTCCATGTTGCAATAATGCCCCACATATCTACTCTTCCTTCCTGTTTTCAGAGTTTAAAAAAAGCTGAGGCACGATTCCGTTTCCGGAACCGTGCACCCAGCATTTCTTGTTCAACGGAAACAATATTTTTCTACAACGGTGTCAACGTCCTTGTTGTCGCACATTGCCTTTGCCAACAAACACATTCCTTCCAGAGATTCATTCAGTCCGACTCCACCCTTTTTCGGAGTCTCCACAATATGAATCTGATCCTTGTATTGTGCAATTGTTTCTTCGTTTTCCTTAGACATCGCAGCAAAAGCCGGAACACTAGTGGTATCTACGATATCCTTGGCAACTTTCGCTGCCATTTTTCCGTATCCGAGGTAGTTAAACGCAGGACCGCACATAACAACATCCGGACCGAGTTTCTTTACCATCGCGCACAGCTTTCGGCTGACTTCTGCCTCATCCTGTGCAAAGAATCCATCTCCGCAGTACAGACACGCAATCACGCGTCCGTCGATCTGCTTGAGAAACGGCTCCATCATCAGCGCGGGACCAACCGCATCCTTTTTGGCTCCGAGCGGAACCATATGATCGTCCTTGATTCCGGCGCCAGCCTGAATCTGATCATAAATCATAATGATTTTCATTTTATTGTTCTCCTTGAGAATTAGAGATCATCAAACGAGAGGTCATCGAGGGAGATATCATCGTCATCACCCTTCTGAGCAGCCTCAGCTTCCTCCTTGAGGTATTGATGATCCATGACCTTGATAAATGGCATGTAAATGAATACGCCAAGAATCAGCAGTGCGATCTGGAGCAGACCACCAACCCAGTTGGTTGCCAGCAGACCAGAAATACCCAGTGGGCAAGTCCACGGAATATTTACGCCCGAGCAGATTGGTACAAAGCCCAGTGCCATTGCAAAGTAAGAAATGACAATGTTAACGGTTGGAACGAGCATAAACGGGATGAGCATGGTTGGGTTCAATACAATCGGCAGACCAAAGATGATCGGCTCATTGATATTGAAGATACCCGGAACCAGAGACAGCTTACCCAGCTGTGTAATACGCTTGGACTTACAGAACCAGATCATTGCGATCACCAGAGACAGGGTAGAACCTGCTCCGCCGAAAGTTGCAAACAGATCCTGGAACTGCTGACAGATGATATGACCAGAGCCTACACCTGTACGGAAGAAATCGAGGTTTTCCAGAGACAGGGTCTGGAGAATTGGGTTGAATACTGCACCAACAACAGAACCACCGTTGACGCCAAAGAACCAGAAGAAGTGCAGGAAGATGTAAGCGGTCACCATTGCACCCAAGGTATCGCCAAGGTTCAGCAGAGGCGTCTGCAAGAACTCAAAGATCAGCTGGAATGCGTTGGTGTCAAAGAAGTTTACACAGAGGTTGATCGCACCAAATACAGTCATAACAACAGCTGCCGGAATCAATGCGGAGAAAGACTCGACAACGGTTGGCGGAACGCCTTCTGGCATTTTGATAACCCAGCCCTTGTGCTCAACCCATGCATAGATGTGAACGGAAACGAATGCACAAATGATACCTACGAAGATACCCTTTGCACCCAGCCAGCCAAGAGACAGACCCGTTACATTTGCAACACCAGATACATCATCAATGGTTACGTTTGCTGTCATACGGTATGGCATCAGCAGGAACCAGCTCATCAGTGCAACCGCAGCACCAAAGATTGGATTTGTTTTCATCTGCTTTGCAAAGCTGTGACCGATGCCCATAACCGCAAAGATCGCCATGATGGTAAAGGTCGCATCGGATGGCTTATTGAGCATAGAGGCGAGTGTTTCGCCTGTTGCCTCGTTTACAATGGTTGCAGACAGAAAGTCCATCCAAGCCTGTATTGGAAAGTTTGCAATAACCAGAAAGATAGAACCCGCAATCAGCAATGGTGTTGAGATGAGAAAACCATCACGAATGGACATGAGATATTTGTTTCTGCCAATCATTTCTGCTGCTGGCATGAAGATTTTTTCAAGCTTCTTCAACATGTTTCTTGTCCCCTTTTTTTCTTTACTTGTTTGCTTTAATCATTTTAATCGCTGTTTTCAGTACCTTTTCTCCATTCATCATACCGTAGTCGCCTGCATCAATTACCGCGATTGGAACGCCCTTGTCGCCATACTGTGCAATAGTCTCGTCGTACATGTACTTAACCTGTGGTCCAAGCAGAATGCAGTCTGGGCGATCGCTCTCAAAGATCTCTGCCAGCTTGTTGTGCGGATATGCCGCAACCTTAATCGGGAGGTTGTGTGCATTTGCAGCTTCCTGCATCTTGCTTGCGAGCATACTGGTGGACATACCAGCGGAGCAGAATAAATAAATCTTCTTCATAAAAATTTCCTCCTATTTTTTAGGGCGTATCTGAAAACAAAGAAACCGACAAATTTTTCACAGTGAGTGCGTAGATGCAAGGCAAAAAATGCAGGAATCCTTAATGGATTCCGCGTATTTTTAACGCAGCAGATGCCGCTCATTGTAGAAAAAGACCAGAATTTCGACTTTTCAGATAGCCCGTAAGTCACTGAGATAGAGTGTTTGGCTCACTCCTTTCCTTACTTGCCCTCCATTTCAGTCAGCCTTTGATACAACTTGATGTTTTCTTCAGCCATCAGGCGGATGGTTTCTGTGGACATCATCTGGTCTTCCGCGTGCATCAGAAGCAGGCTGAATGCAACTGCTTCGCCGTTTGCCTCCTGCGCAATAAGATCCGAATGGGAATCATGTCCCTTTGCATAGAACGCATCGCCCTCTTTCATTTTTGCAGCTGCCTCGTCAAAAGCGCCCTTTGCAGCCTCACGCATTGCTTCCACATAGCTCGATTTCGCCATTCCGACAGACGAGATAAGATTAAAGCAAATCATTTCCATTTGTTCCATGTTCTTTTTCTCCCTTCATTTTAAAACGGTGCATTTTTTATCAGCACAGACAAAATGCTTCCAGCTTACTTTGCAGCAAGCTGAATTACTTTTGTGCTTGCCAAACGATCATGGATGGCAAGGTGCTGCTGATTTAACACAAAAATTGCAGAAATAACGCTTACAACGAGTCCTGCATACATCAAAGGCTGTACCAAGGAAACGCCTGTGAGCAGTTCTGCCACCTGATGCCAGACGGCACTCGCGGTCACAAGTCCGCCTTCGATCACAATGATACCAATGAACTGTCTCAATACCATCGTACCAAACGATACATCACTGTCATCCTGCTGTACGATCTTGAGCCGCAGCATACGCTTTCCAACGGTCTGCCCATTCCAGCACGCCGTTGGAATCACAACATAATATACAAGCGCGAATAAAACACCCAACACGCCTGCGATCACACCAGTCGGCGGTGCAAACGTCATAATATTTTGGTTTTGCACGGTATCAAACTGCTTCATAGAAAACATTGCGATCGGAAGTGCGGTCATCAATCCGCCTAGATACCAGTCGATCAAATAGGCAAAAAACCGGCGGCTCAGGCTGACTTCTTCCACCTGACTGTCCGCATGTTTTTTGTTTTTCTTCATCTATCGTTCTCCCCTTTGTGCTTATTGGTTTGCTGAAATGATGCGCTCCATAAATTCATCAAAATTTACCGAACCGATCAGTTCTTGAAATCTTGCATGATTGGTCACAATATGGAACAGCCAGTCCAAAAAGACTTTGAGCACTTGGTTTTCCTCCTCACGGATTCCAAGCAATACCACCAGCCGGACATCATACTCGCCCCACTTGAGTGGTTCCTGCAAGAGCAAAATAGAAATGCTCGTCTTTTGTACGAATGTGCCCATGGTATGTGGAATGGCAAACCCATATGCAAATGAGGTTTCCGCGCAGGACTCTCTTCTGAGCACATTGTCTTTGAGACTTCCATCATCTAAGCCTGCCTCTTGCAGCTTGTCGCATAAAAACGTAATGACCTGTTCTTGGTCTTTCATGCGTTTCTGAATATAGAATAATTCTGGACGCAGGAGATCACGCACCTGCTGTACAAAATCATGATGATATCTGGATTGATCTAAGCGATTGAGTGCCTGAAAAATGCGACTTTCATCCTCTCCGCTGACAAACAGCGAGATCTGGATGGTCGGGATATTCAAATCATGCTTCAAAGGAACTGTTGATATGATTAGGTTTGGATCATCCTGTATGATTTTTCGTTCGTCAAACAAGTTGTAACGCCGAATGATCTCCATACGGTTTCCAAATCGCTGCACAAGGTTATCCATACATTGCCGCGTGATGGTCACATAACTGTTTGGCGCGATCAATACGGCGCGATAGCGCGGAACGGCATTGGAACGCTCATATGCAACGCCCAAATGCAGCGCCAGATAGCAGATTTCTTTTTCATTGAGCTTGCAATGACTGTACTCTTCAATCGAGTTTGCAGCTTCCACTGCCATTTCAAACACCAAAGGATATTTCCACTTGATCTCTGGCAGATATGGGTTTGTGGTGTCTGTCTGCTGCTTGAGTCGTTTGAGCAAAAGCCGGATGTGAGATATGATGCCGCTTACAAACTCTTCGTCTTTGCCAAAGTCAATTTCAAAACGATTTTGAATATTTTGCAGAATGGTATGGATGAGTGCATCCAAATCCTCTCCGCACTCGCTCTCATACAAGTTGTTTTTCTTCATCAGCAGTTCCGCAAACCGGCTGACCTCATCTTCCACACGTTCCACGGGATAAAGTTCTGCAATCCTTTGGAACAGTTCATCCGATATCTTATATTCCACGCGCTCTTTGAGCTGGCTGTCGCACTCTACGTCCTCCACAAAGTTGTCATGCATCATGCGTTCTACGGATACCCCTGCATGGAGCATGATCATGGGGTATACCAGTTCGGAAATATGATACTCATACTTTTCACAGATCTCTTCAAATGCATCTTTGAGCTCCAGCAGATCAAATTCCTGCCAGATGCCGGCAATCGCACTCAAATTGATAAAGTTGCCTTCAGTCTCTCGCGTGAGCAGTTTTTTGTACAGCTTTCGCTTTTCGCTCTCCTCACCCTCAAGCCTTAAATGGTTTTTGCTGCGCACGAGCCGCAATCCAGAATATTCCCGGATTATTGCGCGTACTTTTCTAATATCGTTATCTATGGAATATCCACTGACGAACACCTGATTCTGTAATGCAATCAAGTTGATTTCTTCCTGATGGAACAATAGCTCTTTGATAAGATACAAACATCTTTGCTGTGCGGTCTGCGGAACAGATTCTTTTCTTGCTGTTTGATATGTCTTATAGAGATTCGGATCTAAGCGATATCCATTGCGATAGCTCGCGGTGACAAACTCACAGTCAAATTGTCGATTGATCTCCTCAATATCCGAACGGATGGTGCGATCCGACACACCCAACAGCCGCGCCAGTGCACGACCCGTCATTGCTTGCGCTTCGCTTTGCAAGATATCGATGATTGCTCTTTGTCTCAATGTTAACATATTCTATCTTCCTTTTTTTTATTATACACCACCGGTTATCTTTTGTGCAGTAGCTTCGCTTCCTATCTGTTAGGAAATCACCATCTACTTTATGGGTCTGAGAATGTTTTCTCCTCCCACATAAAATCCCAATAAACAAAGGCTGGCGTTGCTCAAATTGCCGTGCCAGCCTCTCTTGTATCTATTTCTACTTTAATTTGATCTGTGACAATTTGGCGCGATTCTCACTTGTGATATTTGCCGCCCTCCATAATATTGAGTGCGCGGTAAATCTGCTCCAAAACCATAACACGCGCCAAGTGATGCGGAAATGTCATCGGGGACATGGACAGGCGCAATTTTGCCTGCCGTTTGAGTGCTTCATCCATACCGCATGAGCCACCAATGAGCACAGCGATTTTGCTCGTACCCGATACCGTCATCGTGCTGATTGTCTGTGCCAATGCCTCGCTGGACATGGTTTTGCCCTCTACGCACATCGCGATCACAGCCGCCCCCTGTGGAATCTTGCTTTGAATGAGCTGCGCTTCTTTTTTAAGCGCTGCATCAAGCTGCCCCGCCGATGGACGGTCAGGCAGCTTCTGCTCTGGCAGCTCCACGACTTCCAGTTTGCAATATCCCTGCAAACGCTTTATATATTCATCACAAGCCTGTTTCCAGAACTTTTCCCCCAGTTTTCCAACACAAATCAAGCTGACGGACAGCATACACGCACTTCCTTTCCTGCAAGCGGAATTGGCTCCTGCATTTCGTCTTTGGGTGCGATCATCAAAGCACAGTGCAGTTTTTCTGCCATCAAAGCAGCTTCCGTCTCCATCCGTGCCATAGACGGCGTGTTATTCTTGTCACTCAGATGCGATAAAATGAGCTGTTCTGTGCCGCTCTTTACCAACTCCACCGCGAACTTTGCACAATCAGGATTGGATAAATGCCCACGCGGTCCGGCAACGCGTTCCTGCAAATATGCTGGATACGGTCCATAGTACAGCATTTCCGGATCATGGTTGGATTCGAGCACCACCGCGTCACAGCCCAGCAGCGCCTCTCGCACGGATGCCGGAATAAATCCCACGTCTGTCAGATATCCAAAGTCGCACTGCCCCCCTGTAAAGCGGAAGCCCGCACTGTCTGCCGCATCATGCGGTGTTGCAAAGCTTGTTACCTTTACATCACCAATAGTAAACGATGCGCCGCAATAGAACGGCCGCAGCTGCTCCCGCGCATTCGGATATTTTTCCAGCAACGCTTCCGCGGTTCCGCACGCCGTATAAATTGGGGTATCATAATTTTTTACAAAGGTTGCAAGTCCCTTGATATGGTCGCTGTGTTCATGTGTGATCAGCACCGCGTCCAAGTCCTCAATGACAAGTCCCTGTTTATCGAGTAAACTTTTGAGCCGCCGCACAGAGACACCGAGATCAATCAGAAAATAGGTATTATCTAATACCAATAATCCAGCATTGCCCGTCGAACCGCTTGCCAGCCCATAATATAAATCATTCATGTTCGTTTCCTATTCTATAAAACGACAAAGAGGCAGAGAAACGCATTCTCCGCCTCTTACATTTAGTTTGCAGATACGATCGAAGCACGTTCACTGGTATCCGGAATTTCGGAACGGTACATATCCGCCCCCAATCCAACCAGCTTTTCTACGAGATTTTCATAGCCGCGTTCAATAAATGTGACCTGTTCCACTTCTGTAACGCCCTTTGCAGCGAGACCCGCAATGACCATTGCCGCACCTGCACGCAGATCAAACGCGCGCACAGGGGCTGCCTTCAGCTCAGGCACACCTTCTACCACCGCGATTTTGCCATCGACATGGATATTTGCCCCCATGCGCAATAGTTCTTCCGTGTAGCGATAACGATTGTCCCATACACCCTCAGTAATGATACTTGTTCCCTCAGCCAGACACAGCGCTGTTGTGAGCTGCGGCTGCATATCGGTCGGGAAACCAGGGTATGGAAGTGTCTTTACATTGGTCTTATTAAGCTTTTCGGTTCGGCGCACCAAAATGGAATCATCGAACTCTGTAATTTCTACGCCCATTTCTGTGAGCTTTGCAGTAATACACTCGAGGTGCTTCGGAATTACGTTCTTAATGAGAACCTGACCGCCTGTTGCAGCAACCGCTGTCATAAAGGTTCCTGCCTCAATCTGGTCCGGAATGATGGAATGGGTGCCGCCATGCAGAGACTTTACGCCACGAATCTTAATGACGTCTGTCCCTGCTCCCTTGACATCTGCGCCCATTGCATTGAGGAAATTCGCGAGATCAACGATATGCGGTTCTTTTGCCGCATTCTCGATCACTGTCATACCCTCTGCTAACACAGCTGCCAGCATAATGTTGATGGTTGCACCAACGGAAACCACATCGAAATAAATATGCGCACCATGCAGACCATTGGGTGCCTCGGCATGGATATAGCCACCCTCACGAATGGATACGGTTGCACCCAGCGCTTCAAATCCCTTGATATGCTGGTCAATCGGACGGATACCACCGAAATTACAGCCGCCCGGCATTGCAACTTCTGCCTTATGGTATTTGCCAAGCAGAACCCCAATCAGATAGTAGGACGCGCGGATCTTACGCATCAGTTCATATGGAATTTTTGCATCCGGTATGCAGTCGCCGCATACCTCAACCGTAGATGCATTGAGCAGGCGAATCGATACGCCCAATTCACGCAGAATTTCTAGTTGCAAAGTAACATCAATGATCTTTGGGACATTCTCAATCCGGCACGAACCATCTACGAGCAATGCCGCAGGGACAATTGCCACCGCCGCATTTTTCGCACCACTGATTGTTACCTCACCATTCAAAGGCTTACCGCCGTTAATTACATATTTCGTCAAGCCAACCGTCTCCTTAACGTTTCGTTCCTAAAGTTCGGGAGCGCAGCGCACGGCTGCCTTTTCCCACAGTATATGACAGTGGTTGTCAAACCGTTCCTCTTGTGCAAATTTCATGCATTATTCATTTTACCATAAACAACCTAAAATTGCAAAACCTTTTACTGCTTCCTCGAAAGTTTTTCAAACCGAAACACTAGATTTTTTGAGCGAATCGACGAAAAATGAACCTGTGCTCGTTTCTACACGCCATCCCGGTGTCATCTGTACGCGTCCACCGCCGCTTTCGCTGAGTAAAAAACCAAGCTCCATTTTATCGATTCGTGCGACCTCATTTTTAGAAATCAGGTTAAACAATGCATCGGTCGCAGAAAAAGCAACATAGTTTCCGCTCTTGGTAATGTACGGCATTCCGAACGTCCACCAGCCCATCAGTTCGATATCTTTTTCTCGAAAAATCAGCGTCAGCGCACGGTTGAAGACGGGTACCCCTGCCGTCTCAAAAGATGCCGTTACCGTCAGTCCCTTTGCGTCTGTCTGCCAGCCCACAGAAGCCGCGATGCCTGCATTCCGGAGAATATCCTGCGCATATGCCTGTGCCATCGTGCGATCTATCGGCTGTACATAGTCCTCTGGTTTGAGTGTTCCAGCTACCACACCGCCATCCCGCCAGTTGAGCATGCCATACGAACTTTCATAATAGACCGTGCCGCCATCTGGCTGTTCCGTGCGCACAAGATCTTTTCCGAGCAAGCCGATCGCAAACCGATCTTCATCGGCACGACTGCGGTCGATTTGCAGCACTGGCAGCGTGTGCGTTTCTGGCAGCTCAAATGCCATCCCCTGTGCAATGCCGCGCCGCTCTAAGATCTCGGTAATATTATGTGCATTTTCCGCCGCACGATAATAGTTTGATACATATTTTCCTGCAATATTGATAATCAAAAATCCATCGATCAAGAGCAATATCATAATCAGGATCGATTTTACACGACTCCACTGCATAGTTTCCTACCTTTCAGATTCAACGCGTGACATAGTAACGGCTTGGCGCAAGCCCGATCTCCGACGCAAAGTATCCAATCGCAAGCCCACATGGTTCTCCAGATGCCGCCGCTGCGGCTGGCGCAGTTGGCATCAGCATATAGCTTTCCTTGTTCTGCGCAAAGCTCCGCAGATTGAGCTTGGCAGACATCAAGGTGTTGGATTCGTACTCAATCACCGCAAGAATGCCTTCTGTCCCCTCCACAGGCACACCATTGACCGCATAGCGAAACAGCAGTTGGGTATTTTTTTCGTTGGTCAAATGGGAGTCAAAAAAGAAGGTTGCCTCCGCACTAAACGACTGAAAGATATTTTCCAGCAGACTGCGCGCATAGTCAATCTGATAGGGCAGCGGCTGTTCCTTACCGAGTTCACTTTGCAGATAAGCTTCCAGTCCGCCCTCCACCATGTTCGCGCGAAACACCACTTCCCCATCACTTCCCACACGTACCGTGCTCTGATTTCCTACAAACACACGTTTTCCTGTTCCAGCATCTTCATAGTTGCGCATATACGGCTCATAACCGAACGCCTGTAACAGGATCTGCAAGCTCGCCGCACTGTCCGCATCAAACTTCGGGGCTTCACTCTTCAGTGTATGCAGCTCCATCGTTTGTGGGAACAAGAGAGTTTCCGGTAAAACGCCAGGATACTCTCGTTCTACGGCAAATGTACAGAACGTTCCTGCAAGATCCGTGGCAGATAAGCTGCCCTCCAGTGGTCTAACCTTCGCGCCATATACTGCATGGGTATCTGTGCGCACCCAAAGGCTGCCATCTTGCCCCAAGAAAATGGAACGCACGATTGGGTCTTGTTCTGCATGGTAACTGCCGCCTACCCAGTTGGTCGCCAGTGAAAGCGGAATGCGGCTATCATAACGCAGATAAAGCCCAGACATACGCAGTGCCTGTTGATAGTCCTCTTCCGGCATCGTATGCAGCGTTGTCACGCTGCTGAGTGCAGTGCTCAGCTGCGATTTATAGGTCGTCAAAAAGGAGCGCACCGCAATTTCATTATACTGTGCGCCGCGCATTTCCTCTCCGGTGCGCACTGCAAATTCTGCTGGCAGTGCCGCGGGGATCTCACCCGAACGCAGTTCAAACCCGCCTGCCTCACCATAACTGAGACTAATATACATGCGTCCCAGCCAAGAATCGGTGGGGATATCGGTCAGACTTAGATCATGCACCCAGCCGAGTGCCGTCAGCAGCACCAGTAGAATGGTCAAAGACAAAAGCGCCGCATTCTTGGCGATATTCTTCAGTTGACTTTGTGACTTTTGGCTTTTCATAGCATTCCTTCATCATCCGCAGGCAGCGTGGTTGGCAGGGTGATCGTCACCGTCGTTCCCTCATCCAGCTTGCTGTCCAGATAGATTGTTCCCTGATGTGCCTCTACCATTTCCTTTGCAATCGCAAGACCCAATCCGCTGCCGCCCTTTGCGCGGGAACGTGCCTTGTCCACGCGATAAAAACGCTCAAACAGGCGCGGAATATCCTCCTTGGGGACTCCCATACCGTCATCTTTGACCCGAATGACAACATGGCTGTCGTCTCTCCGAATACCGGTCAATAGGATGTGACCACCCGACGGCGTATACTTGACCGCATTGGACAGAATATTGATGACCACCTGCTCCAAGCGTTCGCGGTCACCGTTCATTTCGGGCAGCTTGCCGCGTGTCTCCATCCGCAGTTCATGCCCATTGTTTCCTGCTTCCAGTGCCATTGCATTGTATACGCTCTCCAGCATATTCTTCATAGAAAAGCGGCGGAAATGCAGATCCATCTTGCCGCAGTCCAGCTTAGACAGGGTCAGAAGATCCTTTACAATACGCGTCATGCGATCGGTTTCACCTGCAATGACGGACAGGAACTTGACCTCCGTATCTGGCGGCAATTCCCCGACTGCATCTATGAGCGTTTCCGTGTAGCTCTTAATATTGGTCAGTGGTGTGCGCAGCTCGTGCGATACATTGGCAATAAACTCGCGCCGCGCGTCATCCAGCTTGCGCTGTTCCGTAATATCATGGATGACTGCAACAATGCCCCGCTCTGCATCCGTCGTACCATAAGGCGCAAACAGGACAGACAGCGTACGCCCAACGCGCACCATTTCCATCTGCACAAAGCCCTGCTCTCCTGCCATTTTGAGGGTCGGAACGTCCATGCCCTCAAACAGATCGTTAAAATGTGCATCCTCGCGGAAAGACACACCGAGCAGTTCTTCGGTCGCTGGGTTCATATGAATCAGTCTGCCGTCCGCACTGAATGCTGCAACGCCATCTGTCATATGCAAAAAGATGGTGTTGAGCTTATCGCGCTCACCTGCCACCTCTTCCAGCGTATCATGCAGACGGTCTGCCATGTGGTTAAAGGTTGCGGTCAGCTCACCGATCTCGTCGTTCGACTGGATATCCAGCCGATGACTGAAATCGCCCGCCGCCACCATCTGTGCGCGGGTACGAATATTTTCAATCGGTGTTGTTATAGTCTTGGACAGCAGGAAACTAAGCAGCACAGCAACCAGCAATCCGAATGTCATCGCCTTGAGCACGATGCCAAAAAAGCTCCACGCCAGATCGCGGATTTCGCGCTTGTCGTCCATGATATAGACGATATATCGCGGTGTGCCATCCTTCTGGATGCTGAGCGGAATGGCATAATCCATATAACCATCAATCGTCGTGCCAGCATGTCCAACTTCTCCGCCCATTGCCGTGACGATATTGGGGGTGCGCACCAGTTCTCCGGCAAGTGCCTCATTGGAACCCGTTAAAAACGTACCGTTTTCATCCAACACACAGCTATTTCGGTGGTATTTGTCAATGCCCAGCTGCGCGGTAAAGGCATCCAAAATATTCATGATCCGTATTGGTGCATCTGCTTGTTGTGCCGCCTGCTCCAATGAAAGCAAGGTTTCATTTCCGTTTCCGGTCATCACACTTTCGATCTGTGTCTGGAAGTCATTCAAATAGTAACTTCCAACGCTGTTGACAAGGAAAGTGCCCATGACCGCCATAACGGAGACAATCAGCAAAATCAAGATCAGCACCAGTTTCATATGCAGACTGCGAAACATAGCCGTTCTCCTTCAAGGGCTTTCTGTAATACCGCATCGCGGTGAAAAGACTTTTTTATAAACAAACCGAGCGGCGCGAAACGCGCCGCTGAGGCTGTCAAAGAACTTTGACAGCCTTTCCATGGGAATCCAGTCCCCCTAGATACAGAGACAGTTCCGATAGAAACCGGCTCTGATACCCTCGGTTTCGCGCACGTTTGCGCGGGTCGCGGGCAAAACTCAAGGCGCATGTCCTTGGATTTTGAAAATTTAAGGTCGCTTCGCTCCAAAATAAAAAGGGTGCAGTGACTTTTTTGACACGCTGAGCGGCGCGAAACGCGCCGCTATCTGGTATATTCGTTTAATTTCTAGCAAAGTAATAGCCGAGACCTCGCTTTGTGATGATATAACGTGGCTGTGCCGGTTCGTCCTCTATTTTCTCGCGCAGACGGCGAATGGCAACATCGACTGCACGCAGATCGCCATAATATTCAAAGCCCCAAACCTTTTCCATCAGCTCTTCACGGGACACCACGCGCCCAGGCTCTGCCGCAAGGTAGGACAGGATATCAAACTCACGCACCGAAAGATCGAGCGGCTTGCCGTCCTTGTAGACCGCTGCACTTTCTTCCACAATTTTGATCCCGCGCACAGTTTCCTTCTCCTGCACCGCAGGTAACTCTGAGAAACGCCGCATATTTGCCTTAATGCGCGCGATCAGCTCACGGTTTGAGAACGGCTTTGTCACGTAGTCATCCGCGCCAAGTTCCAGCCCTAAAATTTTGTCGGTCTCTTCCTCGCGCGCCGTCAGCATAATGATCGGGACTTGGGACTGTGCTCTGACCTGTCGGCAGATCTCAAAACCGTCAATGCCGGGCAGCATCACGTCGAGCAGAATCAAATCCGGTGCACTTTCCAGCGCAAGCTTGAGTCCAGTCGGTCCATCATTTGCCTCCAGCGTTTCAAATCCATTTCGCTCCAAATTAAAGATGATGATATTGGCAATATCCTTTTCATCTTCCACTACCAGTATGGTCTTTGCCATAGAGGACTCCCCTCCGTTCTTTATAAAAACCCTTTGATCCGTGCCTGATACATTGCCGCAACCGTCTTTGCATCACACACTTCGCCGTCTGCAATGCGCTGTTCCAGCTCCTTGATCGGCATACGTACCAGCTCTAAAAATTCGCCTTCGTCCAGTTCGATCTCGCCCTGATGCAGTCCACGTGCCGCATAGAGGTGGGTCACTTCATCAGAAAAACCGGGAGATGGATAAATACAGCCAAGATAGACAACTTCATCTGCGGTGCATCCGGTTTCCTCTTTGAGCTCACGCACGCCGCAAGTGTAGTGATCCTCGTCTGGACCATGATCGAGCTTACCTGCCGGAATTTCCAGCATGGTCTCACCGAATGGATAACGGAACTGGCGCACCAGTGTTACCGTTCCATCTTCCCAGATGGGCAGTACACCAACGCCGCCAGGGTGCTCACAGACCTCTCGCATACTTGGCTTTCCGTTTGGCAGGATGATATTGTCCACACGTGTATTGATAATTCTTCCACGGAAACAATATGTTTCATCGACTTTCTTTTCTGTAAAATCCATATGCAGTCTCCTTTCACTCGGTTGCACGTAAAATCATTGCAGTCTGTCCTGAAATTCGGATGGCAAACTCATCTGACTCTGCTGGCTCATATTGCTTGCCCGTCAAGAGTTCTTCTGCCACATGGCAAGGCAAACGCAAAACAATTTCATTTTCATCGCGATTGACTGCGATCCAAATACGCGTCTCTTTATCAAAACGCTCAAACACCAGCAGTCCATCCTTGGTTGCCTGTAAGAATGTAAGATCACCGCTTGTCAGTGCACTGTTGTTTGCACGCACCTCAGCCAGCTTGCGATAAAATGTGAGCAGCGAACCATCCTCACCGCCCCATGGATAGGTGCGGCGGTTGAATGGATCTTCAAAGCCCTGCACGCCCGCTTCATCTCCATAGTAGATCGTCGGAGATCCCGGCATGGTAAACTGAATGACTGCCGCAAGAAACATCTTCTTTCTTGCGGCGATCAGTGCATCGCCCATCAAACGAGTCGCCGCACGGTGTTCCCGACTGCCGCTCCAGTCCTCTGGCTTTGCGCCCATAACAGTCAGCGCACGCGGCGTATCATGGGTACCAATGATATTCATAAGGTTATAGAATACCGCACGCGGATAATTTTCGCGCAGGCACTCCATCTTCTCTGCAAAATCCTGTGCAGGTGCACCGCCAAGGAAGCTCAGAATGCCATCACGGAGCGGGTAGTTCATCACGCTGTCCAGCTCACCGCCCTGAAAATAGCGGCGGCGCACAGAGTAGCTGATCTTGTTGGACGCATCCTCCCACACTTCACCAACAACGAGTGCATCCGGCTTTTCCCTGCGTGCCGCAGCATTCAGCCTTGCGATAAATTCGTCCGGCAATTCGTCCGCAACATCGAGCCGCCAGCCCGAAGCACCCAAACGCAGCCAACGGCGAATGACGCTGTCTTCATCTTCTACGATGTAGTCCAAATACTTGGGATTTAACTCATTGACCTGCGGCAAGGTGTAGATGCCCCACCACGAAGCATACTCCCTAGGCCAATTAGAAAAGTCATACCACTCATAGTATGGGGACTCCTTCGACTGGAAGGCACCCACGCTGTCATAGTGTCCGCGTGCATTGAAGTACAGGCTGTCGTATCCATTGTGACTGAATACACCATCCAGAATCACACGCATGCCGCGCTTTTTCGCCTCAGCACACAGAGTCTTGAAATCTTCCTCCGTGCCCATCATAGGATCGATGCACTTGTAGTTTCCAGTATCATATCGATGGTTGGAATATGCCTCAAAGATCGGATTGAAATAAATAGTCTGCACATGCAGAGACTCTAAATAATCAAGTTTAGACAGCACGCCTTTTAAGCTGCCGCCAAAGAAGTCATTGTTGAGAATTTCTCCGTTCTCATTGGGCTGGTAAACAGGCGTTTCATTCCAATTATCATGCACAACACGGGTATCCCGATATCCTGAATCCTGTGGGATCTCAGTGCGGCAAAAGCGATCTGGAAAAATATTATACGTAATGCCCTTACCGAACCAGTCCGCAACTGCATAGTGTGCATTGTATACGGTCAGCTGATAATAATTTTCTGGCTGATTGCTTTCATATCCAATTCCGCCTGCACCGCGGCAGATATAAATGTTTTGTTGCTCTTTTCCGGCAACTGAAAAATAATACCAATATAGATCTGGTGTCTCAGGGGTAAATTCTACTGTATAGCGATCATATTCTCCGAACAGTCCATCCCAAACCATTGGGTACGGCTGCGGCTCTTGTCCATCTACTGCAATATATAAAACTGCCTGACGCAGATAGGTTTCCCGATGTGGAAAAATAGAAAAGCGAATCGTCTGACCCGCAGTTGCTGCACCAAATGGCTCCTTGCAGCGCGTGTCACGAGACGCATAAATGGTTTGATGAAACATACGTGTACTCCTTTGGAAAATGCTTTTGCCAAAGTCGAACGTGCTCCGACTCTCGCAAAATCACATTCTGCTGAAAGCAAAGACTTTCAAAAAAGTCTTTGCTCAGCTTGTCAAAAAAGTCACTGCGCCCTTTTTATTTTGGAGCGAAGCGACATGAAATTTTCAAAATCCAAGGACATGCACCTTAGATTTTACCCTCTGTCCGCGATACCGGACAGCCTTTTGCCCTCTCTACTATCATATCAAATGGATCGGTAGACCTCAACATATTTTTCAGCAGATTTTGCCCAGCCGAAATCACTTTCCATGCCGTTTTGCACCAGATACTCCCACGCTGCACGGTTATGGCGATACACGCCGCACGCCTCACGGATCACATGGAGCATGTCATGTGCATTGTAGCTAAAGAATGTAAATCCGTTTCCTGTGCCCAGATAATCCACAAACGCCGTGATGGTGTCCTTGAGTCCGCCCGTTTCACGCACGATGGGGATCGTACCATAGCGCAGCGCGATCATCTGTGCAAGTCCGCATGGCTCAGTTTTAGACGGCATCAGGAACAGATCCGACCCTGCATAGATTTTATTTGCAAGCTCCGCAGAAAATAACAGGGATACCGATATCTTATCTGGGTGGCGTCGTTTTGCATCTAAGAACATCTGCTCATATCGCCAATCGCCCTTGCCCAGCACAACCAGCCGCACATCATCTTGCAGGATATCATCCAGTACCGCCTCCACAAGATCGAGTCCCTTCTGGTCAGTGAGTCTGCCCACCATACCAATAATCGGTGTATCTGCATCACCCTCCAAACCACAGAGGGAAAGCAGCTCTTCCTTATTGACCTGCTTGCCCATAAGATCGGTATACGTCTTGCAGAGTGCCGGATCAGTTGCTGGATTAAATGCATCCATATCAATGCCGTTTAGAATGCCGTGCAGTTTATAGCTGTTATCCTGTAAAATGGAATTCAAACGGCAGCCATAATACGGTGTCTGGATCTCTTCTGCATAGCTTGGCGACACCGTTGTCACCGCACCCGCTGCCAAGATCGCAGCTTTCATGAGGTTGACGTCTCCGTCCATGACCATAAAGCCGGAGCGGTAATGCGCATCGTCAATGCCCATAACGTACTCCAGCACATCGCGCCTAAAGCGTCCTTGGAATGCGATATTATGGATGGTAAATACGGTTTTGATGCCCTGATATTCAGGACGCGCGGCAAACATCAAGTTATAATACACCGGAACAAGCGCGGTCTGCCAGTCGTTTGTATGAATGACATCCGGTTTCCACTTCAGCTCTGGCAGAATATCCAGCACTGCTTTGCTGAAAAATGCAAAGCGTTCTGCATCGTCATACTCTCCATAGATCTGTTTGCGTGCAAAATAATATTCATTATCAATAAAATAATAGGTTACGCCATCTTTTTCCAGCGAAAAAATACCACAATACTGGTTGCGCCAGCTAAGCTGTACATAAACATGCTGTACGTCGGTCATTTCCTTGCGCCAACCTGCCCCGATCGCGCGATACAGTGGGCAGAATACGCGTACATCATGCCCTGCGGCTGCCAGTGCTGGCGGTAATGCACCCATGACGTCTCCAAGACCGCCCGTCTTAATAAACGGTGCAACCTCAGAAGCGGCAAACATAATTTTCATAGTTATCACTCCAAAAAACAAATCAGCGGGAGCCTCCACTGTTTGGATGCTCCCGCTTACAAGCAGTACGTTCAAGTAAAGAATCAGGACAATCCTATTTTAAATTACCGAGCGTTTTGCAATCACGACCGGATAATTCTCATGTCCCATCATCGTGCGTCCCTCTCGAATGGTAACGCCGCGGTCTAGTACGATATGTGCCAGCGATGATCCGGACAAGATCCGTCCATTTTCCATGATGATCGAATTTTTGATCTCTGCATCCTTTTCGATCAGCACATCACGGAACAGGATCGAGTTGACCACGCATCCTTCAATATGGCAACCGTCTGCAACCAAACTGTCACAAACTTCCGCCTTATCTCCATAATACGCTGGAGACTCATCATAAATACGGGTAAAGATCGGACGGGTGCGCAGGAACAGTTCGTTTCTGCACTCGTTGTCCAAAATATCCATATTTGCTTGGAAGTAATCCTTGGCATCAAATACCTTAATGTTATATTCGTTGAATACATACGCACCGATGTTGCTCTCTGTCAGAGCGCGGGTCAGCAGCTCACGCTCAAAGTGCGTGCAGTTGTGGGTCACGCAATCTGCAATCAGATGAATGAGATATTGGCGGCTCATGACATACACGCCCAGCGCGGAATATTTGCACTTACCGTCGTTGTTGTTACCCACGCGGATATCCACGATCTCACGCTTGCGGTTCATTTCGCAGTATGTAGTAAACGGATTTTCTTTGTTATGCTTGGCAACGACCATCGTAATATCATTGCCGCTTTGCTCATGCGCCTCAACGACTTCATCCATCGGGATATTCGCAATGAGATCACCGTCTGCCAGCACGACATAATCTGCACGGTTCTTTTGCAGGTAGTCGATCGCCCCTGCCAGCGCGTCGATCTTGCCGCGGTATTCGCCCGTTACAAGCGGAGAAGCCTTCTTGGAATAGGAATACGGCGGAAGCAGTGTGATGCCTGCATTCTTGCGCGACAAGTCCCAATCCTTTCCGTTTCCAATGTGATCAATGAGTGACTGGTATTTATCCTTCATCAAAAGACCAATTTTATAAATACCAGAATTGACCATATTGGACAGCATAAAGTCTACGATGCGATATCTTCCGCCGAATGGTACCGCCGCTACGGTGCGGTGCTCGGTCAGCTCTCTCAAATCATTATCGGTATCAAAAGCAATAATCAGACCCAGAATATTTTTCATGTTGCGTCACGTCTCCTTCAAGATTTCTGATCTGGCAGATCTTCGCCCGCCATTTCTTTCGCGCCCAGCTTGGCATTTTCTCCAATCCGAACACCTGCGGCGACAACTGCAACGCCCCAATCCTCGGCTGCATCTTCACTCGGCGGTGCACCAACCGAAGCGCCTGAACAAATCTGTGCATCTTCTGCGATGATCGCGTAGCGTACCGTTGCACCGCTTTTCACCACAGCGCCCGGCATTAAGATCGAATACTCGACCGTTGCATCCTTCTCGATCACAACATCAGAGAAAAGGACAGACTCTGAAACATTGCCATAGATCTCGCAGCCTTCCGAGATCAGAGAATGAGTCACCTTCGCCTGCTTGCTGGTAAAATGCGGGGGCGCACCGTTATTACGTCCATAAATCTTCCAGCTGTCATCGGTGAGGTTCAGTCCCGACTTTGGAGACAGCAGATCCATGTTTGCCTCCCACAGCGATTCGATCGTACCAACATCCTTCCAATATCCATCAAAGCGGTAGGAAACCATCTTTTCCCCTGCATTCAGCATAGCCGGAATGATATCCTTACCAAAGTCATTGGAGGAATTTTCATTTGCCTCGTCCTCGGTGAGATATTTGCGCAGCTTCTTCCAGCTAAAAATATAGATGCCCATAGAAGCGAGTGTGCTCTTTGGCTCCTTCGGTTTCTCTTCAAACTCATAGACGGTACCGTCTTCATCGCAGTTCATAATACCGAAGCGGCAAGCCTCCGCGAGCGGTACATCCATAACCGCGATTGTTGCATCAGCACCCATCTGCTTATGGTGCTTGAGCATCTTGTTGTAGTTCATTTTATAGATATGGTCGCCCGACAGAATGAGCACATATTCCGGATCATACTCATCTACGAACTCAATGTTCTGATAGATTGCATTTGCTGTGCCCTTGTACCACTCAGAGCCCTTGCCGCGCTGATATGGCGGCAGAGTGTAAACACCACCGCGCATGCGGTCAAGATCCCAAGTCTGACCCGATCCAATGTACGCATTCAGCACATGCGGCTCATACTGGGTCAGCACACCAACGGTATCAATGCCAGAATTGACACAGTTGGACAAGGGAAAATCAATAATGCGATATTTTCCACCAAACGGAACGGCAGGCTTTGCTACCTTTGTTGTGAGAACATAGAGTCTGCTTCCTTGTCCGCCTGCCAGCAGCATCGCAACGCATTCTTTTTTCCGATACATGATTCTTCTCCGTTTCTTAATCTCAGTTTTATATTAGAGGCTATCTGAAATTTCAAAATTCAGGTCTTTTTCTACAACGCGCGACATCTGCTGCGTTTTTTGCCTTGCATCTACGCACTCACTGCGAAAAATTTGTCGATTTCTTTGTTTTCAGATACGCCCTAGCCCCCCTGCATGGTTTGCAGGTAGTTGGTAATTAGCCTTTTCGGGTGCGGCGTGCAGTTGTCTTTGTGCGTTTGCCCTGCGTTTCCGCTTTGCTTGTCTTCTTGGCAGGCGTTGCCTTTGGCTTGCGTGCAGCACGCGGCTTGCCCTTTAGATAGATCGCAGACAGCGGCGCGATCTCCAGATCAATGAGATCCGCATAGCCATGCAGCGTTGGCGCGATCTTCTTTCCGGCTTCATCCAGAACAGGCTCCAGCACAGAAGCTGCCGCCTTAGAGCGCACCTTGCCATTTTTCACGCCTGTTCCACCAAATTCCACAGCATCTGAGGTGAAGATCTCCTCATATGTACCCGCATATGGTACGCCAATGCGATAGCTCTCGTGGTAAACAGGTGCAAAATTCACAACGCAAATGAGGTCGGAGCCGTCCGATGCAATGCGGCGGAATGCAATGATGTTGTTGCGGTTGTCATCATGTGAGATCCACGCAAAGCCCTGCCAGTCCATATCATTTTCCCAGAACTGCTTGTTCGCAAGATACGCCGCATTGAGCGCCTTGACATAAGTCTGCATCTGGCGGTGTGCATCATAGTCCAACAGCATCCAGTCCAGCCCATGGGCTTCGTTCCACTCGCTAAACTGTGCAAACTCGCCGCCCATGAACAGCATCTTTTTGCCTGGATGTGCCATCATATAGCCATAGAGCGCACGCAGGGATGCAAATTTATTTCCATACGGCTCTGGCATCTTATCGATCAGAGACTTCTTGCCATGTACGACCTCATCATGGGACAGCGGCAAAATATAGTTTTCGGAAAACGCATACATAAAGGAGAAGGTGATTTTATCATGCATATCCTTGCGGAAGAATGGGTCAGCAGAGACATAACACAGCATATCATTCATCCAGCCCATGTTCCACTTAAAGTTAAAGCCCAATCCGCCAACGCTTACTGGCTTTGTAACCAAAGGCCATGCGGTAGACTCTTCCGCAATCATCATCACATCTGGATGATCGGTCAAAATGGATTCATTGAGCAGTCTCAGGAAATCGACTGCCTCCAGATTTTCGCGTCCGCCATAAATATTGGGACGCCAACCGTCATTGCGGTTATAATCCAGATACAGCATAGAAGCGACTGCATCTACGCGCAGACCGTCGATATGGAACTGCTCTACCCAGAACATGGCAGAGGAAAACAAGAGATTGCGCACGGAAACCTTGCCATAGTCAAAAACGCGTGTGCCCCATTCTCTGTGCTCCATCTTGAGCGGATCGGCATATTCATAGAGGTAAGAGCCGTCAAACTCCACAAGTCCATGTCCATCTTTTGGGAAGTGCGCCGGAACCCAGTCCATAATGACGCCAATTCCCGCCTGATGGCAGGTATCCACAAAATACATGAGGTCATGCGGCGTACCATAGCGCGAAGTCGCGGCAAAATATCCGCTGACCTGATAGCCCCAAGAGCCATCAAAGGGATGCTCGGTGAGCGGCATACATTCAATATGGGTGTATCCCATCTCCTTAACATAAGGGACAAGCTCATCTGCAAGCTGACGATAGGAATAAAAATTGCCGTCCTCATGGCGTTTCCATGAGCCCATATGTACCTCATAAATATTGACTGGTGCGGTATAGGGCAGGTGCTCTCCGCGCCACTTCATCCAGCCCCCATCATGCCATTCATAGCCGGCTAGGTCATAGGTTTTGGAGGCATTTGCCGGACGAGTCTCCGAATGGAATCCATATGGATCGGCTTTATCGAAGAACTGTCCATCTTTTGTATGGATGGAATATTTATAAGAATCATACTGCTTGACACCCGGAATAAAACACTCCCAAATGCCGAGTTCGTCGCGCTGCATTCTGTGCGCATCCCGACTCCATCCGTTAAATTCTCCCATAACAGAAACTTCTACTGCTTCTGGTGCAAACACCGAAAAGCGATAGCCTTGCTGATCATCACAGGTTTCTGGATGTGCTCCCATAAACTCATAGGCGCGACAATCGCAACCAGATCGAAACACAGCTGCATGATCTTCTTTTTTGCTTACCTTTGCTTGCAAAGCCATGCGTTCATCTCCCTCTAAATACGCATTTTTGCGTATTTTCCTCATTTTTCCAGTTTTTTCCTTCGCCTTTGTGTTTTTATTGTTGTTTTCCACAGTTTATACGAAGTAAAATTCATTTTTACTATATAGATTATACAACTTCTATGAAAAAAAGTCCAGTGATATTTCGCATTTTCTGCGAACACTGGACATTTTTTATATACCTTTTAAAAACTCTCTTAATTTGTGCCTTGAAGCAGCATCCGGCGAATCATATCAAGCGCCGTAGAAGCCGCCTGATTGCGCACACGATCACGTCCAAGGCTGCCATGCATTTTATGTGTCTGCTGCTTTCCCTCCATCCAAACACTGATATACACCAAACCAACTGGTTTTTGTTCGCTTCCACCGTCTGGTCCTGCAATACCTGTAATGCCGACACCTACATCCGTATCCATACATTTTGCAACGCCTCGCGCCATCTGCTCGGCAACTTCGGGTGAAACTGCACCTACGGACTCCAGTGTTTCAGCAGAAACACCAAGCACCGCCATCTTCACTTCGTTGGCATATGAGCATACACCACCCTTATAATATGCCGAAGCGCCTGGCAGATCCGTAATCCGCTTGGACACCAAACCGCCTGTGCAGCTCTCCGCAACGGACAGCGTCATGCCACGCTCAGTCAGCATTTTTCCGACTACCTGCTCGAGGGAATCCACATCCACACCGTATACATATTCACCCAATGCAGAAACCACCCGATCGACCACAGGCTTCAGCATTTGCTCTGCCTCTTCTTGGGTATCTGCCTTGGCAGTGATACGTGCAAAGCACTCGCTGGTTTTTGCATAAGGTGCAATGGTGGGGTTGGTCATCGTCGCCATTTCATTGTGCAAAATGTCCTCCATTGCCGACTCACCCAACCCAAACACGCGCACATTGTGTGAAACGATGCAGCCGCCCGCAAGCGGATATAGATACGGCATTGCACGGTAACGGAACATCGGCTCACACTCGCGCGGTGGTCCCGGCAGCATGATCACATGTGTTCCATCTGCTTCAAATGCACATCCTGGTGCAGTGCCCCAGTCATTGTGCAGCGGCACACAGCCTTCCGGAAGCCACGCCTGCTTTTCATTGTTCGCTGTCATTTCGCGCCCAATTTCTGCAAAGAAACGGCGAATATGGTCAAGGGATTGCTGATGCAGCACAAGTCCCTTGCCGAATACATGCGCCAGTGTCTCCTTGGTTAAGTCGTCCAATGTTGGTCCCAGACCGCCTGTCGTGATGATGATATCCGCACGCTCTTTGGCTTCACGGATGACGCGCTCCAAGCGCTCGGGATTGTCTCCCACCACGGTCTGATAATACACATCGATGCCTAACTCAGATAACCCCTGTGAGATTACCTGTGCATCTGTATTTACAATATCTCCGAGTAAGATCTCGGTTCCAACTGCAATGAGTTCTGCTTTCATGTGCAATCTTCCTCTTTCCTCTGCTGTGTCAAACGCCTATCAATAGGATAACACATTTCTGTGCCTAATACGATCATAACTGTATCAAAGCTTGATAAAATTTGTATCTAGTCCGCCTTTGATGCGGAAACAATTACACCAGAACCCGCTCGGTTCCTGCAACCGCCTCTGCAACGAGCTGTTCCACGTCCAGATTTGCCTCAGCCTCCAAGATTTTGTACATCTTGGGCTTAGTGTTCGGGTGCTTTGGTGTAAATACCGTGCAGCAATCCTCATATGGCAGGATCGAAGTCTCAAAAGTATCAATCTTGCGCGCGATCTGCACGATTTCTTCCTTGTCCATGCCGATCACTGGACGGAATACCGGAAGGATCTCACAAACGGCATTGGTAACTGCCATTGCCGGCATGGTCTGGCTTGCCACCTGCCCCAAACTTTCGCCTGTAATCAGACCACCACAGTCATACTGTACCGCCAGCTGCTCGGCAATGCGCATCATAAAGCGGCGCATAATGAGGGTAAACAGCTCCTCATGGCACTTGTCACGAATCTCTTCCTGAATCTTGGTGAACGGTACGACCAGTACAGGCATCTTTCCGCAATATGCAGTCAGCTTGCGTCCCAACTCAAATACCTTTTCCTTTGCGCGGTCTGAGGTATAGGGATAGCTAAAGAAGTGAATGCCAATCAGTTCCAGTCCGCGCTTGCACATCATATAGCCTGCAACCGGAGAGTCAATACCACCGGACAGCAGCAGTGCTGCACGACCATTGGTGCCAACTGGCATACCGCCTGCACCCTGTACCGGACCTGCATGGACGAATGCGTACTGCTCACGAATCTCGAAGTGAATGGTCAGTTCCGGATTGTGCATGTCTGGCTTCAAGTGGTACTTCTGTGCCAGTTCGCCGCCAATGTACTGGGATACCTGAATGGAGGTCATCGGGAAACGCTTATCGCCGCGCTTGGTCTCCACCTTAAAGGACTGCGCACGTGCAATGTAATCAGCAAGATAAGTTTCCGCAGTCTCCTGCATGGACTCCAGCGTCTTTTCGCACACCGCCGCACGGCAGATGAGCGCAATGCCGAACACCTTTTCCACGGCTTCCATAACCGCATCGCCGTCTACGATCTCCGGAATTTCCACATAGATGACCGACTGACGCAGACTAACCACGCAATCTCCAAATTGCTTCAATCTGCGCTTGAGGTTGCCCAGTAGACGATCTTCAAACTTTTTGCGGTTCAAACCCTTTAATACAATCTCTCCGCACTTTAGCAGTAAAACTTCTCTCATAATAATTCCTTTCTTATTTCCGTCTTAACATCTTTGCGCCAGCTTCCAGTCCATCTATGAGCGCATCAATATCTTCTCGCGTATTCTGTGGTGCAAACGAGACACGGAGTGCACTGTCGATCCGCGCCTTGTCCAATCCCATTGCATGCAGCACATGGCTTTCTTTTCCCTTGGAACACGCCGAACCCGCAGATACAAAGACCTTTTTGGATTCCAGCACACGCAGCATGACTTCACTCTTGCAGCCCGGCAAGGAGAAGTTCACCACATGCGGCACATCCGGTGCACCATTCCATTTTGCCCACGGCAAACGCTGTTTCATCTGTTCGGTCAGATAGGCTTTGAGTTCTGCAACATGTGCAAGGTCTTGTTCGAGATTTGCACTGCGCACCTTACATGCCGCTGCAAACGCTGCGATCTGCGGCATTGGCTCGGTGCCTGAACGGAATCCGCTCTCCTGCCCGCCGCCTACAATATACGGCGCAAGGCGAACTTCACGCTTCATATAGAACGCGCCAATGCCCTTGGGTGCTCCGATTTTATGTCCGCTCACACTCATGAGGTCACAGTTCCACTTTTTCGGGGTCAGCGGCACGCGGAACAGTCCCTGCACCGCATCAATATGAAACAGGGCTTGTGGGCACTTTTGCCTCAGTGCCTTGCCCACTTCGGCAACTGGCAGTACCGTCCCGACCTCATTGTTCACCAGCATCATAGTGACCAAAATGGTATCTGCTTTGCAGGCGTCTATAATCTCCTGCGCCGCAATATGCCCCTCTGCATCTGGCGCGATATAGGTTACGGTATATCCTTGGCTTTCCAGACGCTTGCAAGCCTGCGTGGTTGCCGCGTGTTCAATGGTCGTTGTGATGATATGTTTTCCCAGATGGCGGTTTTTGCGTGCCGCGCCAAAGATCGCGGTATTGATGCCCTCCGTACCGCCCGAAACAAAATACAGCTCTGCCGCTGTGCATCCCATCACTGCCGCTACGGTTTCGCGGCTTTCTTTTAGGCTGCGTGCCGCATCAATGCCCATCGCATGCAAGGAGGATGGGTTGCCAAACGCTTCACACATCGCATGGACTGCCGCCTCTCGCGCCTCGGGCAGTACCATTGTCGTTGCTGAATTATCCAAATAGTGTATCATGCTTCTCCTCCTGAACGATTTCTTCTATTTTTGTTCTTTTCTATTATAGCAGTATATTTTGTATGTGCCAACTAGTTTTGATGGAACACGATCTTTCTTAGGATTTTGTAAGGAATACCAGAATCCCACTCGTTTTCCCTACTGAAAAAGTCTGATTTTCCCAAAGAAGTGACCGCACCATATTTTTTTATCATTTTCTATTGTGCTGGGTAAATGCCTGCTGTATAATAAATCCGTATCTTTTAAATTATATATTCTATGATTTTTCATTCACGAAAGGGGCTTATATCATGCCTGGCAAAGTTATTTTAGGTGCTCAGTGGGGCGACGAAGGCAAGGGCAAATTCATTGATATTTTTGCGGCACATGCAGATCTGGTGGTACGCAGCCAAGGCGGCAACAATGCTGGACACACCGTTGTAGTAGACGACGAGAAATACAAATTACAGCTCATTCCCTCCGGCATTTTATACCCTGACTGCATCAATGTCATTGGGCCGGGTGTGGTCGTAGACCCACGTAATATCCTGCGCGAGATCGATGGTCTGACCGAAAAGGGCATTTCTGCGGACAAGCTGTTTATTGATGCGCGCTGTCACTGTGTGCTTCCGTGGCATTTAACTCTGGATGCGCTGTCTGAGCAGGCACGTGGCGGCGACGATATTGGCACAACAAAAAAGGGCATTGGACCGACCTATATGGATAAATCCGAGCGCATCGGTGTTCGTATGCACGATTTCATTGATCCTGATTGCTTTGAAGAAGTAATGCGCGCGGCTTGTACACGCAAAAATCAGGTCATCACGGGTGTCTATGGCGGCGAGCCGATTGATATTGAATCCGTTCTGGAAGAATACCGCGGCTATGCAGATCGTCTGCGCAAGCATGTGACGGACACTTCTATCCTGACCTATGACGCAGTCAAGGCAGGCAAGTTTGTGCTCTTCGAGGGCGCACAGGGTACCCTGCTTGATCTCGATATGGGTACGTATCCTTATGTTACCTCTTCCCATCCAGTTGCTGGCGGCTGCTGTATCGGTTCCGGTGTTGGACCGACTGCAATCAGTGATATCATAGGTATCTTCAAGAGCTACACCACCCGCGTTGGCAAGGGTCCGTTCCCGACCGAGCTGTTCGACGAGACGGGCGATTATATCCGCAAGGCAGGCGGCGAATTTGGTACCGTGACCGGACGCCCGCGCCGCACCGGTTGGTTTGATGCCGTGATTGCACGCTATGCGGTACGCGTCAACGGCGTAACTGAAATGGTTATTAACAAGATTGATCCGCTGCGTGGTCTGCCCAAGCTCAAGGTTTGTGTCGCTTACGAAATGAACGGTAAGCGCATTGAGGAGTTCCCTGCAAACTTTGCAGATCTTGAACACTGCACGCCAATTTACGAAGAGTTTGACGGCTTCGACGAGGATATCACCGGATGCCGTACATTCGAGGAACTGCCGCAGTCCATCCAGAGCTATATTAAGGAGCTCGAAAAGATTTGTGGCTGCCGTGTTTCCATGCTGGGCGTTGGACCTGCACGCGATCAGGTGATCTCTCTCTAAAATTTCATTTTGCAGATGAAAAGGTCGAAAGCATTGCTTTCGACCTTATTCTTTGTTTATTTGTGCTCCATGCGCTCAAATACACGTGTCACCGACTTACACTTTCCCGTTGCGGTATCAATATCAAAGATCGCACCCATGAGCGCAGTCTCTCCCGATGCTGCACGAAAATACTCGGTCAAGTCACCGCGGAACATTGCGATCGACTGCTCCGGCTCCACGCCAAGCACCGACCACAGTGGACCTGTCATGCCAAGGTCTGTGATATAGCCCGTTCCCTTAGGGTTGACACGCTCGTCTGCTGTCTGTACATGGGTATGTGTGCCATAGACTGCACTGCATCTGCCATCGAGATAAAATCCCATTGCCAGTTTCTCACTCGTTGCGCTGCCATGGAACTCACACACTGCAATATCATACTTGCCCTTTTGATCGTGCAGAATGCGATCCACGAGCAAAAATGGGTTATCCGGTCCAAATGCCATTTCGCACCGACCAATCAAATTGATCACAAGCAGACGGTAACCCAAGCAGTCATAGATCCCCCAGCCGCGCCCCGGCTGCTGTGGTGCCTGATTTGCCGGACGCAGGATGTACGCGCAGTCGTCCAGATACGGAACGATCTGCCGCTTATGAAACACATGATTTCCCAGTGTAATGACATCTGCACCTGCCGCAAAGATATCCTCTGCCTGACTCGGTGTAATGCCTACGCCAGACGCATTTTCGCCGTTTGCAATCACAAAATCAATGCCATATTCCTTGCGAATCTTGCGCAGCAGACGGCTAACCGTATGCAGCCCCGGCTGTGATACAATATCTCCCAGCGCTAAAATTTTCATAACTGACTCCTTCTGTCAAAAAAGCGGACGCACGCGCCCGCTATTCATTCTATTTTTCTCTTCGTTTAAAAATGGACGAAACCGCAAAGCGGCTCCGTCCATTCTTGTTGGCTTAGTCAAACAGCGGAGAAACAGATACTTCTTCGTAGATACGTGCAATTGCTTCGGTGAATACCGGTGCAACTGGCAGTACATGGATCTTGTCGATCATTTTCTCCTGCGGCAGTGCAATGGTATCGAGCAGGGTCAGTGTCTGAATCGGGCTGTTCTGGATACGCTCGATCGCTGGACCAGACAGTACGCCATGGGTTGCACATGCATGGATCTCAGTTGCGCCGCCCTTTTCCAGCAGTGCCTCAGCCGCATGTACGAGTGTACCAGCCGTGTCGATGAGGTCATCGACCAGCATAACCTTCTTGCCGCGTACATCACCAATGATGTTCATAACCTCAGAAACATTAGCCTTTGGACGGCGCTTGTCAATGATCGCAAGCGGCAGATCCAGCTTCTCAGCAAACTTACGTGCACGGTTTACCGAACCGAGGTCTGGGGAAACAATCACGAGATCATCACGGTTGATGCCGAATGTGCCAGCCATATGCGGGATCAGAACCGATGCGCCCATCATGTTATCCACTGGGATGTTAAAGAAGCCCTGAATCTGGGTTGCATGCAAGTCCATCGTCAGCACGCGGTCTGCACCAGCGGTGGAGAGCAGGTCTGCAACCAGCTTTGCAGAGATCGGGTCACGTGCCTTGTTCTTGCGGTCCTGACGTGCATAACCAAAGTATGGCATAACTGCGGTGATACGACCAGCAGATGCACGGCGGCATGCGTCGATCATGATGAGCAGTTCCATCAGGTTGTTGTTGACTGGCTCACAGGTAGACTGGATCAGAAATACATCAGAACCACGCACGGTCTCACCAAAGGAAACGGAAATTTCGCCGTCAGAAAATGTGCTGACCGTTGCCTTACCGAGTGGCAGACCGAGTGCGGATGCAATCTGCATTGCCAGTGCCGGATGTGAGTTACCACAGAAAACCTTAATATTCTTGCCATGAGAAATCATTTGTATTGTACCCCCTGTGTACGCAGTTCAATTTATTTCTTCTCTTTTGCCATTTTTGCACGACGCTTGTCATTCCAGCCTTCGAGTGTAGTCTGACGCGAGCGTGCAACCGCCAGTGCACCATCTGGCACATCCTTTGTGACGGTCGTACCTGCCGCTGTAAATACACGATCACCCAGCTTTACTGGTGCGATCAGATTGGTGTTGCATCCAAGGAAGCAGTCGTCACCGATCTCTGTGCGGAACTTATGGTAACCGTCATAGTTTACGATCACAGTGCCGCAGCCGAAATTCACACGCTCTCCCACCGTTGCGTCACCAACATAGGTGAGGTGTGCCACTTTGGTTCCGTTGCCGATCTGCGCGTTTTTGAGTTCCACGAAGTCGCCAACACGTGTATTGTTTCCAACCTTACATCCTGGGCGCACATATGCAAACGGGCCAACTGTTGCGTCTGATCCGATTGTACTGTCATAGATCTGAGACGAGTTGACCGAGGTGTGGTCTCCGACTTCTGCCTTTTCCAGCAGTGTATTGGGTCCGATCACCGCGCCGCAGCCGACTGTGCAGCCCGCTCGAATGATGGTTCCGGGAAGGATGACTGTCCCTGCGCCGATTTTGGCATCTGGCGCAATATAGACACTATCTGGTGCAAAAATCTGCACACCTGCCGCAACATGTCCCATATTGATCTTTGTGCACAGACGCTTTTGCGCTTCAAAGGCAGAGATTCCGTCTGTCACAGCGATGATAGGAGAAGCAAGAATGACCTCAGCGGAGTATCCATTCTGCAAAGCGGCATTTACCGCAGCAATCAGGTCACCCTCTGCCAGTGTCTTTGCAGCCTCTTTTCTCGCACACACAACAGGCGGTGTATCTGGTGCAAGACAGGTTACGCTGTCATCTGCTCCACGAGACGGCATTGTCTGTGCAAACACCGTGAAATCAGCACCAATTGCCGCATGGGTTTCTGTCAGACGCTTGTACTCCGCTGCGGTCAGCTCCGGACACGGCGCACCGAGCAGCAGAACAGTGTCCTCCGCGGTCTCCATTGTTCCAATGTCCATTCCAGCTTGTGTCAATGCATCCTCTACCCAAGCGCCTGCATGCTGAAACAGCACCGGCATCTCATAGGACTCGCGCGCGCCGCGCAGGATCGTTGTAATTTGGCTCATGAAATTAGTCCTTTCAATTTCCGTGTTTGAGTGAAAAAACACCCATACAATCCATATACAATTATACTATATCATAACCACACTTTCACTGTCAAATTAAGAGAATTTGCAGGTTATTTTATAGCTGCTTTGTGTTCTTTACCGAGCACCTTGGAAAAACCGGACGATTTCTGCGTCAAATCTTCCCACATTTTTCTATTTTTTCTCAAATCGTTCGTGCTCTTGCGCGAAATGGCGGAACAGGCTATAATAGAAAGACAAGACCAAACAGCCGTACGCCTGTCGTCGATGCTGTTCATTTTTTTCTGGAGGTTTCCATGAGCCTTGTCTCTCTTTTAATGCCGGAAGGTGAATTGCGTGTAATCCGCTGTGAACTTGCCGAAAAACTCACACGCTGCGGCGATGGTGATGCCGCACTTCTTTATTTATATATGACCTGTAAGGGCAAAAGCTTTAACGATCAGCAAGCCATGCGCGATTTGAATTTTGAAAAAACGCGATATGAGCACGCATCGTTTACCCTCACCAATCTCACCATTACACAATCCCCTACGGCTGCCGAACTGACCCCCGCCGCGCCGCCGCGCTATACCGCAGCGGAACTGCGGGATGCACGCTGTGGTGACCACAAATTCCAAGCCATCTGCGACTCTGCTGAGAGCATCTTAAACCGTACTTTGACCGATTCACTCTTACGCACGCTCTATACCGTATATGACCACATCCGACTACCTGCCGAAGTCATCATTGAGCTTCTCAGTTACCTCAAGCGTGATAAAGACACATTACGCGGACGCGACATTGAACATGAAGCCTGTGTTTGGTCGGATAAAGGCATCTTAAGTACCGCTGATGCCCAGCGCTATCTTGCTGTCTTGGACGCAGAAAAGCCTTTGCGCGATGCACTCTATCAGGTTTTCGGCATTATCGGCCGCAGGCCAACTGCCGCAGAAAAATCACTGATCGCGCTCTGTCTGGAAAAAAACTTCCCGCCCGAGGCGGTTGAACTTGCGCTCTCTCGTATGCGGCGGCAGATCGGAGAATTTTCGGCAAGCTATGTGAGAAAAATGCTGACTGCTTGGGATCAAATGGGCGTACATACCGTATCCGAGATCACTGCATTAGAACCTGAAATCGCACCCAACAAAAAATCTGGTGCAATCAACCAGCCACCATTTGGCGGCGCACCATCCAACCCACAGCCCGCCCCAGCAGAAGATGCTCCCTTGGCGGACTGGGAAATACAATGGTTGGAAGAGGTCAAGCGCCGACGTGCACGTCAATCGGAGGAATAATCCATGCACTTTAACCGAGAAATTTTATCTGCTGTTCTGCGCGATATGGATGCAGAAAACAACGCACGCACCAAACTTTTTTCTGAACATCGTGCCGAAATCTATAAAAAGATCCCACGCATCAGCGAAATCGACCGCGCATTATCCAACACTGCTGCGGCTGTCCTGCACACCGTACTGCAAAACGGCATAGATCCCACCGAAGCCATAGAGCAGCTGCGCACACAAAATCTAAATTTGCAGGATGAGCGCCGCGGTTTGCTTGTGCAAGCTGGCTATCCCGCAAATTATTTAGATGAAGTCCCCGTCTGCGCCCAGTGCAGCGATACCGGATACATTGGAACCGAGCCCTGTGAGTGCCTAAAAAAACGGTATGCCGTTCGTTTAACTGAGGAACTTTCCACGATCCTGCCAATTCATGAGCAAAACTTCGAGCGGTTCCGTCTAGAATATTACGACAATGTACTCAACGCCCGTCTGGGACTTTCTGCGCGTGAGAATATGAAAATGAACCGCAACACCTGCCGTGAATATGCAAACACCTTTTCTCTGCGATCGCCCAATTTGCTGCTCTATGGTTCGACCGGACTTGGCAAAACATTTCTTTCTTCTTGTATTGCCAAAGTGGTTTCCGAACATGGTTTTTCCGTTGCCTATGATACCTCCATCCGGATTTTCAGCAGCTATGAGAGTGTCAAGTTCAATAGCACCGAGGCAGCCGAGGCAGCGCGCCGCATTCGGAAGTATGAACAATGTGATTTACTAATCATTGATGACCTCGGCACAGAAATGACGACCGCCTTTACCATTTCTACCCTCTACGGACTTTTGACAGAGCGGCTCATGCGCCATCGCCCGATGATCGTCAACACCAACTTAACTCCCTTCAACTTTGAACAACGGTATTCCCCTGCTATCGCCTCCCGCTTGGCGGGGGAATTTGTGCCGCTTCGTTTCTTTGGAAAGGATATTCGCATCATCAAACAGAAAAATGGGCAGTCGTAAAAGAATGTTCACACTTCTGTCAGAAGGGATACAAAAGGTTCACAGGTCGTTCAAAGTCTGTTCACACACGTTTTGGCTTTGTGGGGTATACTAAGTACATCAGAAAGGTACACCGCAATCCCTTTTCTGATAAGAGAAATGCCATCATTCTTTCAAATGTTTCTTTACCCCCCTACTTTTTTACCCCCTTTATTTTGTGAGACACGAAGAAAGTCCGCTTTTCGCGGGCTTTCTTCCTTTTTATTTCAAAATCGTATCAATTCGCGCACGATATATAGAAAATCTTCTTATACTTATGCTATACTATTGATAGATCGCATTATTTTCACCATCATATCAAAGGAGATTTCCCTCATGCTCAGGTTTTTACATACAGCTGATCTGCACCTCGGCGCGGCATTTGATATGCTTCCTCCAGAAAAAGCAGAAAAAGCACAAGCGTATCAGTTTACTGCACTCGAACATCTCGTACGTGTGGCAACGCGCGAAGATGTGAACTGCATCTTAATTGCCGGTAACTTGTTTCATGCCCCAACCCCTGCCGCCAATTTGTTTTCCCGTGCAATGTCCATCTTGGCACAAGCCCCCTGCCCCGTGTTTCTTTCCCCCGGCAAGCACGATTTTATCCATGCGCAAAGCCCTTACCAAACCAATGTACTTCCTAAAAACGTCCATATATTTACGGGTGCATCTTTAGAGTCTGTACACCTCAATAAAGATACCGCAGTCTGGGGTGCTGCCCTGCAAGAGCGAACGACCAACATTCCGCTATCGCACGAAACCTTTTCCCACCCTATTAACCTCTGTGTGCTGCATTCTGATTTACGATCCAAAAACGGTTGTAACCATTATACCGCAGATAACCTTGCAAAAAGCGGATTCTCCTATTTTGCAGCTGGCGGCAGCCATACCGCAACTGGATTACAGCGCACTGGCAGCACGATTTTTTGCAGCTCTGGCGGTCTTGCCGCACTTTCTGAGCAAGAGATCGGCGCAAAAGGCTTTCTGCTGATTCAAATTGAGAATACCATCAAGGCGCAGTTCATTGAATCCAAAGCCCTGCAATTTGCACGCATTGAAATCGATCTAACGCCCATTCCTTCGGATGTTGGGCTGCAAAAGGTGCTCATTGATCGTATCCCCAAAAAACCTGGCCATATTTGCGCTTCGGTTATACTCACAGGCGAGCGCATTTACGAACCAAATGTGACCGCCCTGCGCCGCGTACTCGATCAGGTCTTTTTCAGCTGTACGGTATCCAACGAAACCATTCCCAAAAAACCTTTGTGGCGTTACTTGCAGCAGGACGATATTCGTGGTGCGGTCAGCCGCCGATACCGTGACCTTATAGAAGCCGCTGCTTCTTCGGAAGAAAAAGAGGATCTGACCCATGCTTTGCGCTTCGCACTCGCAGCATTCGATGAAGATTCTATGCCGACCCTCTCCTAATTACGAAAATCCCCTTCTCCATTTGGAAAAGGGGATTTTTTTAGTTTCCAACCTCTAGGCTGATCTCATTGAACTGATCGAGCAGATCATTGATTTGCAGACTGTCTTTCTTTTCGTATGCGGCATCAATCACCGCGCATCCCTGATGCATCATTAAGAGACGGTTTCCATACTGCACTGCAAATTTGAGGTTATGTGTGACCATGAGCGCCGTGAGCTGCTTTTCCTTCACAATGCGGTCGGTCAGCTCCATCACCGTTGCGCTTGCATTTGGATCAAGTGCTGCCGTATGCTCATCCAAAATCAGCAGATCAATAGGCGTCATCGTAGCGATCAAGAGCGCAAGCGCCTGCCGCTGTCCACCGGACAGACCGCCGACTGGTACATTTACCTTGTCTTCCAGTCCCAGCTTCAAATCTTCCAACTGGGTGCGGTAATCATCGATACGCTGGCGATTCACTCCCAAGCGCAATCCAAACGCCTTGCCCTTATTTTCTGCCAGTGCCATGTTTTCCAAAATGGTCAGCTCTGGGCATGTGCCACGGGATGGGTCTTGGAACACGCGCCCAATGCGTCTCGCGCGCTGATATTCTTTCATGCGATCAATTGGTGTTCCATCCAGATAGATCCTGCCTTGGTCTGCCAGAATACTGCCACAAATGAGGTTCTGCATGGTTGTCTTGCCTGAACCGTTCGAACCGACCACAGACACAAACTGCCCACGCAGGATATCTAAATTGAAGTCGCGAAACACCGTAACTTCGCTGACCGAATCGGGATTGAAGGTCTTGTAAATATGCTGCATGCTGACAAGAGGATTGCTCAAATTAGAGCCGGACCGGATCGACATACTGCTTTTTCCTCCTTTTTGAGAGTACATTATTGGACACCAGCGCAACAGTAAAGATGAGTGCCATCAAAAGTTTTAAGAAATGTGCTGGCAGTCCCATCTGCATTGCGATTACCAAGCTTGCCTTGTAAAGGATCGCACCCAAAATGACTGCCAATGTGGACTTGATAAACCCAACGCGCTGGAATAGGCTGGTTCCGATGATGACCGAAGCCAGTGCCATGACCACCATACCCGTACCGCTTGCAATATTTGCGGTTTCCGTCTGCTGACTGAGCAGTCCACCAGAAAGCGCCGCGCAGCCGTTGCTGATGGCAAGCCCAATCATCTTCATGCGTCCGGGGTCACGTCCGAGCGAAATGACATACTGCGGATTGCTGCCTGCCGCACGAAGCAGCAATCCCGATTTGGTTCTAAGATATAGGTCAAGCAGCAACTTTACAACTACTGCCGCGATGAGTACCACCGAAATCACACGATATTGCCCGCTTGGAAGCAACTCTGCCGCACCCGAGGTAAAGATCGTATCACGGTTATAAAACTGCACGGTCGCCTGACCACCTGTGATCATCAGGTTTACACTATATAGCCCCGTCATCACCAAAATACCAGACAGCAGATCACTGATTCGCAGTTTGATGTTGAGAAATCCTGTGACGCATCCAGCGAGCGCACCGCATACAAATGCCCCCACACATGCGACCCATGGATTGACTCCTTTTAAAATCAGTGCCGCCGTCACACACGCACCAAGTGGAAACGTACCATCCACAGAAAGGTCTGGAAAATCGAGTATTTTATAGGTAATAAACACGCCCATTGCCATGACGCCATAGATAAGACCTTCTTCCAGTATATTCCGGAGCAGTCCAAGCAAAATATCCATTCCATTCTCCCTCTTTTGTGATTATGACGCGCTTACATCCTCTGCATTCTGATAGGTCTCAGGCAGTTCCAGTCCCAACGCTTCGCATACCTTCTTGTTGTATACTGGTGTGGACTCCTTGACCTCTTCTACCGCGATCTCGGATACCTTTTCACCCTTGAGCACACGTCCTGCCATGCGTCCAGTCTGCTCACCCAGTGCCACATAATCAATGCCCTCAGCCGCCAGACAGCCCAGCTTTACCTGCTCAATCTCGGAGCCAAATACTGGAATACCGCCATCATTTGCCGCCTTGAGTACGGATGCCAGATTGTCTACGACGTTGTTATCTGTAAAGTTATTGATGCAGTCCGCGCCCTGTGCAACCACAGATGCCGCTGCACTTGCGACCTCGGAAGAATTGGCAACGCCCACCGAAATCACTTCAAAACCAGCTTCTGCTGCCACAGCTTCCAGTGTCTTTAAATGGCTGATAGAGTTTGTCTCGCTTGTGGTGTAAATGACACCGATCTTCTTTGCGTCTGGCAGGAATGCACGGATCATTTCTACTTGCTTAACAAGCGGCAGAACGTCGGAAGTTCCGGTTGCATTTGTGCCCGGCTGCTCCAGCGACTTTACAAGCCCTGCTGCCACCGGATCAGATACTGCTGTAAATACCATTGGGATATTGGTATTCTTTGCCGCGCTGTACTGACTCATAGCTGCTGGTGTTGCAACCGCTCCCATGAGATCTACCTTGTTGGTCACCATGGTCTTTGCCATGAGGTCACTGTTTGCGATATCACCCTGTGCATTTTGGAAATCAATTTTCAGATTCTTACCTTCCACAAAACCTTCTTCTGCAAGCCCCTGCACGAAGCCTTCATAACAGTTATCCAAAGACGGATGGGTCGCATATTGAATCACACCAACGGTGTATACGTCCTTTGCTTCTGTGGACTTGTCTGCTGTATTGGTTCCAGAGCAAGCGGTGAGTCCAATTGCCGCGGAGAATGCTGCCAGTGCGATTGCGATTGTCTTCTTTTTCATATAGAATACCCTCCAAATTTTGCCTTTCCGGCTTTTAGAATTGTTTCGATGGTTTTATCTGCGTCTTAGGGGAACAAAAAAGCTCTTGTCCCTGAAAGAAACTTCAGGGACAAGAGCTGTAAAACTCCTGCGGTACCACCCAGATTGATGATTTAAAATCATCCGCTTGCTCCATACACCATCATGCATGCTCCCCTGATAACGGGTGGAGAACCCGTCGGAAACTACTAGGCTTTCACCGTTTGCCACCGCCCTCGTGAGTCCATTCACTGCACCACGCCCACCGTGATCTCACCATCCACGGTTCTCTTTGGGAACGCTTCTATGCGAGCTACTTCTCTCACTCATTGGTTTTGCTGTATGTGCTGTATTATATGCCCTTGGGCAGCGTTTGTCAATCTTTTTTTATAAATTTTTCATCCTCCCTTGGAGGACGCACATACAAAAGCATTCTTTCATCACATGCACCAAAAGATAAATAGTTGCTCCGTGCCTTGTCAAGTGAAATTCCATGATTACAGTCACTTGGATCATCGAGAGAAGAAATAAACGGATCATTTTCCCAATAACAAATCGGACAGATATAACCGATATCATTTTCAAATGGTACATTATAGGTAGCATAGCCACAACAAGGACACGGATATTTAAGTTTTAAAGGATCTGTATTTGCTCCAGACACAAGTAAGTTCTCTAACATTTTTTCATCACCACTTTATCATAAAATCTTCGATTTAAAAAAAGAGTTTTAATCCTAACTTTTTATCAAAGGTTGATTGCATAATGAAGTTGGACACCTAGGGCTTGTTTGAAAAATAAAAGTTGCACAAACAGCAGAGATATGCGAATATAGAAACATGAAAC
>JAHHRJ010000101.1 GCA_020025885.1 Butyricicoccus sp. | reverse complement strand
TGGCGCGAAATTTTCGCAAAGCGCCGCAGATGACATTGTGCGGTGTTGCCTTAGGTTACGTATGGATAAGTACAGCAGCACAAATGATGCTGCCATTAAAATATGTGTGATTCCAGCGATCCCTGAAATGCTTGCGTTTCGTGCACGTGTCATAGGACTTCCCATCACCTGAAATACACCACGCACCATCAGCATTACAACCATAGCTGGCAATGCAATTTGGTAGAGTACCAAAAAATGTCGGAAGTGTGCCTGTTCCGTTAAATTGGTATGCAGGGCAAACGCTGCAAGGATCAAAAACAAAATCGTTCCCAGCGCCAGCAAATGCACATGCGCCGCCGCAAGCACTGTTCTTCCCTCAAACATATAATACTTCGTAGACTCTCGGTAAAACACACCGCAGCCCATCGCCACAGCCGCATAAAGAAACGCAAGATCAATGAGTTTTTTCATTTAAGTCTCCTTTCATTGCCTGATATCCGATCCAAACTGTCCACACATACGCACAGGTTTTTGGGATCATCAGCATTCCGATCATCGGTACAATATCGGCAAATAATACCACTGGCAGATAAAATGCAAAGCTCAGCACGATCGTCAGCCACATAAAACGGAACGGGTAATCTTGCTTGTCATGTGCTTCCTGATAAAACAGGCAGATGATGATAAGTCCCAAAATCGTAAATGGAATGTTGCGGTAAATGCCCCAAGAAAGTGGCGCCTGTGCAGTTGTCCATGCGTTCTGCGGAAACAGGCATAGGATGATCCGGAGTGCTGACAGTCCAAAGATCACAGCCGTCAGCGCTTGCCGGCCTTGCACCCCATAACGCACCCGCCAGACAAAATACAGCAAGACATAAAAGATTGTCATGGTAATAGACGTGATAAACTTTCCCATGCCAAGCGCAACCGTAAAGTTGTCCAGTCCCGTTGTACAGAGTGCAACCGCACGTGGCACAAGATGGAACGCATCGCCCAATCCCAAGACGATCGCCATTGCGCCAAATAAATGATATTGCTTGTTCCCTTGGCTCATACGCATCATACACACACCAATCGCAATCACCGTAATCAGATATACCACGTCAAATGTGGTTTCTACGATCGCCTGCATACCTCTCATTGTTTCAGCCTCTCTTTCTGGTTTGCACCAAAGAAATAATTGTACAGAAATAGGATACCCGCCAAGGAGAGTGCCGCACCTAATCCGGTATAAAATACGGCAATGAACCGATCCGGTGCCAGTCCGGATGCGCGTAACCCAATTCCAAACGTCATCATCACCGCCATAATAAGAAAGGACTTTTTATCAAAAAATTTCAGGAAAAACTGCCTTTCTTCTGCATATCCCAAAATGCGCGTGGTGTGACGGCGCACCAGTGGACCAAACACAAATTTATGGAACAGCCCAAACACGATGAGGGACAACAAGAAATTGAACATACTCTCATATCCTGTATAGGTGAGCACCCCAATTCTCAAAACATTAAATCCAGCTGCGCCCCACACCAGCCCAGCGAGTGCGATCAGCGTTCTTTTTTTCAGTTTCACACCAAAACCTCCTCAATTGAACCTTGTTCATTTTATCTCCAAGAATATCCGGCGCATATGCGCAGGATATTCTCAGCGTGTCAAAAAAGTCACTGCACCCTTTTTATTTTGGAGCGAAGCGACCTT
>JAHHRJ010000100.1 GCA_020025885.1 Butyricicoccus sp. | reverse complement strand
GACTGGGTTCCCCTGGAAAGGCTGTCAAAGTTCTTTGACAGCCTCAAAACGGACGCATTTGCGTCCGTTTCTTTTTGCTCTATCTCCGTTTTTGAGACAACACTTGTATCACTTCTGATTTTCTGTTATAGTGATACTGAATGAGGTGAACGATATGAACACAGCCGCACGCCGAGAACAAATTATCAAATTGCTTACAGATACCGACAAACCGCTCAGCGCAACCGCGATTGCCAGCCATTTCTCTGTCAGCCGTCAGGTGATCGTTGGAGATATCGCACTGCTCCGTGCAGCAGGCTCTGGGATCATTGCCACACCGCGCGGTTACCTGCTCGAGCCGCCGGAGCATCAGCACGGTCTGGAAACCGAGATCGTTTGTATGCATGACGATGACCGCTTGGCAGAAGAGCTTTACACCGTGGTAGATCTTGGCGGTGCCATCATAGATGTAACTGTGGAGCACTCTGTCTATGGGCAGATCTGTGCCCCGCTGCATATCTGCTCTCGTTTTGATGCCGATGCATTCTTGGACAAACTCAGCACAGCGGGTGTAGAGCCGCTGTGTAAGCTCACAGGCGGTATCCACCTGCACTGTCTGCGCTGTCCAAACGAAACCGTACAGGCACGCGTTTTAGACGCGCTGCGCGACAAGGGACTGTTATTTCAAAAGTATGGAAAAAGCGGCTCAGGATCAAGACTTCTCATACCAAGCCGCTCTAAACAGAATAAGCCCAAGTGAGGACGTGTTTTCCGTTCCTTACTCGGGCTTTTTTATTTGAAGTAAGTTCCGGTATCTGCCTTGGCATCTGTATAGGTCTCGAAGGACTTGGACTTCTGCCTGACGCCCAATTTAAGCATTTTCTGCTTCTTTCCAAGGAACCCTTGCTTATACAGCCTGACCGTAACATCCGCTTTGCTGGTGTTTTCGAACCAAACACGGATATTATGCCCTGTCCTTTGCCAGCCGTAAACTTAGAAGTTACAAATAGATCACTGACTGAAAATTCATTATCTTCAAAGAGTACCTCCTGAAATGTCTAAGCATCGACAGGCTCCCCACGCGGAACTGCCGCAAATACATAAAGTACCGCGCCTGCGCAGACAACACCCACAAGCATCAGCGCAGCAACTGCTTTTTTACAAGCATCCCTCTCAATATCTGTTATTTTATTAAAATTAACTATATCCCATAGGTTTCCAAATTGCAAGCCTCATATTTGATGCAAAACCAATCGAGTCTCCCCTTCTTTTTTCATTTTTCCATATCGTTCCACTGTGTAAAACTTTTCCTTGATATGTGTCTTGACACATATCAAGTTATCTGTTATGATAGGTTACAGTTTTACGCGGTCTTCCGCACAGATGAAAGAAAAAGGAGTCTTTATTCATGTCCAGTCAAAAACTATATCGGCTTGTGATCGCTGCACTGCTCTGTGCCGTTGGTATTTTGATCCCAATGTTCTCCCCGATCAAGATCACCATTGATCCTGCATCCTTCACCCTTGCCAGTCATGTTGCGATCTTCCTTGCAATGTTCATTTCTCCGGGTGTCGCAATTGCAGTATCCATCGGTACAACGCTTGGCTTCTTCCTTGCAGGCTTTCCAATCACTGTTGTTATGCGTGCGGCAAGCCATATCGTTTTTGCAATCGTTGGTTCTCTGTACATCCAAAAGCATGCAGATGTTACACTGCACCCATCTAAGCCAGCCAGCCTGTTTTTCAGCTTCCTCATCAGTGCGCTGCATGGACTGTGTGAAGTGCTCGTCATCCTGCCGTTCTACTTTGGTGGTTCTATGGCAGCATATCAGGCAAAGGGCTTCTTCGTCAGCGTGGTTCTGCTGGTTGGCGTTGGCTCGATCGTACATTCTATGGTTGACTTTGCAATCGCATCTGTCATCTGGGCACCGCTCCGTCAGGTACTGCGTCCAGGCACAGTTGCTTCTGCTATTTCCACTGTACAAAATTGACACTCCCCACGGCTAAAGCCGGGGGATTCTCAGTTCGCTGACCGCAGCCTGCACCGTGCGAGGTCTTACATAGTCTCCCCGAGCGTTGGGTTCGGGCGTGTCCCGCCCTACCGTATTTTCTGGCTACGCCAACAGGCACAGTCCTTCGTTTAGAATATTCTTTGCAGCGTTGCAGTCCCTATCATGAACTGTGCCGC
>JAHHRJ010000010.1 GCA_020025885.1 Butyricicoccus sp. | reverse complement strand
ATATTCGCATATCTCTACTGTTTGTGCAACTTTTATTTTTCAGACAACCCCTAAGCCGTCCACGACAGCATGAATTTTCGTAGACTTTCCCCCACGACTTGTGCCAATAAATTGATTATATTCGCTGTTTACAGCCCCTTTTTAGCACCCGCACTATGGGGATGTGCCTTGATGACTGTGGAGTCCAAAGATAGATTTTCCATATCTGCATCTTCATTCAGGGACTGAAAGATCCGCAGCAGGGTGCCATCATCACGCCATTTACAAAAACGGCTGTAGACCGTTTTCCAAGAGCCATACCGCTCTGGAAGGTCTTCCCATCCGGCACCACTTCTCGCAAGCCAAAACATAGCATTGAGCATCAGACGGTCATCCTTTGGAGGCCGTCCCATCTTGGAATGCTGGATCATATCCTTGACTCGTTCCCACTGTTCATCAGTTAATTCATATCGTCTATTTGCCATTTTCATCACCAGCTTTATTTTACCACATTTGGTATCATTCGTCACTTTTTACTTTTCAGAAACGCCCTAGGGCTTGTTTGAAAATAGAGAAATTGACGGATTTTTCGCAGGGAGCGAGCAGCCACAAGGCAAAAAACGCAGGAATCCTTGATGGATTTCGAGTATTTTTAACGCAGTGGATGCCGTTCCCTGTAGAAAAAGACAAATTTTCGATTTTTCAAACAGCCCCTAGCAGACATACAGCATAAAATATATAAATTTCTTCTGATGACGGAGTGTCAACCGCTGGAAGGAATGAAATAAAAAACGCTGTAAACCATCAAAAATAGTTTACAACGTTGATTTTGGTACCCCCGGCGAGAATCGAACTCACAACTAACCCTTAGGAGGGGTTTGTTATATCCATTTAACTACGGAGGCATATAAAATAGGGTATGCAGTTTTTTGAATGGCAGCACGTTGGGAAACATGAAAATATATGCAAGAGATAAACTAATTATATTTTTAAAGCAATACCGCATAATTCGCAAGAGCGATTTTCGCAAAGCGCCGCAGATGACATTGTGTGGTGTTGCCTTAATGATACCGTATCTTATGAAAAAAGTCAATGGCTTGCCAGCACTCTAAAGGGAAGGCAGAAGTTTTTTGTTTTTTTAGATTGAAGTGCCCAGAAATGTTTTATTTTACATGCAGTTGTGATATGATAACAGAGATAGGATTTGGCATTGTCCTATGACCAAAGCCTTTTGGAAAAGGAAGTGACGACTTGATGGAAATGAAAATTACAGAGACTGTGCTGCGCGATGCCCAACAATCGCTAATGGCAACCCGTATGCCGCAGTCAGATTTTGAAGGGGCTCTTGACCTCATGGATCAGGCGGGTTACCATGCGATTGAGTGCTGGGGTGGCGCGACTTTTGATTCTTGTCTGCGCTATTTGGCAGAAGATCCATGGGAGCGTCTGCGCACAATTAAGAAGCATATGAAGCACACCAAGCTGCAAATGCTGCTGCGCGGTCAGAACCTCTTGGGGTACCATCATTATTCAGATGACACAGTGAGACGCTTTGTGCGTGCGGCTGTGAAAAATGGTATAGATATTATTCGTATTTTCGATGCGCTCAACGATCTGCGCAATATCCGTACTGCGGTTGAGGCTTGTATTGAGGCAGGCGGTCATGCACAGGGTACAATTTGTTATACATTGTCTCCCATCCATAATTTGGAGCTTTATGTGGGGCTGGCAAAAGAAATCGAAGAGATGGGCTGCGCATCGCTCTGTATTAAGGATATGGCAGGCATTATGAGTCCGAAGGAATGCTTTGACCTTGTCAGTGCGATCAAGCAGGCAGTTAAGCTCCCTGTATTTGTGCATACACATACGACCACAGGTTTGGCACAGATGACATATCTCAAGGCAGCAGAGGCTGGCGCAGATGGAATTGATACCGCAACTGCTTGTTTCTCAGGCGGCACGAGCCAGCCAGCGACGCAAACTATGGTATATGCACTGGAGCAGATGGGTATTTCTTGTGGCACGAATGCTGCGAAGCTCAAAGAGATCAATGATTTCTTTATACCGATTCAAAAGAAGTTCCTAGCAGATGGAACTTTTGATCCATATGTGCTGACAACAAAGACAGATGTTTTGATCTATCAGATCCCAGGCGGTATGCTATCCAATTTGGTGGCACAGCTCAAAGCACAGAATGCGATTGATCGACTGGATGAAGTGCTCGAAGAAACACCGCGCGTGCGGGCTGATTTGGGATATCCGCCGCTTGTGACACCGCTGAGCCAGATGGTCGGCGTACAGGCAACCGTTAATGTGCTGCTTGGAGAACGCTATAAGAATATTGGTAAGGAGATCAAGGCGTATATTCGCGGAGAATATGGCAGAGCACCGGGTAAGCTCGATGAAGCTCTGATGCATAAGGTATTGGGGGATGAAGCGCCGATCGAAGGACGCTATGCAGAGACACTGGAGCCAGAGTTCCCAGAAGCCAAAAAAGAACTCGGAAGCCGTGCAGAAAGTGATTTGGATGTACTATCTTATATTGCCTTCCCGCAACAGGCAGAGCAGTACTTTGCAGCGCGGGAACTCAAGCGTGCGTTTGTAACACCGTACAGCATTGAGGAGGTGGCAGAATGAATCCAGATGTAAGCATGGAATCACTTTTGATCGCAGCATCCGGTATTGCAATCGTATTTCTTGTATTGGCAGTTCTATGTTTCTTGATCCCAGTCATTTCGGGTGTTGTTCAGGCATTGACAAAGAAAAAAGAACCTAAAGAACGGCCGCGAGAAGAACAGGCTGCACCCCAATCAATTGGTGCGGTTGAGCTTGTGTCCGACCGCCTGAGCATACCTTCAGCATACGGCGGGGACGTGGTACTGATTGGTGTAGATGAAAAGACAGCTGCCTGCGTTATGGCGATTGTCAGCTATGAGACCGGAATCCCGCTGTCCGAGCTGGTATTTAGAAAAATCAAGGAACTGTAATACAGGGGAGATAATAAACCATGAAGTATGTCGTTACATTAAATGGAAAGAAATATGAAGTAGAGGTCGAGCGTGGGCAGGCAACGGCGGTCTATATGGGCGACCCCATGGCAGGGGCACAGATGCAGATGGGTGCACAGCCGATGATGATACAACAGCCAATGATGCAGCAGCAGTCCATGCAACAGCCAATGATGCAGCAGATGCAGCAACCCATGCAGCAGCAGCCAATGATGCAGCAGATGCAGCAACCCATGCAGCAATCGATGATGCAGCAACAGCCAATGATGCAGCAACAGCCCATGCAGCAGCCTATGGCTTCTACGGCAATGTCAGCAGAGTCTGTATCCGGCGAAAAAATTGCAGCACCAATGCCAGGTACGATCTTGGAAGTCTGCTGCCAGCCGGGCACGATGGTAAAGGCAGGTGACGTCCTGTTTATTCTGGAAGCGATGAAGATGGAAAACGAAATTTGTGCATCACGTGATGGTGTAATCGCTGGCGTGCACGTTGATAAGGGAAGCGCAGTAGAAACCGGCACGGCTTTGTGTACCCTGTCTTAAAAGGAGGAGAGAAAACTATGGAATTCTCCTTCATTGGAACGCTGCAAAAGATTTTTGCAGAATCGGGCTTTGTTGCTTTGGTACATGAACCGCGAAACCTCATTATGATCGTGATCGCGTGTATTCTTCTGTACATGGGTATCGTGAAAAAGTTTGAGCCGCTTCTGCTTGTGCCGATCGCATTTGGCGTGCTGATGGCAAACTTTCCACTCACTGGACTGTTAAACCCACCCGATGCAAACGGCAATGTTGGTCTGTTTTGGGTATTCTATCAAGGCGTACAATATGCGATCTATCCCTCGATCATTTTCCTTGGGATTGGTGCAATGACTGATTTCGGTCCGCTGATTGCGCGTCCGTCCTCCATGCTTTTGGGTGCGGCGGCACAGTTCGGAATTTTTTCCGCATTTCTGCTGGCACTTGGTCTGGGCTTTCCGGAAAAAGTTGCGGCTGCAATCGGTGTAATTGGCGGTGCGGATGGTCCGACTGCGATCTTAACAGCTTCCAAGCTGGCGCCGGAATATCTGCCACCAATCGCCATTGCAGCATATTCGTATATGGCACTGATCCCGATGATCCAGCCACCGCTGATGCGTCTGCTCACCACAAAGAAAGAGCGTGAGGTCAAGATGGAGCAGCTGCGTACAGTATCCAAGGCAGAAAAAATTGCATTCCCGATCGTGGTTGCGATTTTTGTCATTCTGCTTTTGCCAGAAACTGCACCGCTCATCGGTATGCTGATGCTGGGGAATCTGTTCAAGGAATGCGGTGTTGTAGATCGTTTGTCCGATACGGCACAGAATGCACTCATTAACATTGTCACCATTTTCCTCGGTCTGTCGGTTGGCTGTAAGGCAACTGCAGCAACCTTTCTGCGCTGGGAAACTCTTATGATTATTGGTCTGGGTCTGCTCGCGTTTATGCTGTCGACAGCAGGTGGTCTGATGTTTGGTAAAATCATGTACCATCTGTCTGGTGGTAAGATTAACCCACTTATTGGTTCGGCTGGTGTTTCAGCAGTTCCAATGGCAGCACGTGTGGCGCAGACGGAAGGACAGAAGGCAAATCCTGCAAACTTCCTGCTCATGCATGCAATGGGTCCAAACGTTGCAGGTGTGATTGGTTCGGCAATCGCCGCTGGATTTATGATCAAGGTATTTGGCGGCTAAGTACGCAGAGGATAAAAGAGTCTGAAAGCAAAATGCTTCCAGACTTGAGGCTGTCAAAGAACTTTGACAGCCTTTCCAGGGGAACCCAGTCCCCCTAGATACAGAGCCAGTTCCGGTAGAAACTGGTTCTGATACCCCCGGTTGCGCGCACGTTTGCGCGGGTCGAGGACAAAATCCAAGGCACATGTCCTTGGATTTTGAAAATTTAAGGTCGCTTCGCTCCAAAATAAAAAGGGCGCAGTGACTTTTTTGACACACTGGAGTCTGAAAGCAAAATGCTTTCAGACTTTTTTTGTGGAAAATCACGGGGAACGGTTGGAGCAAAGTCTTTATACAAAAACAGTATGATATCTGAGAAACATATATCGATAAAACCTTGTTTCTGGTATAATGTTTGTAAGTCTGAGCAATGATAGAAGGGCGGAGGGTAATATGCGTTTTTTGACAGTGGGACAGATGGCGAAACTCAATCATATTTCAGACCAGACACTGCGGCTGTATGACCGCATGGGGCTGCTTTCTCCAAGTGTACGCGGGGAAAACGGATATCGCTATTATGAGTTGCGGCAGAGCGCTGTGCTGGATATCATTCAATATATGAAGAGTTTGGGGATTTCGCTGCAAGAAATCAAAGTACAGCTTGAACGTCACGATTTAGATTGGATCGAATCTGTTTTACGAGAGAAACAGCGACAGACACAGGCAGAAATTCAGCAGCTCAAGTGTCAGCGCAGTGCATTGGAGCGTACCATAGAGAGCGTTGCACGGTATCGCACAGCACCGCCAGATGGCACCCTGCAAATGGAATATATTGGTGCAAGGCAGATGTATGTGGTAGATACAGGGGTCAACGTGTATGACCATGATGCAGAGACATATGAAGAAATGCTGCGCGATCTGCAAGACTGCCTGATGCGGGATAAGTTGCCACAGATCTATTTTTGTAATGCAGGAACCATTTTGCGCAAGGAAAATTTTATTGCGGGGCGATTTTACGCCACGGAGGTTTTTGTATTTGTAGATCGAGAGTTTGTGCCAGAGACTTTGACGTGCTCAATTCCAGCGGGAAATTATGCCTGTATATATTGCAACGATTTTTATAAAGAGAAAGAATATATGAACCGGATGCTTGCGTTCATTCATGAAAATGGATGTGAGGTGTGTGGGGATTATCTGTGCGAATCTATTGCAGATGTGCTTGTGGCAGAGCGGGAAGAGAGAAAACTGTTTTTGCGTCTCCAAGTCCCCGTGAAATATCGCTAAAAATCATGTTAAAAAATTGTCAAATATGTAGATTGACCTTATACCGCAAATAACCTTTATACTGTGAAGCAAGACGGAAAGCCGTTACACTTTGGAAGATTGAAAGGATGGGAACCATTATGGTCAATCGTGAAAAGATTCGTGTCGTGCAGTATGGATGCGGCAAAATGAGCAAATATATTCTGCGCTACCTGTTTGAGAAGGGCGCAGAGATTGTTGGTGCAATTGATACCAACCCAGCAGTTGTTGGCATGGATGTTGGTGACTTTGCAGAGCTAGGCGTAAAGCTCAATGTACCGATTCGTTCGGATGCAGATGCTGTGCTCGATGAATGTGATGCAGATGTTGCGGTTGTGACACTCTTCAGCTTTATGTCTGACATGGTACCCCATTTGGAAAAATGCCTTTCTCGTGGGATCAATGTTGTGACCACCTGCGAAGAGGCAATCTATTCTTGGACAACGGCTGCAGCAGTCACCAATCGACTCGATAAGCTGGCAAAGGAAAATCACTGCACCATTACAGGCACTGGCATGCAGGATATCTTCTGGATCAACATGGTTGGCATGGTTGCTGGTGGTGTGCACAACATCCAAAAGATTGAGGGTGCAGTAAGCTATAATGTAGAAGACTATGGTCTGGCGCTGGCAAAGGCACATGGCGTTGGTCTGACTCCAGAAGAATTTGAAAAGCAGATCGCACATCCAGAAACTGTTGAGCCTTCGTATGTTTGGAATTCCAATGAGGCACTGGCAAATAAGCTGGGACTCACCATCAAGTCGATCAGTCAGAAATGCGTACCATATTTCTATGACGGTGACCTGTGGAGCGATACTCTTGGTGAGAGCATCCCGAAGGGCAACTGCATTGGTATGAGCGCAGTAGTTACTGTGGAAACGTTTCAGGGACCGGTTATTGAGACACAGTGTATTGGTAAGGTTTATGGGCCAGATGACGGTGATCTGTGCGATTGGAAGATCATTGGCGAGCCGACCACAGAGTTCCATGTGGTAAAGCCTGCAACGCCAGAGCATACCTGTGCAACACTGGTGAACCGCATCCCAACTGTGCTCAATGCGCCAGCTGGTTATGTAACCGCAGAAAAGCTGGATGATGTGGAGTATCTCACATATCCGATGCACCTGTATGTTGACTAAGCGCATATTCCATTTAGAACAACGCCTATAAAAATATCCCCTGCCAGAGCGGTAGGGGATATTTGCTTTGTTTCAAAGATTTTTGCGTATCACAAAGCATTTTAGGCAAAGAGTGCTTTGATTTCGTTCATATGCTGTTCCGCGAGCTCATAACCATCCTGATAGGCAGCAGTTAGTTTTTGAATATCACGCTCAAACGAATCAATGGGTTTGCTGGGGCGAAGGAGTACAGTATTTTTCGGTTGGTGTTTTGCCAGATGTTCACAGAAACATACCGTTTCGTTATACATCTTGGGGCGATTCAAAATCGTCTCTGCCATTTTGGGATACTGACGGCGCAGAACCGCTGCCGCGACACGGTTGGAACGCTGGGTCTTTTTGCGATAGCCAGCGGGCTGCGTCAGGATAATTAAATTTTTCTCATTGCCGTCTGCCATTGCCTTCTGAATGGGAATGGAGTCGGAAATGCCCCCATCGTAGTAAATTTGATCGCCGATTTGAACAGGGTGAAAGTAAAGCGGGATGGCGCAGGTTGCGCGGAGCATGGTGCATTTGGAGTCCAGCGCACGTCCGTCGAGGTATTCACACCTGCCTGTGTTGGCATTGGTGACACCAATGAGGACTTTGCCGGGATAGGCGTGAAAGGTATCCCAGTCAAAGGGAATCAGTTCGTTGGGGATGGTATCAAATACAAAGTCTACGCCAAAGACAGAGCCTTGCTTGATATAGTTGCGGGCAGAGAGATAACGCTTGTCAGTGCGGTACTGACAGAGCACATCGAGATTGCGTCCACTTTGGCGGGAAAGATAGGAGAATCCATTTGTGATTCCCGCAGAAACACCAATCACATAATCAAACATGATATCATGAGCAAGCAGTGCATCCATAATACCGCTGGAAAAAATGGGGCGAAAGGTTCCGCCCTCTAAAATGAGTCCGGGCATGGGGTCAAGTCCTTTCAGGTGCTGGGATAAAGTCGATAAGACCAGTGACACGGGAAGCGGCAGTCAGGCGTACACGCATTGGCGTACCAATGGTGTAGCGCATACGGGAACGCCGCCCAATCAGCATCATTTTCTGGTCATCAAATTCATAGTCATCACCGGGCAGATCTTCCAGACGCACAAGACCTTCCACTGCATTCTGTAAGGTCACAAATACGCCGAATGCGGTCACGCCAGAAATCTCTGCGTCAAAGTCCTGTCCAATAAATTGTTCCATATAAGCGGCGAGATACAGCTTGTCAATATCCCGCTCGGCGGTGTCGGCGGCAAGTTCACGGGTGGTAGACTGTGTTGCAGCCTCCTCACAGAATACGGTATCTGCTTTGGTATATTGCTGACCAGAGATTGCCTTAAACAGCATACGGTGTGCGACAAGGTCAGGATAGCGACGGATTGGAGAGGTAAAGTGCAGATATTCCTTGGCTTGCAGACCATAGTGCCCAAGACATTCCGCATCATATCGCGCTCTTGCAAGTGCACGCAGGAGCAGGGTCGGGAGCGCGCGCTGTTTGGGATCATTCTTTGCACCATCTAAAATGGCTTGCAGCTGTGCAGTGTCACTTGGCTTGGAGGAATCCACACGGTAGCCAAAGGGACGTGCAAACATGGCAAAGGTACGCAGCTTTTCAGGATCAGGGTTTTCATGCACACGGTAGACGGTTGGATTCGCTCGTTTATCCATAAATGCAGCAACCGCTTCATTGGCAGCCAGCATAAACTCCTCGATCATTTTTTCGGCATCACCGCGCGCGCGGAAGGTGACTTCAACAGGTTCACCTGCTGCATCGGTCAAGATTTCGGCTTCTGGGATATCGAGATCGAGCGCGCCGCGTTCCATGCGGCGTTTGCGCATTGCAAGAGAAAGTACGTGCATACGGTCGGCGGTATCCGTCAGGAAGGCATACTCCTGCCTGCGTGTCTCGTTTCCATCAAAGATTTCATTGACCTTGCGATAGGTCATACGCGCCTTGGAGCGAATGACTGTTTTGGCAAAGCGCGAACCATGACAGCGCCCATCACAGTCAAATTCCATAAGGGCAGAGAAGGCAAGACGGTCAACATCGGGGTTTAAAGAGCAGATACCATTGGAGAGTGCGACCGGAAGCATAGGCACGACATGCCCCGGATAATAGACCGAGGTACCGCGGCGGTATGCCTCATCATCGAGCGGGGAACCGGGGGTCACATAATGCGATACATCCGCAATGTGTACGCCAAGCAGCATATGCCCGTTTTCGAGCGGTTCCAAAGAAACTGCATCGTCAAAATCGCGCGCATCATCACCATCAATGGTGAAAATGAGCTGGTCGCGCAAATCCATGCGGTGTGCTGCCTCTGCGGGATCGACCGTATCACCACAGGCTTCTGCCTGCCGTAAAACCTCGTCCGAAAATGGCACAACGATGCCGTTTTCATGCAGGATGGAGGCGATCGACGCATCCATCGTACCGTTTTTGCCAAATACCTTGATGATCGCACCCTGCGCAGGCAGACGACCTTCACCGCGGAACATGACCTTGACTGCAACGCGGTCACCGGACTGGGCTTCCAGTACCCGGTTTTTCGGGATGACAAGCTCCGGGTATTTTTTTGAGGTTGGGCGGACAAAGACGCTTTTGCCCCGCTTCATCACGGTACCGATCACCTCATCTTGACACAGCGTCAAAATGCGCAGGACTTCGCCCTCGCGCTTGTGTCCGCGTCCAGAGTCGATGAGCCGAATGAGTACGCGGTCGCCCTGCCATGCTTTTCCGGTAGAAAATGGTGGGATAAACACGTCTCCCAGTCCATCTGGAACTTCGGGTGTCACAAAGCCGAATCCACGGTCGGTCGCTTGGAATACGCCAGTCAGGCAGCCGTAGTGTTCGGCGTGTGCATAGCGATTTTTCTTATTTTTCAGGATCTTACCGTCTGCGGTCAGGCGGTCGAGCGATTCCCGAATCTGTTGTTTGGAGTAAGCCGGCAGGTATTTTTTGAGTTCTTCTGCGCGGGTGGGACGTTTGAGCAGAGTATAGAGCCTTGTATCCAGTTTGTTCATAAAATAGCCCTCCTTTTCTCTGGTTATAGTTTTATTTTATCACAGTAAATGGTATTTTCAAGGTGAATTGACGCATTTTACAGAATGTCAGTACATTTTATATTTGTGCTGGCATATTTATATTCTGTGCAGTTTTTGTGTGTTCAAAACAGCAAAACAATCATTGACCATTGATCGAAAATGCGCTATGATGGAAGAAATCTGAAAAAGTGGGGGCATATGCCGTGATTGATTCTGTGGTGCTGGGCATCATTGCCGCACTGGCATGGTTTGCGTGGCGTGTGATTCAGATTCAAAGACAGGAAGGCAACGGCTGCGGTGGCTGTCATGGCTGCGGTGGGAGCTGCCGAAGAGAACAGGAGGAACAGAAATGAAAGCACTCATTACAGGTGCATCATCTGGAATTGGAATGGAAATTGCGCGAGAGCTTGCCGCGCGTGGATATGAGCTGATTTTGGTGGCACGGCGGCGTGATCGCTTGGAAGTACTGGCGCGAGAGCTGACCGTCAAGTGCCGGATTTTAGAATATGATCTGTCTGATGCGGAACAGTGCCGTATGCTGTATTGCCGTGCACGCTCCGAAGATTTGGAAATTTTGGTCAATAATGCAGGCTTTGGCGTATGTGGTCCATTTGCGACAACCGATCTTGACCGTGAGCTGGAAATGATCCGCACCAATATTGTGGCAGTCCACATCCTGACCAAGCTGTTTTTGCATGATTTCCGTCTGCGCAATCGTGGATACATTTTGAATGTAGCCTCCTCTGCCGGATTTATGGCAGGACCCTTGATGGCGACCTATTACGCAACTAAGAACTATGTTTTGCGCTTGACACAAGCGGTTCGAGAGGAACTGAGGCATGAGGGAAGCGAGGTCGTGATTTCCGCACTGTGTCCGGGACCTGTCAAGACAGAGTTTAATGATGTTGCAGATGTACGTTTTTCGGTACCGGGAATGGATGCCAAGCGATGCGCACGCATTGCTGTGCGTGGGATGCTGCGCAAAAAGCAAGTTATTGTGCCGGGCACTGGCATGAAAGCTGCCATGACAGCGCGTCGGCTTACGCCAGAGTGGTTCCTGCCGCGCGTCACCTACCATGTACAGCGCAGAAAAATGAAATAAATCGAGAGCGCATCTGTGTTTGTGACGTTTCTGTGTACAACATTGTCTTTTGAATCCAGGGATGCTATAATAGAAAAGCAAACCGCACAGAGGATGCGATAAAACACATAAGGGAGTTATGGGAATGATTAAGACATTTGGCAAACGGATTCTGGCAATGGCAGTAGCAACTGCTGTTGTGGCAGGGATCACGATGACCTATGGGATTCCGAACATCAAGTATAAGCCCATTCGTTCATCGGAGCCGGTGATGCTGACCGTCAATGGAGATGAGGTACATGCGGACGAGTTCCGTGCATATCTCAAGTATAACAAGATGTACATGGAAAATATGCTTGGGTATTATGGCTATGATGATTCCATTTGGAGCGATCCGCAGATGGGCGCGCCGTTTGTTGCCCAGCTGTTTGATATGGCAGACCAGCAGGCAGCATATATGCGTTCGATCACAGGCGAGTTTAATAGACTGCACCTGAAGCTGACACGCGAAGAAAAGGAAAAGGCTGCAGCGGATAAGAAAATGCAGATCGCACAGATGGGCGGTCAGCAGATGTTCGATGATTGGCTTGCAAGCTTTGACTATACCGCGCAACTCTATGACAACACGGTTGCAACTGCCGCATATCTGGGCGCGATCGAAAAGGCATATTACGGCAAAAACGGTACAAAGGCTACGGAGCAGGCGATCATGGACGCGTTCAATGAAAACTATCTCTGTGCCAAGCATATTCTAGTGCAGGCTGTGGATGGTCTCGGCGAACCCCTGACTGGTGATGCACTGGCTGCGGCAGAGAGCAAAGCAAATGAAGCGCTGGAGAAGGTGAAAGCAGGCGAGGACTTTGATGCGCTCATCAAGCAGTACAACGAAGACCCAGGCATGGAAATGTACCCAGAGGGTTATATTTTCACAGACGGCGAAATGGTAGAGGAGTTCTACAACGAAGCGAAGTCTCTCGAGCCAGGCGCAACTTCAACAAAGCTCGTGAAGAGCACCTTTGGCTGGCATATTTTGAAGCGTGAGCCATTGAATGCAGAGCAACTCTCTCCAGATATGCGTCAGCAGCTCATCCAGCAGATCACAGGTAAGACCTTTGACGATGAAGTAACTGCGTTGGTTGAAGCGGCAGAAATCAAGCATACTGATGCATATGGTGAGGTCAGCTATGAGAACCTCATGAAGATCATTGCTCCAAAGGCAGAAACCACAGACAATGGTGCGCAGGGCAAGGATACTTCTGACTCTGAAGAAGTAGAATCTGAATCTGCACCAGCTGACCAGAATGGCGGCGAGGGCGCTTCTTCTGATCCGGAAAAGGAAGGAACAGAAGCACCAGCACAGCAGTCAGCAGAATAAATTATTTTCTGTTTGAGAAGAATCGAAGAGCGATGCACGAGTGAAAATTTGTGTGTCGCTTTTTTATGCTTGACAATATCGAATATCGAGAATACAATATAGGCATATACTCGAATATCGAGAATGGAGGGGTTTATATGCCAAGAGAAAAATTTCAGACTTTGACCGAGCAGATGTTTTATGTACTGCTGTGCCTTACGCAGGAATGCTGTGGAATGGATATTTTGGATCGTGTGCCAGAGATGACAGGTGGGCGTGTTCGGGTCGGCTCGGGTACACTTTATAATCTGCTTGAGCAGTTTTTAGACGCGGAAATGATTCGGGAAACCAAAGTGGAAGGACGCCGCCGCAGTTACATCCTGACAGCGAAAGGCAAAGAAATGCTGGACAAGGAGTATACAAGGCTGTGTGCACAGGTTGTGGATTATCAGAAGATCTTTGGACAGGAGGGAGCACAATGAAAGAGACCAAGAGACGGTTTGAATATTTTATGCCATATGACTGTTCTGGCATGCAGACCCATCTGGAAAGGATGGCACAAAAGGGATGGCTGCTGGAAGAAATAGGCACCTATCTCTGGCAGTATCGCAGAATAGAGCCCAAAAAGCTGCACTTTACCGTTACATATTTGCCCAATATCTCTGAGTTCGATCCTGAAAATACAGAAGGTCTATTGGAAATGGAAGAATACTGCACGAAATACGGCTGGAAGCTGGCGGCACGAAATGGAAAAATGCAGGTGTTCTACCATGAGGGAGAAAACCCCGCACCGATTGAGACAGATGCAGTCACACAGCTGCAAACAATCCACCGTGCAATGTGCAAAAATTGGCTTTGGGGACAAGGACTCAATGTGGTAATCAGTATCAGTCAGCTTGTCTTATCCTATATACAGTTTTTACAGTCTCCAATAGAGTTTCTCTCCACGCCCATCAGACTGTATATCCCTTTTCTGTGGCTTATGCTTTTGATCTCTTCGCTGTATATGGTGGGCAGTTATGCCCTTTGGTATCGAAAGGCAAAGCGGGAGGTGCAGTATGGTATTTTCCCAGCAACCAAGCGAAATACGAATATAAAGTTTAGTTTGGTGAGTATAGGTATTGCAGGGGCTGTACTCCTCATGGCAGGCACAAAGATTGCTTTGGTTTCGCTTTTGGGTATGTTTGGAGTTGTTGGAATCATCACCACAGGGATGAATGTGATGAAAAAACGAGGTGTTTCACGCAGTATCAATCAAACGGTTTCGATTGGGTTGTGTCTCTGTCTGACGTTTGTAATGATTGGTGGTATAGGTTGGTATACGATGAAAAGCGAGCGCAAGCCTGTGGGATATTATGATCGAAATGGGTGGCGTATGAAAGTATTTGATGAAGCATTACCACTGTATGTGCAAGATCTTTTACAGACTGCGCAAAAAGACTGGTCGACCGAAGTGCGTAAAAGTGAAACATTTTTTGTCAAGAATACAGAATATAACCAGCGCCCTTTGACAGAAAAACACGATATTCCAGAGCTAGAATACACAGTAACAGATATAAAATCACCAGCACTTTATGCTTTCTGTAAATCAGCGCTGATCGGGCAGTATCAAGATAAAATACGGCATGGGGAAATCATATACCGTGACGCATATGAAGCGGTAGATGCATCCCCATGGCACGCAGAGGAAGTGTATCAGCGGTATTGGAGAGATGGATACCTGAACAAATATTTGCTGTGCTATGCAAATCGTTTCGTAGAGATTTCGTTTGATTGGAACCCAACCGCCGAACAGATGGAAATTGTGGCAGAAAAACTGGGAAAATGATAGGGATTATGCTGACGCGCTTTTATATCGTTTAGAGGGCGGATTCCCATTCTTTTTCACGAAAGCCGACCAGTACGGTATCACCATCCACCACAATGGGGCGCTTAACGAGCATACCATCGCTTGCAAGCAGGGTGAGCTGATCTTCTTCGCTCATGGTCGGCAGTTTGTCTTTGAGCTCCATTTCACGGTACAGGATACCGCTGGTGTTGAAGAATTTTTTGAGCGGCAGACCGCTCGTCTGATACCACAGACGCAATTCCTCAACGGTTGGGTTCTCGGTCTTGATGTCACGGGATTCAAAGGTTTTTCCGTGCGATTCCAGCCAGTTTTTCGCTTTGACGCAGGTGGAACACTTGGGATAATGTACAAACAACATAATAAAATCACTCCTGTTTCATGGCGTACTGTACCGCCCAGATTTGCTGGGGGACGTACATGGTTTCAATTTCTTCAAGGGGAAGCCACACAAAGGTATGGTCAAGCTCAATGGGTTCTTGCACACGTTCCCCAATCGTGCCAAGATAATAGTATTGAATCGGATGGAATGGACCAATACGTGGGTGGATGGTGTAGCTGTCTGCGGTGCAGAGGGGACAAGTAATGGTCACAGAAAGTCCAGCTTCCTCAAGGCATTCTCTGTGGATGCAGTCAGGTTGGCTTTCATCACCCTCAATGCCGCCGCCCAGCAGGAAATATCCCTTGGGCGTGCGCACACAGGCAAGTTTGCCGTTTTCAATACAGATCAGATACGCGCCGGGGCGGTCAAAGTAATCGAGGTTCGGATCTTTTTTGCCAAAGGTTTTATCCATAAAATCTCCTTAGTATGTCGACTGTGTGTCAGCATATTTTTGTATGAGGATTTGCGCCATTTCCAGTGGAGTCTCTTTCGGAGCAAGTCGGAGAGACAAATATGGCGTACTGCCAGCATTTAACAGCAGGCGTCCAGAGAAGGATTTGTCGCCGCACAAAATAGACAGGCGGCGGAAATCAGCCTGCGCAAAGGTGAGCAGAAGTCGTCCGCTCTCCTGTTTGATCTCGGTCAAGCCCTGCTCGCTTGCCTGTGCGCGCAAGAGTGCGATATCCAGCAGTGCGACGGCTTCAGCAGGTGGCTCGCCATAGCGGTCAATCAGCTCGTCAAGCAAGTCGCTGCGACCTTCTTCTGAGCGAATGAGCGCAATGCGGCGATATAGGTCAACACGCTGACCCGGATCACTGACATATTCAACTGGCAGATTGGCAGAGAGGGTAAACTCTGCGGCACACTCTACGCGCTGTGGCGGGGTCTCGCCCTTTTCTTCCAGTACAGCTTCTTCGAGCAGTTTGAGATATAGGTCATAGCCTACGCTCATCATATGTCCAGACTGTTCGGGTCCAAGCACATTACCTGCACCGCGAATTTCAAGGTCACGCATGGCGATTTTAAAGCCAGAACCAAACTCGGCAAACTCACGAATCGCAGACAGACGTTTCTGTGCAATCTCGGACAACACCTTGCCGCGTCGGAATGTCAGATAGGCAAACGCACGGCGGCTGGAACGCCCGACACGACCACGAATCTGATGGAGCTGTGCAAGTCCCATGTGGTCAGCATTCTCGATGATAAGCGTATTGGCATTTGGAATATCAATACCCGTTTCGATAATCGTCGTACAGACAAGGATATCGAGTGCGCCATCACTCATATCATTCATGACACTGGAAAGTTCACGCATATGCATCTTACCATGGGCAATGCCAATGCGTGCGTCAGGGAAATCACGCTGAATCCGCAGGGCAGTCTGTTCGATGGATTCCACATAGTTGTGCAGATAATAGACCTGTCCGCCGCGCGCAAGTTCACGCCGAATGGCATCGTTGACAATCAGTTCATTATATTCTGTCACATAGGTTTGAACGGGCCAGCGATCATGTGGCGGCTCTTCAATGGCGGACATATCCCGAATACCGGACAGTGCCATATTGAGCGTGCGCGGGATCGGCGTTGCAGACAGGGTGAGTACATCGATCTGTTTGGAAAGCTCTTTGAGGGTTTCCTTGTGGCTGACACCAAAGCGTTGTTCCTCATCAATGATCAAAAGACCAAGATCACGGAATTTAATTTTTTTATTGAACAGCTTGTGGGTGCCAATGATAAGGTCGATCATACCTGTTTGCAGCTGTTCCAAAATTTTCTTTTGCTCGGACGGCGTTTTGTGGCGTGAGATCAATTCGATTTTCACTGGATAGCCAGCAAAACGCTGAATTGCGGTCAAATAGTGTTGGCGTGCCAGTACGGTAGTGGGTACAAGGATTGCGGCTTGCTTGCCTGCGAGGATACACTTCATAACGGCACGTAAGGCAACTTCGGTTTTGCCAAATCCAACGTCACCGCACAGTAGGCGATCCATGGGGCGGTCGGATTGCATATCCTGCTTGATTTCCGCGATACAGCGCAGCTGGTCATCTGTTTCATCATAAGGGAAGGCTTGCTCAAATTCGCGCTGCCAGATATCATCCGCAGGGAACGCATAGCCTTTGAGCCTACTGCGCTCGGCATAGAGCTGCAAAAGACCGGCTGCAAGTTCTTTGGCAGCTGCCTTGGCACGGGTACGTGCACGCTGCCAATCAGCACCGCTGAGTTTATTGAGGCGTACCTTTTCCGGCTCTCCACCGCCGATGTATTTAGAGATCAGATCCAGAGAGGTTGCAGGCACGTATAGAAAATCCGTTCCGGCAAATGCGATCTTTACAAAATCACGTTCGCCGCCGTCGATGCGCATACGTTCCATGCCGATATAACGTCCAATGCCATGGTGCTCGTGCACGACAAGATCACCGGGGGTTAAGTCGGTATAGCTTTTTACGCGGTCGCGGTTGGATTTTTTGGTGCGAGAAGGCTTTTTGCGGGCGGGGGCATGTCCTTCGGTCAGGATAATCAGCCCAAGTTCGGGATATTCCAAGCCAGAGGACAACGCACCCTCGAAAATATGCACCCGTCCAGCAGCAGGCAGACGGTCGGTCATGATCGCCGTAATGTCATGTGCCGCAAGCTCTTCCAGCATGTTTTTACAGCGTAGCTCCGAGCTGCAAACCACGCATACCGCGCGGTTTTGGCTGAGAAATCCCCCAATATCAGCTGCTGCGATATCAAAAGAACCGCCAAAGGCATTCATCTGATTGACTGCAAAGCTGACAAGCGTTTGGGGTGCAAGTTCGTCGATTGTATTGAGGAAGGTGTCCAGACGAACGAGCGGGCGACCGGACAGACTGCGGCACAGCGCTGAGAAATCCAGTGCAAATGCATCCGCTTCCTGCGGAAGCTCTCCGCGCTCGGTGAGTGCTTCCAAGTCTCCTGCAAGCCGCAGTGTGTAACCGTGAATGGCTTCGCGCAGTCTTGGGGTGTCATCAATTAAAAACAAGGTATTTTCGGGCAGATAATCCAGTGGCGTTGTGGCATCTGGATAGATGAGCGGTAAATATTTATCCGCAGCGGGCAGGCTTTGTGTTTCTGTCAAACGCTCGATGTCGCGTTCCAGATTGCGAATCAGATTGGGATGTTTTTTGCGTCGGCTTCGGGGTGCTTGTTCCAACAGCTTGCATAAGCCAGCCACGCCGCCGGGTGCACATGCCGGAAGCGTCTCCATGCAGGGAAGACAGGTGAGGGTGTCCAGTCCATCGCCACGACGCTGGGAACCGACGTCAAACCATGCCATAGAGTCGATCTCGTCCCCCCAGTATTCAATACGAACAGGGGTTTGGGCACGCGGGGGGAATACATCTAGGATACCGCCGCGCACAGAGAATTGACCAGCACCTTCGACCTGTGCACAGCGCTGATAGCCAGCAGTCACCAGCTGGCGAGTGAGATCAGGTAGCGGGGTGAGGTCTCCAGTGCGAATGGTCAGACTGGCAGCTGCGAGGGTGTGTGGTGGGAGTGTCTTTTGGACGAGCGCAGCGGCAGACAGCGTAACCAAGGGAGCAGTAGATAGGCAGGACAGTGCTTCGATTCGTGTTTGCTCGTACTGGCGAGACATACCTTCCATGCCTGCCATGGTCAGTTCACGTGCGGGGATATGCAATACAGGCTGTTCGGAAAATGCCTCCAGATCAGCAGCAAGGCGCAAAGCGGCAGTGTCTTCTTCTGTGATGATACACACAGGGCGTGAAGTTTCCAGCCGCAAAGCCGCGGCAAGCTGCGCCTTGGCGATGGGGGGCAGACCAACGGCAAGGGCGGGCGTTTTGCCAGCAAACAGCCCTTTGTACAACTTTTTGTATTCAGAAGTATTTTTAATGCTTAATGTAATCTTTTGCATAACAGTCTCCTGTCAGAAAATAACGAGAAATGAACGGGAGAAGAAAACGGCAAAAGGGCAGATTTTGCAATCTGCCCTTATTTGCGGAATTTTAAGAAGTCCGCGGGTGTTTGGAATTAGTGTTCGCAGTGGCAGGAGGAACAGTCACAAGCGCAGCCCAGAAGAGCCTCTGGATCCTTACCCTGCTTGCGGTAGTAGTCAGCAATTGCAGAACGCAGTGCTTCCTCAGCCAGCACAGAGCAGTGCATCTTTACCGGCGGCAGACCGTCGAGTGCTTCTGCCACAGCCTGATTGGTGAGCTTGAGTGCCTCTTCGAGGGTCTTGCCCTTGACCAGCTCAGTTGCCATAGAAGAAGTTGCGATTGCAGCACCACAACCGAATGTCTTAAACTTTACGTCCTCAATGATACCGTCATCGGAAACCTTGAGGTAAATCTTCATAATATCGCCGCACTTTGCGTTGCCAACTTCGCCAACGCCGCTTGCGTCTTCAATTTCGCCAACATTGCGTGGATTTGTAAAATGGTCAAAGACCTTATCGCTGTAATCCATAATAGATATCTCCTTTTATTCAATAAAACAATTAGTGATGATCGTGGTCATGGTGCAGGTCACAAGCAGCACTCATATCCGGCTTGCCGTCGATCCAAACAGGGCTCATTTCGCGCAGGGTTGCAACAACTTCGGTTACCTTTTCGATGAGGTAATCTACATCTTCTTCGGTGTTCTGCTCGCCCAGTGTCAGACGAAGAGAGCCGTGTGCGATCTCGTGCGGCAGACCAATTGCCATCAGTACATGGGATGGGTCAAGGGAGCCAGTGGAGCAAGCTGAGCCGGTGGAGCCGCAGATGCCTGCAAGATCCAGACGGAGGATCAGACCCTCGCCTTCGATTGCCTCAAATACAAAGGAAGCAGTGCCCGGCAGACGGTTGACTGGGTCGCCTGTGTAATGAGTATAAGGGATCTTGTCCATAATACCCTTTGTCAGACGATCTGTGAGCTTTTTTACATAGCCCATTTTCTCATCCAGATTTGCTCCAGTTGCCTCTTCGATTGCCTGTCCCAGACCGACAATGCCAGCAACGTTTTCTGTACCGGAAGCAAGACCGCGTTCCTGACCGCCGCCATGTACCAGCGGATCGAGTGCGATACCCTTGCGGATATAGAGTGCACCGATGCCCTTTGGACCACGGAACTTATGACCGGACAGGGAAAGCAGATCGATGCCCATTTCCTGTACGTTGATGTGCATATGACCAACAGCCTGTACTGCGTCTGTGTGGAATACAGCGCCATGTGCATGTGCAATCTCAGCGATTGCCTTCAGATCCTGAATGGTACCGATCTCATTGTTGGCAGCCATAATGCTGACGATTGCGGTTTGGTCAGAAATCACAGACTTCAGCTGATCGAGGTCTACATGACCTTCGCTGTCAACATCCAGATAAGTGACTGGATAGCCTTCCTTTTCAAGTGCCTCGCAGGTATAAAGAACTGCATGGTGCTCGATTTTGGAGGTAATGATATGCTTGCGACCGCGTGCAGTACGTCCCTTGACATAGCCACGGATCGCAAGGTTGTCCGCCTGAGAGCCGCCGCCAGTGAAGATAATCTCCTTGGCTTCAGCTGCACCGATTGCCTGAGCAACCTTTTTGCGTGCAGCATCGAGCGCGCGGTGTGTCTCGCGACCAATACGGTAAAGGGAAGATGGGTTGCCGTAGAACTCGGTCAGGTAGGGCTTCATAGCCTCGTATACAGATTCAGACATTGGCGTAGTTGCCGCATTGTCTGCATAAACAAAACGATTCATTTATAATTCTCCTCCTTATGGAGTTTATGTTCTGTATTTAATATACACCGATGCAGTAGGAATTATCAAGCATGATTTTCTACAATTACATATTCAGAAAATCAGCTATTTTGCACCGATTTGTTATAGTTTGTGCAAAGCAATCGGAGTAGATTACTTCTGAAATTAAGTTTACTATCTTTGTGATAGAATTGCAATTGCTTTTACAACGAAACAAAAAAATAAATGTAAAAATTACAAAAAACCAGTCACGATTTTGGTGACTGGTTCAGTTTGTTAAAAAAGTTTTTTTGCGGTTTTATGGTTATGCAGGACGAATTGCAGGTGCGGATGTGGAAGCGCCCGGTGTCAGGTCAATGCGAACGGCTGCACTGTAACTGCCTGTATTTTTTTCGTAAGTGATTGAGGTGCCAGTTGTGCGCTGTACGAACGTCATTTTGGACATGGGGGAAGTCGTGTTGCCATCTGGGGATACAGTGCGCACAATGGTGAGTGCCTGATCGGAGGAAAGCGTCAGATCCATGGTGGTGGAAGCGTCTGCCTGATAGTGCAGACCAGCACTGCCAATGTTTGCACCAGCCAGAGAAGCGGACTGATCGGACAGACGCTCGATCACTTGACGAATCTGTACGACGCTGTTTCCGAGCGATAAAGTTTGCTGCTGCGCCATTGCACATACAAAGTCGATTGCATCTGCATTCTTAATAGCGGTGAGTCCTGCACTCAGATCAAGCGGCTTCATTGCCCATGTGCCCTTTGAAATGCCAAGTTCGGTCAAAAAGTCCGACTTGAGATACAGCTTTCCGTCCGCGCGGCTGATAATGCTGTCTACAGTCACATTTTCAAGCTTTTTGAGCAAGGTATCCACATTTTCGTCGATTACATTGATGCCTTCGTTGGCGATGATCGCAGACTCGATTGCAGAACGATCGGTTTTGATGTTTGCGGTCAGTTCGGTTGCTTCCAAATTTTCCTTGCCGGAGAGAGAGCCGATGACAGTTGCTGGAATATCACCCATTGCGGTATGGAATGTGAAGGTTGCACCGAGTGAGCCGGTCACAGAGCGCGGCATAACAGGTACGCAGGTGCCTGCAAATTTTACGATCGCATTGATATTTTCGAATTGTCCATTGAATGCGGTGCGCATCATAGTTTCCGTATCTGCGATGATAACAGTTTGGCTGTTGTTATCCCAGCCAACGGCAGCGCCAAGTGCCTGGGCAGCAAAGCGAACCGGAACATAGGTGCGACCGCCTTCGATAAATGGAGCGGCATCGGTAGTAAAGGAGCGATCTGCACCATCGCGAGTCACAGAACATGCTTTGCGTCCGATAGTCAGCTGTACGGTGCGGTCACCGCGCTTTGCAATGACCGTGCGGGATGCGTTGTCCCAAGAAACCGAAGCACCCATGCTCTCAAAAATGGCACGGAAGGGGACAAAGGTACGGTCATTGCGCATAAGCGGCTGTGCATCGGAAAAAGAGAGCGCCTTGTCGTCTAGCGTTACCTGAATGCCAGCGGCAGCGGCAGTCGGTGCTGGTACAGCGGCAAGCATAAGCGATGCAGCGAATGCAGCACCGCACATACGAGAAAAGAAACGTTTCATCAAAAAACCTCCTGCTTTATTCAGCAAGCGTATAAATTGCACGGATATCCTCAGGGTACAGATCGATATAACTCTTAACAGGCTGTACGCCCCCCTTGGTGGTGAGTTCGATAATAGGGGCGTAGTCTTCTGGGGTCAGACCAAGCTCAGACATACGGGTCGGCATACCGATTTCAGTGAAGTAGCGTTTCATCACCTCAATGCCTGCCTGTGCGGTGCGCTCAGGATGGTCGAAGTTCATGGGGCAATCCCAAACACGGTTTGCAAGCTGTGCAAATTTCATCATATCATGCTGCATAACATACTGCGCCCATGCGGGGAAGAGAACGGATAGACCGGCGCCGTGCGCCACGGTATCATGCAGTGCAGAAATTGGGTGCTCTAGCTTATGCACAGGGAATTTGCGCTGTTTGCCACAGCCTGTCACATCATTATGAGACAGGGAAGAAGCCCACATCAGTGTTGCACGTGCTTCGTAGTCTTCCGGGTGCGCGATCGCGATGCGACCAGCCTCGCGCACGGAAACCAAAAGTGCCTCCGCCAGCCGCTCGGTGAGATCACATTCGCCGTCGCCTGTCAGATAACGCTCCATGGTATGCATCATGATATCCACAATGCCGCAGCCTGTCTGGAACTTGGAAACGGTATAGGTATTTTCTGGATTTAAGAATGCTACGAGCGGGCGAAGGGTCTCGGAAGTAATGCCCTGCTTGACCCATGGGGTCACAAGATCGTTGGTGATGACGTCAGAGTTGGACATTTCGCTGCCAGCGGCGGCAAGGGTCAGCACAACACCGACAGGAAAGACCTCATTTGTCTCTGGATGTGTACCCGTGGAAGCATACTGCCAAGGATCATTTCCGGTTGCAAGACCCACACCGATCGCCTTTGCCGAGTCGATAACGGAGCCGCCGCCCACAGCAAGAATGAAATCAATTTTTTCTGCCTGACAGAAAGAGATCCCCTCATGGATAAAGGACAGCTTTGGGTTTGGCGCAACACCACCAAGCTCGGCATAGGAAAGCCCAGCCTCGGTAAGCGATGCGATGACCTTGTCTAGAAGCCCAGTTTTTTTGACGGAGCCGCTGCCATAGTGCAAAAGCACGCGGGAAGCGCCCAAGTCTTTGAGCGTACTGCCGATTTGTGATTCGACTCCGCGACCGAAAATGACCTTGGTTGGAGCGCAGTATGTAAAGTTCTGCATAGAAAAACCTCCTGTTGGGAATTTTATAAAATAGGGACCTTGATTGCAGACAATTCAAATAAAGTGATTGTTTCTATTATAACATATTTCTACGCGAAGCGGGATACATTTTGGCAATAAAACAAATCGCCTACATAAGTGGGCGGTTGAGACTGTCGAAGAACTTTGACAGCCTTTCTAGGGGAAGCCAGTCCCCCTAGATACAGAGCCAGTTCCGGTAGAAACCGGCTCTGATACCCCGGTTCCGCGCACGTTTGCGCGGGTCGCGGGCAAAATCCAAGGCGCATGTCCTTGGATTTTGAAAATTTAGGGTCGCTTCGCTCCAAGGCAAAACAGTGAAAAGACTTTTTCGACAAGCTTGAGGCGTCAGTTTATGCTGGCGCTTGTTTTTTTATAACACCACAAAATGATGTCAGAAACAGATTGGAAGCATAGATCGATACTCTTATTTTATATAGTTTTTTTCTCGTATGTATGAATCGGTTTTACGCAGCAAATGTAGGATGGACTATGAGAATATAGACAAAAGAAAGAGAAAATTACAAAAATTTGTTTAAATTTATAGATGGATGACAAAAATATAATGAAATAGGAAGAATATACATGTTTTATAGAGAATATAGTTCGTTTCATTTAATTTTTATAAGAACGCGATGGTTAGAGCATCAAAAAGAAAATCGTCAATATGCACAAAAGAATTCGGAATAAAATACAACTCTTTCAGAAAGATGCTGCAACCAGACAACTTTTCATATTTTTTAATTAAAACCTGTTGAAAACTGATTTTTCACGTGATATATTGACATTGTTAGAAACACAGAAGTGTTCTATGTGGAATGAGGAAAAGAATAAAAAGGAGCGGATCTGAAATGAAAACGCGTATTCTGTCTCTTGGTTTGGCAATGACGATGACCATGAGCCTGTTGGCTGGCTGTGGCGGTTCCAAGAGCGAAAGCTGGAAGGTAACCTGCCCGTGGGCACCCTCTGGTGTTGCCGCAATGGTAAGCCAGAAAGCGGCTGCAAAGTCCCCTGAGTACTCAGAAAACATTACGTTGATTGCTGAGGCGATTAAGGGCGATGCGGCAACAGTAAATACTTGGGTCGCAGATACCAAGCCGACCGACCGTGAACTGGTATTTGTTGGCGAAGGCTTGCTGTCGATCACCTCGATCATTGATCCGGCAAAGATGCAGTTCGATTATGACAACTTTACATATGTTGAAAACCTGTATTCTTCCATTTTTATTCTGTCGGCAGACACAAAACTCAATATCAAGACCATTGATGACCTCAAGGCATATGTAGAAAAGGGCAATGAGATCAGCGTTGCAGTCAATGGCGCAACAAGCTCTGAGGCCTTCCTCGCAGCTGCACTGTTTAGCTCCATGGGTGCTGGCGATGATCTCAAGCTAACCCCTTACCAGTCTGCGGCCGAAGCTGCACAGGCGGTTGCAAAGGGTGAGACACAGTTTGCTGTTTCCCACCAGTCTCAGATTCTTGAAACCTACCAGCAGGGCGGTGTAAACATTGTATGTGCATTCGATGAAAAGGCTCTGGATGATGGTCCATTTGCTGGCGTAGAAGGTGTTGGCGAACATGGCTATCCATACTTCCGCAACCGTTGCCTGATTATGGCACCTGCTGGCGCAGATGCTGCAAAGGTAACAGAGCTGAAGGATCTGTATGATAAGATTCTGGCGGACGAGGAAGTTGCAACTTGGCTACAAGATACCATGCTGCTCGAAGTTGATCCAATGTCCAAGGAAGAAATCGAAGCGCATATCGAGAATGTTAAGAACATCGTCAATGAGTATAAGGACGTTGTTGTTGGCTGATCGCCAGACACAAGATTCAAAACCATGATACATATGTGGGGGAATGGGAAGACTTCCTTCCCGTTCCCCCTCGTTTGGTTTCATGGGGAAATAGAAAGGAGATGTGGATGTATATGGGAAACTGGTTAGAACAGTTTCATACGCGTATTGATGCAATGGGAGAGAAGCTCCGCGGAAAGGAAATCAGAATTCCGGTTGATTTGGTAACGGGAATTGGATTTTTCTTATTTGCAGTGTTTATTTTGGCTGTTATGCCGCAGCAGGTCGCTATTTCGGAAAAAGATGTTGTAAATGGTCGTGAATTTCCAACCTTGCTGATGGTTATACTGATGATTTGCTGTGGTTTACTGATCGTCAAGGAGCTGTATAGGCTCGTAACAAAGCAGCCGCTCACTTGGAAGACCATCAACCTGCAAACAGAAGTAAAGGCACTCATTATTTTAGGCATCTTGGTTGTGACCTATATCCTGTGCCGCGTAACCAATCTGTTTGTGATCGGTGCCGTTTTTTGTAGCTTGGCATTCTTGGTGTATTTTCGCTGCCAAAAGAAGTCTTACTATGTAATCACTGTGACACTGGCGGTTGCTATTTGGGCTGCATTCCGCTTTGTCTTGGGTGTAGAATTCTAAGGAGGTTGTCAATATGATGCAATATCTTGCTGGGGCAACCGGTTTGCTGTTTACGCTGCAAAATATCCTTTGGATCAATATTGGCGTTTTTGTTGGCTCTGTGTTTGCCGCCATTCCCGGATTAAGTGTCATTCTCTGTGTTATCTTGTTTTTACCAGTTACTTACTCCATGACTGCCATTCCTGGCATGATGTTCCTCTTGGGCATCTATTGTGCGGGCGGTTATGGCGGCAGTGTTTCCGCGATCTTGATCAATACCCCTGGTACACCTCATGCGGCGGCAACCATGCTTGATGGACACCCGCTGTCTGAAAAAGGACGCACCAAGGCAGCACTCAAAATTGCGCTGTATGCTTCCACATTTGGCGGCATTTTCTCTGCAATTATGCTGCTGTTCTTAGGACCGCAGGTTGCAAAGGTTGCTGCACAGCTTGGCACTGCGGAATACTTTATGGTCTGTGTCTTTGGTCTGACAATCATTGCTGGCGTATCCGGCAAGAGTATTACCAAGGGTCTGATCTCCGCTTGCCTTGGTTTGTTGATCTCTTGTATTGGTGCCGACCCGATGACAAGCTATGACCGCTTTACATTCGGTGTTTCCAGACTGTATCTTGGTTTGGATCTCGCGGTATGCCTGATCGGTCTGTTTGCACTCGTTGAGATCATGGCAAAGGCGGAAAAGCGACTGGACCGATTGAACCTCAATATGCGAGAATTCCAAGACGATGGTAAGATCACGAAGGAAGAGTACAAGCGTATGTCGCTTCCGGTGCTGATTTCTTCGATCATTGGTGTATGCGTGGGTATTATTCCGGGCACAGGTGCTTCTGAGGCATCTTGGTTCAGCTACAATACAGCAAAGAATATCTCAAAGCACAAGGAAGAGTTTGGACACGGCTGCGTGGAAGGCATTGCGGCAACTGAGGCAGCAAATAATGCGGTTACAGGTGCAACGCTGATTCCGCTGCTGACTCTTGGTATTCCGGGTGACGGCACGGTTGCAATTATGCTGTCTGCGCTGATGATCAACGGTCTGAACCCCGGCTTGTCCTTGTTTACGACCGATGGCGATATCATGTATGCGATCATGCTTGGTCTGATCCTCGTTAATCTGTTCATGTTCTTGCAGGGCAAGTTCTTGACCAGTCTGTTTGCAAAGGTCGTCTCCATCCCGCAGGAAATTTTGACCCCGATCATTGTCATCTTCTGTTTTGCTGGCGCATATTCCGTCAACGAAAACTATTTCGATGTGAGCGTTGCACTGATCTTTGGTGCACTGGCGTGGATCCTGCGCAAATTGGACTTGCCGCCTGTGCCTATCCTACTCGGTCTGGTGCTCGGCAACATGACCGAAACCAACTTTCGCCGCGCGCTGCTCATTTCAAATGGCAGCCCCAAAATTTTCTTCAGCAGCATCTATTGTATGATTTTCTCGGCTTTGATCCTCCTTTCTGTTGCGATTATTATTCGTGGTAAGATCAAGGAAGCCAAAGCCTCTGCAAAATAAGGGGGAACGTAAAATGGCAAATAATATTATTTTCTATTTCACCGATCAACAGCGCTGGGATACCTGCGGCTGCTTCGGTCAGCCTCTCGATATTACGCCAAACTTAGACCAGCTTGCACAAGAGGGTGTAAAGTTTGATAACGCGTTTTCTCCCCAGCCAGTATGTGGTCCTTGCCGTGCGCTGTTCCAGACAGGTAAATATCCCACAGAAACCGGATGTTTCCGTAATAATATCATGCTTCCGTCTGGCATCAAAACGCTGGGCGAATACATGGAAAAAGATGCGGGCTATGAGACAGCGTACATTGGAAAGTGGCATCTGGCAAGCGATGGGGAACTGGAAAAAGCACCAACCATCGATCATACCATCACTGCCATTCCGAAGGAACTGCGCGGCGGCTATACAGGCTACTGGCGCACAGCTGATGTGCTGGAGTTTACCTCCCATGGATATGACGGCTATGTATTTGATGAAAATGATCACCGCATCGATTTCAAGGGGTATCGTGCCGACTGCATCAATGACTTTGCATTGGAATATTTAGATCAGTACGATGGCAAGAAGCCATTCTTTATGACCATCTCACAAATCGAGCCGCACCACCAGAATGACCACAAACACTATGAGGGTCCGGACGGCTCGAAGGAGAAGTATGCAAACTTTGTACTGCCAGAAGACCTCAAGGCACTCGGCGGAAATGCAGCAGAAGAATATCCCGATTATCTCGGACAGTGCGCAAGCTTGGACGAAAATCTGGGCAGACTGGTAGACAAGCTCAAAGAGAAAGGACTGTACGACAATACAGTCATTATCTTTGCGGCAGACCATGGCTCGCACTTTAAGACACGTAACACAGACAGCCACCTGAACGGCTATGATGATTATAAGCGTTCTTGCCATGATGGTTGTCTGCATGTGCCGCTTGTCATTGCAGGTGGTCCATTTAAGGGCGGTAAGACAGTGACCGAGCTTGTCAGCACAGAGAGTTTGCCTAAAACATTCCTTGCACTGGCTGGCGTAGATGTTGGGGATGCGATGATCGGTGAAAACCTGCTGGATGTAGTAGAGCACAAAGATCCGAATCGTCCGAATGAGGTCTTTGCACAGATTTCTGAGAGTCGTGTCGGTCGCTGCGTGCGAACCGCTGACTATACCTATTCTGTATATGCACCCGGAATCAATGGCGGAGAAGCGGCAGGTTCGGATATCTATGCCGATGATTTCCTCTATGATATGAAGGCTGACCCATGGCAGCTCCATAATGTTGTGGCAGACCCTGCTTATGCAGAGATTAAGGCACAGCTGCGCGAAACCTTGCTGGATTGGATCGAAAAGGCAGAGGGCACACGTCCAGAGATCGTTGACTAAGGAGTAAGAATATGGTAGCTTTCAATAAGAAGTCAGAGCAGGTATATAATTGGATCTTAGCGTACATTGACAAGAATAAGTTTTCTGATAATTGGAAGCTGCCCTCTGAACATTCTCTGTGCCGCCGCTTGGATGTCAGCCGTGAAACGGTACGTGCGGCAATGGAGCAACTGGTTAAAGAGGGATTGATCTATAAGATCAAAGGAAGTGGAACCTTTGTAAACAAAGAAATGGCTTTGTCGCGTGAGCTTGCGACGGGGAATGCAAAGTGCAAGATTGGTTTAATCCTGCAAGGGCAGGACAGCAGCGCAAATTCTGACCTGATTCAAGGGGTAAAAGATACGCTGTTAGAGGATGAATATGATCTGCGTATTTTCTTGACAGACAACAAGTTTTCCAACGAGCGCAAATGCTTGCAGTCCGTCATGGAGCAGGATTTTTATGGATTCATTGTAGATGGCGTCAAGGCAAGCATTCTAAATCCAAATCTGGATTGTTACAGAGAAATTTCTGAGCGAAAAATTCCCATTATCTTTTACAACAATTATTACAAGAATCTGCGCTATCCAAAAGTAATCGTCGATGATTTGGCGTGTGCCAATCAACTGACGCGGTTACTCATCGATGCAGGACATCGTGAAATTGCGGGTATCTTTGTGTATGACAATTACCAAAGCATTGAAAAGTTTCAAGGCATGATCACCACGATTCATCAATGTGGGCTGGAGCTGGAAGATGATTATATCAAGTGGTGTATTTCAGATGAAGCACATGATGAGCGCTTTGCAAAGAGCATTTCCAAGTTTCTCAAAGGACTGCCCAAGTGTACGGCGATCGTTTGCTGTAACTATATTATCTATCGTTTGGTGCGCGGTGTACTGGAAAAGGAAGGAAAGCGCGTGCCAGAGGATTATTCCCTTGTCTGCTTTGACTATTCTGAAGGTGGATGGGAGGAAGATGGCGTCACATGTTCTGTACACCAAGGCTATGAAATGGGCTGTCAAGTTGCAGAACACCTGATGAAGATGATTGAGCGCAAAGAATGGCAGGACAACGGATATTCGTTGGTCATGCCACCAGAAATTTTTGTAGGAAGTTCCATTCAATCATTATAAAGCAACCGCCCTGTGCCGTTTTTTGCACAGGGCGGTTGCTTTTGTTATCGAAAGAGCTGTTTTGCGGCATCTTGTAGACGCGGCAGGGCGTAGGCAAAGAATGTGCGGAATGCTTCGCAATAGTAGTTCGTGACCGATTGGTCGTCCTTGACAAAATCGCGTTTACAGCCGCCGCGGCATAGGGTAACATAGGGGCAGGACATGCAATCAGTTGGACGCACACGCCCTTCTTGTAAAAATCGCTGGCTGGTTTCTGAGGAGAGTGCAGCTTCCACAGAGATCTCGTGAATGTTTCCCAGATACCAGTCATCCAAAACAAAGAAATCGCAGGGATATAGACTGCCATCGCCTTCGACGACTAAGTAACTGCCGCAGGCACCAGACGCGGCGCAGGAGCCGGGCGGCATGCCCATCATCAGGCGGAGATAATCGTCAAAGATCCGAATGCTCACATAGGTTCCGTCACTTAAATCTCGATACCAGCAGTCGAACAGACCGCACAGAAAATGCCCATAGGCTTTTGGGGTCAGCGAGTAGGGCATCGAGCCACGCGGCGCTTCCAATGGATCAAGGCACGGAATAAATTGCATAGGATGGTTTTTCAATTTGCACAGGGACTGATATACTTTTTGCGGACTGCGTGCCATTGTTCTGGTCACAACACAGAGCAGATTGGTTTCGATCTCATATTGTTCAAGCAGTTCGAGTGCATGAACTACACGCTTCCATGAACCGCGCCCAGACACATCCACACGAAATACATCGTGAAACTCGCGCGTGCCATCCAGAGATAGCCCCACAAAAAAGCGATTTTCCTGAAAAAATTCTGCCCATGCAGGCGTGAGAGAGACACCGTTGGTCTGGATGGAATAGCCCACGGTCACATTGGGCGGGCATAGCGCTTTTGTCTCCTGCACAAAGGCACGAAAAAAATCAAGTCCTGCAAGGGTGGGTTCTCCGCCTTGAAACAGGATGTTCACATGACTGCCTGTTTCTGTTACAGAAAAGGCAGAGGCAAGCAGTGCATGGACGGTTTCACGCGTCATAATGCCCATGCTTTTACATGTGCGATTGTCGGACACATCTTCATAGAAACAGTAGCGGCAGCGCATATCGCATAGGCTGGATGCGGGCTTGATCAGAAAAGTTAGATACTTCATAATATCCTCTTAAATCATGGATTTCTTTCATTATACAGAGTGTTTACAAATCACAAAACTGCATATAGGATCGCGCCGAATAGACCCGACCCTGCCATCACATAGATGGGGTTCAGTTTCCATTTGCGCAGGACAAAGAATGCTGCGCCGAAAATCAGGAGCCCGACGAGATCTATCTGGAATGGATTTGCAGGCAGATCGTGCTGTCCATAGACTGCCATAATAAAAAGCGATATGCCAGCAGAGGCGATCATCGCAACGACGGCAGGACGCAAGCCAGCAAGGATGCCCTGCACGATACTCAGCCCGCGAAAACGGTAATAGATGTATGCGAGTGTCATGACAATGATGCAGGAAGGGAATATACAGCCGAGGGTGGACACGATCGCGCCCAGCAAACCTGCGGTTTGGATGCCGACAAAGGTTGCAGAATTGATGGCAATCGGTCCTGGGGTCATTTCTGCAATGGTCATGATATCTGCAAACTGCGTCATGGTCAGCCAGCCGTGCATGTCCACGACCTGACTTTGAATCAGCGGCATTGCGGCATAGCCACCGCCAATGCTGAATAGTCCAATTTGGAAGAAGCTCCAGAACAGTTCAAGATAAATCATTTGCTGTCACCCTCCTTTCGCATCTTTTCTAAGCGGTAGGTATCTATTGCACCGATCACGCCGCAAACCAAAATGATGAGTATGATATTGACATGCAGGAAACGTGTTGCAATAAAAGAACCGAGCAGGACAATGAGCGGGAGGAGCCGCTTTTGCTGTAAGACGGTCTTTGCCATATTGATCACAACATCAAAAATAACAGCGGCAACACCGCAGAGCATACCCGCCATGACCAGATTCACAATGGCGTTATCACGAAATGCTTGGTAAAACAATGAAATTACAGAGATGATGATAAGCGGCGGTAACACCGTGCCAAGCACGGTAAGCAACGCGCCTGCAAATCCTGCAACATGGTATCCCACCAAGATAGATGCATTCACCGCGATCGCACCCGGAGAGGATTGCGCAATGGCGATAAAGTCCAGCATTTCCTGTTCTTCAATCCAATGTAATTCATCCACAAATCGCTTGCGCATGAGCGGAACGATCACATAGCCGCCGCCAAATGTACAAGCACTCAGTTTTAACGTGGACAAAAACAATTGTCTAAATTTATGCCCCCTGTTTTCCACAAAATCACTACCTTTCTATTCTAGTATAGTGCTTGATAATTCATAATAAAAATAATATAATATAATAAAATTAATAAGTAAATTAGTATAAAATAGAGGGGAAGCCTATGACATTGCGCCATATGAAGATCTTTCGCAGTCTTTGTGAGCATGATTGCAACACAACCAAAACGGCAGAAGCACTGCATATGACGCAGCCAGCCATCAGCCTTGCGATCAAGGAGCTGGAACAATATTATGGGGTGGTTTTGTTTGACCGCATTGGGCGCAGGCTATACATGACAGAAGTAGGCAGACAATTTTTGCAATACGCCTCTCACATTACATCACTGTTTGATGATATGGAAAAAGGGCTCAAAGATTGGGAGTCTTTTGGGATCTTGCGTGTAGGTGCAAGTATTACGATTGGATCGCAGTTTTTGCCAAGGTATGTCAAAGCATTTTATACGGAATATCCTGGAACGGAGATTCGAGCAATTGTAGGACCTTCAAACCATCTGGAAGAAAAACTTTTAGAGAATGAACTGGATTTTGCCTTGGTCGAGGGGATTCCACATACACCATCCATTGTGTCCGAAGCGTATATGGAGGATCATTTGAGTATCATTTGTCCAGCAGATGGAAGATACCAAGAGGGGCAAATGCTCTCGATCGAGCAGTTTAAACAACAAAAGTTTCTCCTGCGTGAGCGGGGGAGTGGTACGCGCGAAGTGTTCGAGCGCGTCACAGAGGGCGCGGGGGTTTCGGTCTCGCCAATTTGGGAGGCAATGAGCACGACCGCACTGATCAATGCGGTGATCGAAGGGCTGGGCATTGCAGTATTGCCCTATCGAATGGTGGTGGGTCCCGTAGAACAAGGATTGGTCACAACAATCGGTGTGGAGGGATTGAACTTTCATCGGAATTTTTATATCATCCGCCATAAAGATAAATATTTGACAGCCTCTGCCAAAGCATTTTTGGATTTATGCCGTAGATATGAAAGCGAGTATCCTGCGCCAGATCACAGTGCATCTATTAGAATTCACTTTGGCAATATTGATCAATCAGGCTTGTAAATTGGTCGGAATTCGGGTGAAATTGCAAAAAATACCCAGCAATTTTGCGAGAAGAGTGCACAAAGATTTACAAAAGGATCATTTTATGATATGATGATTCTCAACGCAAAAATTAGAGGCTGTGCATAAAATGCATGGACACAGCAAACAAGGGGGATCTATTTTGCAAAAGAATAAATTGTTTACGCTCGTTTTGCCAGCCATTTTATGTACTGCACTATGGGGCAGTGCGGCGCCATGCATTAAGGTAGGCTATGAGCTGTTTGGAATTGGAGGAAACTCCTTTTCTCAGCTGGTATTTGCAGGCTGGCGCTTTGCGCTTGCTGGACTGTTGACACTGGTGATCGCGCTCATGCTGGGCAGACGGCAGATTATGCCCAATCGTGACAATATCAAAGCGATTATGTCTATTTGTCTGTTTCAAAGTATGATCCAGTATGTGTGCTATTACATCGGTCTATCGCATACGACAGGAACTAAGGGGCGCTGCTCTCCGGTACGCAGACCTTTTTCGCCATTCTGTTTGCACATATCTTCCTATCTAATGACAAGCTGACTGTGCCGAAGTCGATTGGCTGTTTGATGGGATTTGCTGGCGTTGTGCTCTTGCAGCTTGGTGGCGATTTCGGCGGATTTTCCCTGATGGGCGACGGCTTGGTGCTGCTTTCCGCGGCTTCCGCTGGTATGGGTGCATTGGTATCCCGTGTGATGTCACCCGGACAAGACCCTGTGATTTTGACTGGTTGGCAGCTGACCTTTGGCGGTTTGTTCCTGCTGGCACTTGGATATGGAGGCGGCGGTTCGGTTGGAACGATTACCCTGCAAGGCAGCCTGCTCATGATCTATCTCGTCATTCTATCCTCGGCAGCATTTACCATCTGGACAGCACTACTGAAAAAGTTCCCAGTTGGTAAGGTCACCCTGTATGGATTTTTGATCCCCGTGTTCGGCGCGATCTTATCTGCCATCTTCCTCGCTGAGAAGAATTGGAACATCCAGAGCTGGTGTGCACTTGCCTTGGTCAGCGCAGGCATTGCAGTTGCCAATTACACCAAGAAACAAAAAAATACTGCAGAAAGCTAAGACAACACCGCACAATGTCATCTGCGGCGCTTTACGAAAATTTCGCGCCATAAATTCGTTGTGAATCCTTGAAATCCATCAAGGATTCCTGCGGATTCACGCCTTTCTCTGAAGAGAAATTTTTCCAAAAATCGCTCTTGCTGAATTATGCAGTATTGCCCTAAAACAAAAGGCAGAGCCTAAAAGCTCTGCCTTAACTTGTCGAAAAAGTCTTTTCACTGTTTTGGAGCGAAGCGACCTTAAATTTTCAAAATTCAAGGACATGCGCCTTGGATTTTGCCCGCAACCCGCGCAAACGTGCACGAAACCGGGGATATCAGAGCCAGTTCTGATAGGAACTGGCTCTGTCTTTGTGTTATATTGATTTTAGATAAGTCCAGCCGCCATCGGGAGGCCAAGGCTGATAAATGGCACATAGGTGACAAGAAGCAGACCAATGAGGATGGCAACATAATACCAGAGCATATACGGCATGACCTTAGACAGCGAAGTGCGTCCCACCTTAATCGCAACAAACAGGGTGTTGCCGACAGGTGGTGTGATATTGCCGATGCAGAGGTTGTACACAAGGATCAGACCAAACTGTACCGGATGCATACCAAAAGATTGCACGACCGGCAGGAACAGCGGGGTGAAAATCAGGATTGCTGGGGTAACATCCATGAATGTGCCTGCAATCAGCAAAATGACATTCATAATGAGGAGCAGGATGATCGGATTCTCTGTAATACCCAAGAGCGCCGCAGAGATTGCCTGCGGGATCTGGGTAAATGCCATAACCCAACCCAGAATGTTGGATACACCAATGAGGAATACCACCATACCGCTCATCTTTGCGCTATCAACAACAATCTTCCAGAACGACTTGAATGTGATATTGCGATAGCAGATACCCAGAATCAGGGCATAGACAACGGCAATGGCAGAGCCTTCTGTCGCGGTGAAGATACCCTTGACAATACCACCGATAACAACAACGATGAGGGAAAGAGAGGGCAGCGCATGCAGGGTGGATACGCCAAGATTCTTCCAATCAAACTTGCCCGGCATACCTGTGTAACCCTTTTTCTTTGCGATTACAACAGCAACTGCGATACAGCACAGTGCCCAGATGAGACCCGGGATATAACCAGCAAGGAACAGCGCAGCAACGGAAGTACCGCCAGCTGCCAGCGAGTAGGTGATGAGTGCATTGGAAGGAGGAATGAGCAGACCAGAGGGCGCGGACGCACCATTGGTCGCGGCGCAGAGTGCCTTGTCATAACCAAGTTCTTCTTCGCCCTGCTCTACCATGCTGCCAACCGCAGCAGCGGCAGCCGATGCAGAACCAGAGATCGCGCCAAACAGTGCATTTGCACCGATGTTGGTCACGAGCAATGCACCGGGGAGCTTGCCGAGCAGTGCCATAACGAAATCAACCAGACGCTTTGCGATGCCGCCCTGATTCATCAGGTTTCCGGCAAGGATAAAGAACGGGATAGCGGTCAGGCTGAACTTACTCATGCCAACAAAGATACGCTGTGCGCCTGTGATGACGGAAACATCCAGCGGCACAGTTTGCAGAATAGCGATCAGAGAAGAAATACCAATAGAGTAGGAGATGGGCACGCCAACGACGAGTAGAAGTGCCAGCACGCCAACGATAATGAGCAAAGATTGCATTGCCATGATTACGCCACCTCCTTTTCTGTTTTGCAAATATCAATAATATTTAAGATGGTGTAGATCATGTTGAGGATGCCACAGAGCGGCAGCACAACATAGAATACGCCAACTGCAACGCCCAGAGAAGAGGTCATCTGTCCCATTGCAAGCTGGGTGATCTGGGTACCGCCATAGACCAGAATAATTGCAGAAAATGCAAAAGCGACAAGTTCACCGAAAATATGAAAGAATTTCTGCATATTAGGCTTCGTGTGGTCAATCAGAATCGGAATATTCATGTGACCGCGCTCACCTGTAACGAGGGAAGCACCGAACAAGCTTGCCCAGGCAAAGAGGTAAGAGACAAGCTCTTCTGACCAAGTAGACGGACTTTTGAGCAGATAGCGTGTGATGACCTGCCAACAGGTGAGTGCCACCATTGCAAGAAAGCTGACACCAGCGAGGACATGCAGCAGTTGATTGAGTACATTTCTTAATGTTTTCATACCAAGATGCCCTCCTTATGATTCGGTTGTCAGATACAATTCGTTATACTTCTGAATTGCATCATAGATCGGCTTGAGTTCTGGCTGTGCCTTGAGCATAGATGCATGCAGCGGCTCACAGGCTTCTTGGAACGCGCGAGTATCTGGATACAGGAACTGTACGCCTTGTTCATTTGCAGCGCGATCTTTTGCCTTTTCTACTGCGGTGATCCATTCTTCGCGCTGTACTTCGTTAAGCAGTGCAAAACCCTCCTCAAAAATGGCGCGTTCTTCTGGAGAAAGTCCATCCAGGAAAGCAACATTACCGATGAGGATATCTGGAATCATCTGGTGCATATCATAGGAATAAAATTTGCAGACGTCACCATGACCGTTGTCTGTCAGCGCCATTTCGTTGTTCTCCGCGCCATCGATGATTTTGGATTGCAGCGCAGTATACACTTCACCAAATCCCATTGGGGTTGCGGAACCGCCGAGCAGGCGCATCATTTCAACATTGGTGGGAGACTGCTGTACACGGATTTTGAGTCCCTTCAAATCCGCAGGTGCGTTAATTGGCTTATTCACCGTATAAAAATTACGCGTGCCCGCATCCAGCCAGGTGACCGCCTCAAAGCCTGCCTTTTGGGTGGATTTGAAGATGGGATCCGTGATACTTGGGTCATCCATCGTTGCATGATAGGCTTCACTGCTGGAAAACAGATAGGGCAGATTGAACAAAGTGTAATTTGAGCTGAATGTTTCTAATAGAGAGTTGCTTGCAACACAGAAGTTGATTGCACCCGTCTGTGTGAGCTGAACCATCTCGTTCTGGGAACCAAGCAGTTCACTTGGATAGACCTCTATGTTGTACTTATCGCCCAACTCACTTTCAATGAATGATTCAAACGCCATAAGACCCACATGGGTTGGGTGATTGGTAGATTGGTTATGTCCAATACGAATAATTTGCCGATGATCTGACGCTGTTTGGGTACCGCACCCGGCAAGAGAGCCGAGTGCAAGTACCGAGGTCAAGGTCAGTGCCATCAAACGAAAGCTTTTTTTCATAAACTGTCCCTCTTTTTATTACCTCTTGAAAAAACGATCTTATACGCCAGAATATGCTGCGTAGCCGCCATCGATCGGGAGACATACACCAGTGATAAAGCTTGCAGCCTGATTGTCGATTAGGAACAGAACGGAGCCAACTAGCTCTTCCAGCTCACCAAAGCGACCCATTGGAGTACCAGCCAGAATCTTTTCAGTACGCGCGGTTGGGGTGCCATCCTCCTTGAACAGCAGACCACGGTTCTGGTTGCCAACAAAGAAGCCAGGAGCAATTGCATTGACACGGATACCAGACTTTGCAAAGTGTGTTGCAAGCCACTGTGTAAAGTTGGTAATCGCAGCCTTTGCGCCAGAGTATGCTGGGATCTTGGTCAGTGGGGTGTATGCATTCATGGAAGAAATGTTCAGAATGTTGCCGTCACGGTCGATCATGTCAGCCGCAAATACCTGACACGGGAGCAGAGTGCCCATCCAGTTGAGCGCAAATACAAATTCTACGCCAGACTGGTCAAGGTCAAAGAAAGTCTTGCAGTCCTTGATATCCTTTGCTTCGTGGTGGTACTCGTTGTCAGTGGTCGCACGCGGATTGTTGCCGCCAGCACCGTTAATCAGGATATCACATGGACCAAAATCCTTCAGCACCTGTGTGTGTACAGCTTCCAGACTTTCCTTTTCCAGTACGTTTGCCTTGTATGCCTTTGCAATGCCGCCTTCTGCAACGATTTCGTTTGCCATAGCCTGTGCGCCTTCTTCATTGAGGTCGAGCAGAGCAACCTTTGCGCCAGCGCGTGCCATAGCCTGTGCAAACATGCCGCAGATTGCGCCGCCAGCACCGGTGATAACGCAAACCTTACCAGTCAAATCTGTGCTTAGTACATTTTTTTTCATCATGATTTCCTCCTAGAAGATTTTTATTTAAAAACTTACTTGTTTGTCATCTTTTCACATGCTTCGAACAAGCCGTTGAGGTAGGTCGCACCCAGTGCACGGTCATATAGACCATAACCCGGCTTGCCAGTCTCGCCCCAGATCATACGACCGTGGTCTGGACGTACATAGCCATCAAAGCCAGTCTCAACCAGTGCGCGAACGATTTCAAACATATCCAGACTGCCGCAGTCAGAGAGGTGTGCACGTTCCTCGAAAGATCCATCGTCCATGATCTTTACATTGCGCATGTGCATAAAGCCGATGCGTCCCATCTTGGAGTACTTGCGTACCATAGCCGGGATATCATTGGACTTTGCACAGCCCAGAGAACCAGTGCACAGACACAGGCTGTTAGCAGGAGAATCCACAATAGAGAGATAGCGATCCAGATTTGCTTCACATGTGATGACACGTGGCAGACCAAAGATCGGGTATGGCGGGTCATCTGGATGCAGTGCCATGGTCACATCGCAGGCTTCGGCAACCGGAATGACCTTCTTTAGGAATACTTCAATGTTCTTCCACAGACCTTCTTCGCCCAGCTCAGCATACGCACGGATGAGGTCACGTACTTCGTTCTGAGAGTAGCTGGAGTCCCAACCCGGCAGATGAATGTCATCCTTCAGCGGGTCCAGACCGTGCATCTGATCCCAATACATCACAAGGCTGGTAGAACCATCGGCTGCCTGCTTGTCCAGCTGTGTACGGGTCCAGTCGAATACTGGCATGAAGTTATAGGTGACGCACTTGACACCGTACTTTGCACAGCGGCGAATATTTTCGCAGTATGCCTCGATGTGTGCATCGCGCTTGTCGGTGCCCAGCTTGATATCCTCAGAAACCGGAATGGACTCTACAACATCAAATACCAGACCGTTTGCATCACACTGCTCCTTGAGCTGACGCAGGCTTTCTTCTGGCCAAACTTCGCCCGGCTTCACATCGTATACAGCAGTAACGATGGAGCGCATACCTGGGATCTGGGAAATATATTGCAGAGAAATCGGGTCGTCTGCACCGTACCAACGGAAAGAAAGTTTCATAATTGAGCGTCCTCCTAAAAAATTAATCTAAACCAATATAGTTCCAAACATTATTGAAACAGATGTCTTCTACAATTGTGCCGATGGTATCATAGTCGGCAGGTGCCATTCCCTTATCGATCCAGTTGCCGATCACTTCGCACAGAATGCGGCGGAAGTATTCATGGCGCGGGTAAGACAGGAAAGAACGGCTGTCGGTGAGCATACCAACAAAGCGGCTCAGCACACCAATGCTTGCAAGGGACTTGAGCTGTGCGGTCATGCCGTCATAGTGGTCGTTGAACCACCATGCAGAACCAAACTGGATTTTGCCTGCGGTGCTTGCATCTTGGAAGCAGCCAGCAGCGGCAACCAGTTTGTCATTGTCTACGGCATTGAGGGTGTACAGGATGGTGCGCGGCAGCGCGTCACGAACTGCCATACGGTCAAGCAGTGCTGCAAGAGAAGCGGCTGGGATCGGATCTCCAATGGAGTCACAACCAATATCTGCACCAAGTGCACGGAAACGCTGGGTGTTGAGGTTGCGGATTGCGCCCATGTGCAGCTGCATGGTGAAGCCATGCTTTGTATACAGACCGCCGAGGAAGTCCATAAAGAAGGATTGGTAAGCAGCAAGCTCATAGTCGAGCATGCTTTCGCCAGCGATCGCCTTGCGCATTGCTTCCTCTGCTGCGCCTTCATCCCAAACAGTGAAGTCCGGAGAGCCAAAGGAGTGGTCAGACAGGCGGCAGCCGCATTCTGCAAAGTATGCAACGCGCTTTTCAAGCGCCTGCTGGATATCAGCAAGTGTTTGGATCTCAATGCCAGTTACTTCACCAAGTTTCTTGAGATAATCGGCATAATCCGGCTTATCTACATGCAGGATTCGGTCTGGACGGAAGGTTGGCAGAACCTTGGTGGAGAAATTACTGTCCTGTGCGAGCAGCTTATGATACTGGAGGTCATCGATGGGGTCATCCGTAGTGCACAGTGCGCGAACATTGCTTTCTGTAATGAGTGCACGTGCTGCACCCTCTGGGCTTTGCAGCTTTTTGTTTGCAATTTCCCAGATGGAATCTGCACTCTGTGTATTCAGCAGGGTATCAATACCAAAATAACGCTTGAGCTCGAGATGGGACCAGTGATAGATCGGGTTTCCGATCAGACCGGGCATAACCTGTGCGAAACGGTCAAATTTCTCACGAAATGTTGCGTTGCCAGTCACATACTGCTCCGGAACACCATTGGCACGCATGACGCGCCATTTATAGTGGTCACCAGCAAGCCAAGCCTCACCAATATCTGAGAACTGCTTATTTTCATAGATCTCTTTGGGGCTGAGATGACAATGATAGTCAAAAATTGGCATCTTTTCCGCATATGTGTGGTAAAGTCTGCGTGCAGGTTCACTGGTTAGAAGAAAGTCTTCCTGAATAAAGCTCTGCATTCGGTTTAACCTCCCAGTCGTGTAAATTCAGTGTCTGGAGCATTGCGCTCCGTTTCTTATAGTTAAAGTATACTGCTTTTTTTGCCGTGTTTCGCGGTGTATCTTGCTTGAAATCTGGTGTAACTTGCGATATAATATAATTGTGCACAAGAAAGAGGGGGTAGAATTAGTGAAAATGCACAACGATGTTTTTACGCTTCGTCAGACGATGGAGCGTCCAGATTTTGAATGTTATCACTATTACAATGCCGTACCGCCGCAGCTTGACTTCCATGAGCATGAATTTTACGAGGTTTTCTTTTTCTTATCCGGAAATGTGTCTTATGTGATAGAAGGACGTACCTACCAGCTGCGTCCGGGAGATATTTTGCTCACAGATAACCGAGATATTCATAAGGCGATTGTTCAGCCCGGAAAGCCGTATGAACGATTTATTATTTGGGTACAGCCATCTTTCCTCGAATATATCATGCAGTTTGGAGCAGATCTCGCGACATGTTTTACCGATGCCAGCCAGAAGAAATATAAGCTCATTCGACCGGACAGTGATGTGCTGACACATCTACGTGCCATCTGCCAAAAAATGCTGCGCAACCGCGATGAAACAGCATTTGGCGGGACGACCTTATCTTATGCGTATCTGATCGAATTTTTGGTGTATCTTAACCGTGCATACTTCGCAACGCCAGAGGAAATACGCAGCGATGTGACAGAGAATGAAAAGATCAACGAGATCGTTGCCTATATCAATAAAAACTTGGCAGAGAATTTGGCACTCGACCGCGTTGCAGAAACTTTCTATATCAGTAAATCCTATTTGGCACATCAGTTTAAAGCATATACTGGCATGACACTCTATCAGTTCATTATTAAAAAACGTGTGACGGTTGCACGTAACATGCTCCGCGAAGGGACACCCGTGATGGATGCCTGTATGAAGTGCGGATTCAATGACTATTCAAACTTTCTCAAGGCATTTAAGAGAGAGTTTGGAAGGAGCCCGAAAGATTTTATGAAGCGGGATGGATAAACTGACAGACATACATAGTATGCTAAATTTGGCATAAAAATGCGCATGGAAAATATTGGATAATCAATTGCAATGAAACAATAAAATAACTGCTGTTTGTGCCCACCAACAGCAGTTATTTTTTTTGACAAGGCATGGTTTACATATTGGGTGTGAAATATTGAATTGATAAAATATTTGGGTTACACTATAAACAGAATTTCGTAAAAATGCTTCCCCTCAGTGTATTCTGAAAATTTGATTTAGGAGCTATCTAAAAAGTCAAAATTCTGGTCTTTTTCTACAATGAGCGGCATCTGCTACATTAAGGCAACACCGACAATGTCATCTGCTGCGCTTTGCGAAAATTTCGTGCCATAAATTCGTTGTGAATCCTTGAAATCCATCAAGAATTCCTGCGTTTTTTCCTTGCATCTACATACTCATTGCGAAAAATTCGTCGATTTCGTTGTTTTCAGATACGCCCTAAAATAGCGATTAAGGTGGTGAAATAGGTGGAAAATTTATCTTTTTTTGACGCTTCTGAGGAAAATGAAGTTGGGAAAGAAAAACTTTTTGAGAATGGATTGGATGTTGTAAAGGCAGATTTTTGTGGAGTCGATACCTTGTCTTGGGAAACGCTTTTCTCTGGATTTGATATTTTGCATGCGATCACATATTCTTCTGGAATTGGTTTCGTGTATCAGCTGCTTGATCTCTTTGAAGAGGCAGAGGTTATTTTTGGATGTGATCAGGTGATCTCTTACTCATTGCAGGAGATCATGGCATATCAATGCAAAGTACTTGAGCGTATGCAGGAAACCGCAGGAAAAATGAAGTTAGATCTCGTTTCCCGTGTTGAAGAAGGCAGTTTGCGCTTTTTTGTGGCACGCAGTGTCTTGTCGCATGAAAAGATTTATTTGTTATCTGCAAAAGATGGGCGTAGACGCGTGATCATGGGGTCAGCAAATATGTCATTCTCAGCCTTTGGTGGGCATCAACGAGAGAATATCTGTTATATGGATGGGGATGCAGCGTATGATTGGTATTGGGGATGCTATGCGGCATTGCGCGAAAGCAGTACAGATCAAATTGCGAAACAGACGCTCCTGTGTGCAGATGATAGTGAAAATTTAGAAGAATTACCCATTGGAAGAACTATTCGGGTTCAAAAGGCACTTGTATTGCAGCCCGTGGAAGAAAACAAGGAAGAAGTACGCTTTGTTTTGGATGTCAAAAATCTGGCAGCAAAATTGGCTCCATCTCTGCCAAGGCCAGACAAGAAAGGCAAGTTGATTCTTTCACCAGAAAAGTTAAAAACCATCCGCAGACAGGTTGTATCCAACCAAACTAAGGAAAAAGAGCTGCAAAATGAGTATCCACGGTTTGAGGTTTTTCCAGATGAAAAAATCGTGCACCTCAATGATCATGCACTTGATCTTGCGCCTGCACAAGAAGAGGTTAGAAGGGATGTAGCACTGTTTATCAAATATATGGATGGATATGAGAAGTTCCATGGAGATGTGATAGGCATGCAGCAGAGATACTTTGAATTTGCCAATTGGTTTTTCTGCTCTCCCTTTATGGCATGTATGAGAGATATGGCAGTACGATATAACCAGAACCTGCTGCCGTATCCTGTATTTGGGTTGGTCTATGGGCAGAGTAAGGCGGGAAAAACCAGTTTTTTGGAAACTTTGCTGAAAATGATGATTGGACAAAAGCCGAAAATCTCTGCGCCAGATTTTACCCGTTCCAGCATTGAGGGACTCAAACGAACAGTAAAGGGTGCACCAATCATTGTAGATGACCTGACCAATACACGATTCAATCAGCATGCAATCGAAACCATAAAGAATGATGACTTTGGTGTTGCGGATGGACTCGTGCATTATCCGGCTGTTGTCATCAGCGCGAATGAGGATGTAAAAGCGGTGATGCCAGAAGTCATTCGCCGTACAGTGATTTGCCGTGTGCAGGCTGGACTGACAAACACAGAAGTTATGCGCAGCAGTGTGGTACGTACCGTGCAGCGAGAAATCGGCACGGCATTTTATCGGGAATATCTACGCAGGATGCTGGAAATCGTGTCCGATCTTTTGGAGGAAATGAAGAAAGACGATTCAGAAAGTGCACCAGATATTTTGGCAGCTTCTTCAAGTGTATTGATGGATATTTTTTCAGAGTGCATCCCACAGGGCTTACCTGAGTATGTGTGTCCGTTGTGCTTGGATGACTATTTTAGCGAAAAAGTAACGGGAAGCTATGCAATCAAAACCATTCGGAATGCATGGAAAATTAATCGTGCATCGTTTGAAGTTTCGGTACGTGCCAACGAACTTCGATACAATGCGGGTGCACCGTGGGAAGCAGATCGTATTTTAAAGGAACTGCCAGAAACGCTGGAAGCCCATAAGTCACGAGACTGGCTGGTGATGGATCTGGAAGAAGCAAAAAAATTTTTTGGGATCTCATTCAAAAAATCTTGGCTAGATCGTTTTCAAGGAAAGTAACAAGGACTGAAATAAAACACAAAAGACCGCGCTTTTACAAAAGCGCGGTCTCAGCGTGTCAAAAAAGTCTTTCCACTAAGGCTGTGACCAGCTTGCTGGTCAAGTCACTCAAAGCGGAGCGGATTTGCTCTGTATCTAGGGGAACTGGGTTTCCCTGGATAGGCTGTCGAAGTTCTTCGACAGTCTCAAGCTGCCAGCTTAGCTGACAGCTTTTTTATATTATCTCTTAGTCATAAATGGATTCTACATCCCACTCCAGAATTGCTCCAGTGGAAGCGTCGATGGTAAATTCATACTCCATAGTTTTGTAAACGATCTTGCCTTCATACTCCCAACGACCGTCGTCAAAATCTCGCTTGAACTCATACAGGTTGGCTAGAGTTGCACCAGGAACACGAGCGAGAGCAGTCCTTTTTGCTGTCTCTGCACTGATTCCCTTGCCGCCAGAAGGTGTTGGCTGGGTAACAACAGGAGGCGCATAATTCTCTGCGTCATAATCGTAGCTCAGAATCTTTCCAGTAGCGGCATCAATCTCATAGTCATATTCCAAATGGCCATTTGCAGAGGAAGCGATGAACTCGATCTCATACTCCCAGCGACCATCGTCAAAATCCTTTTTTGTCTTGACAAAAGTTACTTCAGAAGCAGTTTTCCCAGCGTGATTTAAGGCAATCTGCTTGGCTTGCTCCAATGTTATTGGCGAAGATGGAGTTGTAGAGACTGGCGGTGCAGGCTGTGGGGCAACTGGAGCAGACGGTGCAGGTTGTGGGGCAACTGGAGCGCTATTGTTCCCTGTATCATAGTCTGTTATAGCACCACCAGAAACAGAATTTAACATAACCGTCTGGGTTGTTCCATCCCACGAAACAGTCTTATTCATGATTTCGCCCATAGAACGAATTGGCAGATAAATAGAACCATTATATACTGCTGGAACGACCTGTTTTCCATCCGCACCATAGAAAGTGCGCGCTGTGCCATCGATCACAACCGTGATTTCAGGACTCAAATGAAAAGTGATGTTGGTCTGCTTTGCCATATGATCCGGCGTTCCAGTCGTATTACCTGTGGTACGCGTGCCACCAATGGTAACAGTATTGGTGGCATTGTTCCAGTCCACATTTTTGTTCATAAGTTCACCAATAGAGCGCAGCGGGAGATAGGTTGTGCCCATATAGACAATCGGATGCACTTCCTGTCCCTGTACATTATAGAAGGTACGAGTTGTACCATCAATCTGAACAGTAACATTGGGGTCAAGCTGAGCCGTTACAGCAGTTGATGCGCTTGCCGCACCGCACAGCATTGTGGTTAGAGCTGCTGTGCAGAGTAGTCGTGTAATCGTTTGGTGTTTCATATTAATTTTCCTCCTTGAATTCAATCAATCATAAATAGATTCTACATCCCATTCCAAAATTGTACCACTGTGTGCATCGATCTCAAATTCATATTCCATTTGGTTATGGATGATTTTTCCCTCATACACCAAACGGCCGTCATCTTGATCTAGTGATAAGATACAATCAGATGCCTTTGCACCAGGAACTTTCGCCAGTGCGATCTTTCGTACTTCAGCCTCTGTTTTTGTGGCAGTATCCTGCTTTGGTGGTGCATAGCTCTCTGCATCGTAGTCGAAGCTCAAAACTTTTCCCGTAGAAGCACTGATCTCATAGTCATACTCTTGATAGCTGTTTCCAGACTGGGTGATGAACTCAATCTCATAAACCCACGCTCCATCATCAAAATCCTTCTCCGCTTTGACAAAAGTTACATTGGTTTTCCCTGCGTGCTCCAACGCGATCTGCTTCGCCTGTTCGAGCGTAATCTCTTTAGATGCTACGGCTGGTGGAGCTGGTGAAGCTGGTGGAGTTGGTGCAGTCTGAGAAGGGGCAGTTGGTGCTTTGGCAGCGTTTGCCCCACCACTGCTTGTTCCACCAGTTGTTCCACCAGTATTTGCTGCAACATTATTAGAGCCAGTGTTTGTGGTATCAAAATCGGTCACGGCAGCGTCATCTCTTACGGGGGCAGAGCTCAGTGCATCGTAGTCTGTGACAGCACTACCATTATCTAACGGCGTTTCATTTTTTGATTCAATCACAATGCCAGTCACCGCATCAACAGAATAGTTATATTCCATACCCGCAGCGGTGAAATCAATCTCATAGTAGGCCATGCCATCCCGTTCAGAGAGCTGTGTATCTGTTATGCTTGCACTGCCAGCATCTACACCAGCCGCTGCCAGTGCAACTGCGCGCGCCTTGTCCCTACTGATATAGGCAGTCTCTTGAGGCTTGGCTTCGGCAGAGCAACCAACCATCACGCCCGCAATCAGGAGACCCCCTAATACAAAAGATAATTTTTGCTTCATATCATTTGTACCTCATTTCTTTCACTGTGTCTATCATACCAGTAAAACTTTAGAACTACATTAAAACTAGAAAAAATTTTCATGCCCATCCCTAAAATAAAATTGAGAAAATCGGAACAGAAAGTAATCAATTAAGTTGCGCCTTTTGAGAATTTTCTGCTGGAAAACGCAGGGTAAAACAGCTTCCAGCACCCTCAATGCTGTCAACCTTTACCTGACCACCATGAATTAAGGCAATTTGCTGCACCATTGTCAGCCCTAGCCCTGCACCGCTTTCGGCGCCTCGCGCATTGTCTGCCTGATAGAACCGCTGCCAGATTTTATCCAATTTATCTGCTGGGATACCAATTCCATCATCTCGTACCGCGAGCGTTACCTCATCTCCATTTCTTCGAAGCGTTACCCAGATGTGACCGTTCTCCCGTCCATAACGCGTGGCGTTATTCAAAAGATTTTGTAACAACCGACTCATCAGTGTAATATCAAACCATGCCTCGACATCCATTTGCAAGTCAGTTTCAAGTACAATCCCTTTTTCAGAGACAGGCTGTTCTGCACACACAACCTCCACAAGCTCACTCAGATCTGCCTGCTCAAAAACAACTCGCTGTGTCCCTTGTTCCAGCCGTGTCATTTGTAAGAGCTGACCGATCATAGTGGACATGCGCTTTGCCTGTCGCTCCACAACAGCAAAAGCCTTTTGGTATTCCTCCTCTGTCATGGTATGCAATCTTGTCTCTTCGCACTGTGCCAGAATGACTGCAATGGGGGTGCGCAGTTCATGGGAAACATCAGAAGTGAATTGCTTTTCTGTTTCAAAGGAGGTCTCCAGTCTGGCAAACATCCGATCAAAGGCTGCACCCATGCGGCTAATCTCATCCCGACCAGTTGGCAGCCCAATGCGGCGGGATAGATCGCGTCCCTCTCCAATCGCCTCTGCCGCAGAGATGATACGGTCAATGGGGCGGACGGTTGAACGCGAGAGTAGATATGCACCAGTGCCACTTACTATGACCATGAGCGGCAGCAGAACTAGCCCAACGACACGAAAGGCATCCACAATATCATCTGTGTTCACCACTGGAATGACACCTCGTACCCATACACTGTCACTCCACCCAAAGGGCAAGCGAAAATCCAGAACATGGTAGTCTCCCACTGTATGAATAACACCATTTTCAAAGGCGACCCCATCTGGAAAAGACAGGGGCATTTGTCCGGCGAGCAGCGCACCTCTTTCATTATACACAATGGTGTAAACCCCATTTTCCACAAAAGAAAAACCCTTCGCAAATACCAGTTTTCCATTTTCTTTGGAGATATCAGGCAGTTTGCTCCGCAGGGTGATCTCCAATTGTGATTTTGTGTGATCCATCACCACAGAATTGCTGACTGACATCAAAATTCCTAGCACCAGAACGACTGACAGCAACATAAGCAGCGCGATCCAAATCGTAAGTTTCTGTTTGATGGATCGTCTCATGGCTCCTCCCGCATCACCCAGCCAGCTCCCCGAACAGTATGCAGCAGTTTTTGATCAAACCCGCCATCCAATTTTTTACGCAGATAGGTGATATACACATCCACCACATTCGAGCCGCCTTCATAGTCATAATTCCATACATGGTTTTCGAGTTGCGTTCGGGATACTATTATTCCCTGATGCCGCATGAGATACTCTAAAATGGCATACTCCTTCGCAGAGAGCTTGATTGCTGTGCCACCTCTCGTGACCGTATGACCGCTGGTATCCACTGTGAGATCTGCCAAGGTGAATATACTGGTCTTTTTCGTACTATACTTTCGGGTTACAGCACGAATGCGGGCGAGCAATTCGTCAAAATCGAATGGTTTTACGAGATAATCGTCCGCACCCAGATCTAAACCTGCGATTCGATCCTGTATACTATCGCGCGCGGTTAGGAAAATCACGGGTACAGCATTTCCCTCTGCTCGGATCGTCTGCACCAGAGCATGTCCATCAAGCTGGGGCATCATCACATCCAACAGCAGACAATCATATTCCGCCCCCGCAAGATAGTCCAGTGCTTCAGCACCATCAAAACAAGCATCCACACTGTATCCCGCTCGCTTTAGCGTGCGGCAGACCAGCGCATTCATATCTCTCTCATCTTCAGCTACTAAAATACGCAAAACGATATCCTCCTTATCTGAAATCCGTACCACCTGTTCTTTTTGCAGGGCTTGCATTTTTCATTTTGATTTGTCTCTAATAACAGTATAACACAAGTTTGGTGCACTTTGTAATGTTTTGAGACCGGACAGAAATCTGTTGAGATGCTTCAAAAAAAACACCGCACTGCCGAAACAGCGCAAATCCGCTCCGCTTTGAGTGACTTGACCAGCAAGCTGTCTACTAAGGCGCACGTTGCCCGGGGCGCGGGCAAACTCCAAGGCGCATGTCCTTGGAGTTTGAAAATTTAGGGTCGCTTTGCTCCATAACAAAACAGCGAAAAGACTTTTTCGACAAGCTGAGATAAAACTCGTTTTATCTGTTTTTGAGTAACTCGCACGCAATTTCTTCCAAAATCTGGCTCATATGCCTGCCGCATATTTTGCATATAGTGGCAAATACTAGCGATACACTCAAAATTGGCATG
>JAHHRJ010000001.1 GCA_020025885.1 Butyricicoccus sp. | reverse complement strand
TGCGGCTGACAAGATAGTATTATACTCGCTTTTGAAAATAAGTCAACACTTTTCTTGCACTTTTTTCAAAAAAGCATTCCTTTCGACTTTTTGCTTAGTTTATTCTCCTATTTTTGTTCTTGTTTTATCCAATATCGTGCGATTTCCGTATCATTTCGCATTGACACCACGTATTCTGCGCCGTATCATAAACACATATTCCAATACACGTTTTATTTTCATCCTGCACTATCTTCTTTATTATATAAGGAGTTCTCCATGCATATTGATTTCAAAACCTTAGCAGGTATCCAATGCTGTCGGCGCTATCAAAAGGATTATATTGCCCGAACTAACACGCGCAGTGAAAGCGCCACACTAGAATGTATCAAATTCTATCTGGATGGCCGGATTCGATTTGAACAACACTGCTATGGCGAAGCCGCCGGGTGTGTGTTCGCCGTTTGGGCCAAGGGCATGGATTCGGATGGCACACTCCACTGGGATCTTCCGAGCAAAGGTTATTATGATTCTGCCGTATTGCCTTCTGCGCTCACTTTCATTGATGAAAACGGCTGGCTTTATTTTGATCAGGATCGTTTTCCCTGGAAGTTGTCCGCCGAACTGGCCAGTGACCCTTCCGCCGGGTATTCCAAATGGAAGCTTTGGCGGCTTCGGCTGCGACACCATTAAACGAAAGGATTTTATATGTTAGGTATCTTACTAGGTTCTCTCTCCCTGATTGTGGGGCTTTATCTGATTGGCAGCTGTCTTTTCCGTAAATTGCGTTGTCGTACCTTTGTTAACGCCACGGTAGCTCTGGGATATAATCAGAATACTTTGAATGATAAAGGTTCTCAGCATAAGAATCGTTTTCCGCAGTATCGCTTTTCACTCAACGGTAAAGATTATCTGGTCATCGATTACAATGTTTCTCGTGGTTCTACCATTCGTACCGGCGACATCGTCCACATCTTCTGTGATTCATCCCATCCCGATCGCTACTGGTATCCTACCGGTGGTCTTTGGCGCGATGTCCTTTGGGGTACACTTTCGCTTCTGTTCGCCGCATTCATCCTCCTCTTATTCCTTATATAAGAAAAAAGCCGACAAGGTACGCTTCGTATGTCCTTGTCGGCTTTTCTTTTGTTCTGTATATTTTATTCTTTTTTCGACATACTGGTCTTGGAGGTGATCGCATATGAATACACTGACTCCTTTTATCCATCACAACATGGATAATCTGCCCAACGAGACCCACGGCCGCGCAGACGGTGGCAAATCTTCCGAAGCATGGGCGCACAACTGCCTGCCCAGCCGCCAGAAAAACGCACGCTCTTTTTTGAAAGGCGAAACCCCAGGCATTCAGCAGAGCAGTGCCCCAGAGATTTCTCCGAATCAATCCTGTCAGGAGGAGGACGAAACCGTCCAGAGGCTGCTTGAATGGCGTGAAGAAGCCCCCTACGGTTAACTTCCGCAATATTTTTACAAAATTCCGGTTGCATTTCCGCAGCACTTCCCTTATTATGATAGAGAAAATGAAAAGAAGGCAGGTGCTGCAATTATGGCAGGATTCTCTTATGAAATTACCGAACGCATCGCTGTTCTCTCCACCGCAACGACTGGTTGGGAGCGTCAGCTGAACATGGTTAGCTGGAACGGCCGTGAGCCGAAGTATGATATTCGTGACTGGTCTCCGGATGGAAGCAAGATGGGCAAGGGCATCTCTCTGACCGCTGAAGAACTGTCCACTCTGAAGGGCATTCTGGAAGAGTTGGATCTGGGCGAACCTGACGCAGCAGGCGACCCGGATTTCCCGGAGTTCTGATATGGATTATCGGGAAGAATTTTTCCGCATCTTCCAGGAGAACATCAAACGTCCGGGCGCAGATAAGCTGCTGGCCTGGATGGATGAACGCACAGACTTCTTTCGTGCTCCGGCCTCCACACGCTTTCACGGCGCTTGTGAGGAAGGCCTGGTCATGCACAGTCTGAACGTATATCACGCCTTGCACGATATGTATTTCACGGAAGATGAAAGCGAAGAAACCTTTGCAGTCGTTGCGCTACTGCACGATTTGTGCAAAGCCAATTTCTACAAAGTCGGTACACGCAATGTAAAAAACGAAACAACCGGTCAGTGGGAGAAAATTCCATTCTACCAGGTCGATGACCTTTTCCCCTATGGTCACGGCGAAAAAAGTGTTTTTCTCATTGAACGCTTTATGAAGCTGCACACCGCCGAAGCCGTTGCCATTCGCTGGCACATGGGCGGCTTTGACGATGCCGCGCGCGGCGGCAGTTTTGCCATCAGCGCAGCATACGACAAGTATCCACTTGCCGTGAAGCTTCACATCGCCGACCTTCATGCCACCTACTTGATGGAGCATGGAACCAGCGACGTTCCTCGCTGATGCTGTTTTGAACGAAAAAGGACACCGTACACGTATTGTGTACAGTGTCCTTTTTTATTTACTATTTTGCATTACTTCGCATTACCATTACAAAGAAAAGGAGCCTTCCCAGCTTTTTCAGCCAGGCCAGCTCCTTCTTATTTCTTATTTTCCCATCATCTGGACCAGCTTGTCCAACAGCATTTCGCTCAGTGTCTGCTGTACATGCGGTTTCTCACGGGTATTTGGCATCTCGTTTGCGGACTGGAAATTCACATTCCGTTTCGGCTCTGCCTTCTTGCCAGCCTGCGGAAAATCTGCCACCTTACGATGCAGCGACTTTACGTCTGCCTCTGCATCGGACAAAGCCGACTCCAGCGCATCGATCGAATGCTGCAAGTCCCGCGTCACCCGCGCAATGCTCTGTTCTACGGCAGCCAGATCGCGGCGCACCGAGCTAAGGCTCTCGTCAATATTGGCGGCTCCTGCGCTCAAGCGCTCTTTGGTGCTTTGTTCTTCTCGCTTTGCTGCATTCCGTGCCAATTCAGCTTCTGCCTGTGCCTGCAAAATCTGAGATTCTGCTTTCTTTTCCGCATGGGCAATCTGCTGTGCCGTCTCACGGCGCAGCTTCCCCATTTCCTGATTGGCATAAGCCTTCGCCGCAGCCACATCCTGCGCAGCCTGCTGCTGGGCAGTTTCCACCTGCTCCCGTGCGATGCGTTGTGCATCCGTTAAAGATGCTTGCACCTGTGCAATGCGGCTCTCCGCTTCGCTTTGGCTCTGTGCCAGCTGCTCTGCAGCGTCGCGCTGCGCCTGTGCTACCTTTGCCTCTGCACTACTGGTGGCTTCTGCTACACGCTGATCACAATTTTTTTTTAGTTCTTCGATTTCCGCCTTCTGCTGTTCCAACTGCGCCTGCTTTTCCTGGCACGCTTGTGTCATCTTATTCAGATCTCTGCGCAGACAGACAACCTCAGCTTCTTTATCGAACAGACGGCGCTTGTAATCCTGATTCTGGCTCACCAGCTCCGCCATCTGGCTCTTTTCCTTTTCAGCCTGTTCCAGGGCATTCTGAATTTCTTCAGCCTGCTGGTCATTTTGCTGCATCAAATCCGCAATCTGGTGCAGCATTTCTTCGGCATCCTGCTTCAGTCGGTCACACTCCGCATGGGATGTGTCCAATTCGGCCTGCAGCGCCTCAATCCGTTCCTGTGCCTGTTTCTGTTGTTCCAGGCTTTCCGCTGTCAAGCGGTCAATACAGGCGAGGACGTCTTTTTTGCTAAAGCCGAACACAGCCTTTTTGAAAACCATATTGTTTTCGTCCAAAAGAAGTCACCTTCCTCTCCCGTAAACTTCTTTTCGCTTAGTGGCGGTTCTTGTTCAGCAGTTCCATCAGAGTATCGAAATAGTCTGCGTCATCTTCTTTTTCTGCAGGCTTCGGCTGATCTTTTTCTGCACTGAACACAGCCTCCGGTGTGCTTACCGTGCCAACTACGCTGGCAGCCTTATCTACAATCGGGGTCACAGGCTTGGAGTCAAAACCCGTTGCAACAACGGTAACACGCATCTCGTCTGCCATAGACTCATCAAATGCAGTACCCCAAATGATGTTTGCATCGGGATGTGCATTCTCGGTAATCAGGCTTGCTGCAGTTTCAACATCTTCCAGGCTGATATCGGGGCTGGAAGTGATGTTGATGATAACGCCGTGTGCGCCTGCGATGCTGGTCTCCAGCAGCGGGCTGGAAATAGCAGCCTTGGCTGCATTTTCTGCCTTCCCAGCACCCTTAGCCTCGCCCACGCCCATGTGTGCCAGGCCAGCGTCCTTCATAACAGAACGCACGTCTGCGAAGTCCAGGTTAATAAATGCGGGCACATTGATCAGTGCAGAAATGGACTGCACGCCCTGGCGCAGCACGTTGTCAGCTGCTTCAAACGCATTCATCATGGTGATCTTTTCAGCGCTGATCTGCTTCAGGCGCTCGTTGGGAATCACGATCAGGCTGTCCACGTGTTCCATCAGCTTTGCAATACCCTGCTCAGCCAGGCCCATCTTGCGCTTGCCTTCAAAGCCGAAAGGCTTAGTCACAATACCGACCGTCAGAATGCCCAGGTCGTGTGCAACCTCAGCAACAACGGGTGCAGCACCAGTGCCGGTGCCGCCGCCCATGCCGGCTGTAATAAATACCATCTGTGCACCCTTCAGTGCATTGGCAATCTCATCTTTGCTTTCTTCTGCAGCGCGCTGGCCGATTTCGGGGTCTGCGCCTGCGCCGCGGCCCTTGGTCAGTTTAGAGCCAATCTGGGTCTTCATGGTAGCCTGGTTCTTAAACAGAGCCTGGGCATCCGTATTCATAGCAATGAATTCCACGCCCTCCAAACCGGAGAGAACCATGCGGTTCACTGCATTGCCACCGCCGCCGCCAACGCCGACGACCTTAATATTAGTAACGTTTTCCTCGGTTCCTTCATCCAGCATGAAAGCCATATTGATTTTCCTCCAACTACAAATAGTATATTTTCGCTCATATATACTACATTTTTTCTACATGAACGGGTATATCATAACAGTCTAATTTTAACATCATTTTATGGCAATTACAAGGAATTTTTGGCTCCCGACGGAAAAACTTAAAGAGATTTTCACTTTTTCTTCGTGCGCACCTTGACCCCCAGTTGGCGAAACAGACTTTTCATATCTTCGTAGCCTCGTTTCATGTAAAAAACATCGCTGATTTCCGTTTTTCCTGCCGTTCCAAGCGCTGCAATGGCCAGTGCCGCACCGCCGCGCAGATCCTGTGCTCGTACCCTTGCACCATGCATTGCTTTTCCCTGATAGATATGCAGCGCCGGACCTTCCAGCTGTACCTGTGCTCCCATTGCAGAAAATCCTTCTGCGCAGGCAAATCGCTTGGGAAAAATCGTATCACGGATACAGCTTTCTCCTTCCGCCTGCAATAATGCTGCTGCCAGCAGCGGTGCCGCATCGGTTGGGAAGCCCGGATATACACCTGTTTCCACAAGTCCCACGCCGTGCAGCAGTTGTCTTCGCTCGACCGTGACGCTTTCGTTTTCTCTTTGCACTGTACAGCCTGCTTTTTCCAGTACTTCCAACACTGGTTCAAACAGTTCTGCCTGCACACCATGCATCGTAATGCAGCCGCCTGCTGCCGCACAGGCGCAAGCCACGGTTGCCGCCACAATGCGGTCCGGCACAGGCGTATACGTTCCGCCCAAAAGGCTCGGCACGCCTTCAATGCGAATCGTATCCGATCCTGCACCTGTAATATGTCCGCCGCAGGTGTTGAGAAAATCTGCCAGATCCATGATTTCCGGTTCTCTTGCGGTTCCATGCAAAACCGTTGTCCCCTTTGCACAAACCGCCGCCATCAACAGGGTTTCGGTTGCCCCCACGCTGGGGCAGCGCAGTGTATATTCGGTTCCTTTCAGTCCATGGGGCGCACGCAGATACAGCCGTTCTTCGTGCCAGTGGATCGTTGCGCCCATTTTCTCTAGCCCGTCCAGATGGATGTCAATGGGGCGCGCGCCCAGTTTGCAGCCGCCGGGCAGGCTTGCATCGACCGCACCTGTTCTGGACAAAACCGGAGCCAAAAACAAAACCGAAGCGCGCATTTTTCGCATCATTTCGGTGGACAGCGAACTGCTGATGTCCCGTTCCGCATCAATCAGCACACGATTCCCACTCTGTCTGGCCGAAACGCCAAGTTCCCGCAGCAGTGCAAGGCTCACCTGTACATCTGAAAGCTGTGGGATCTTTTCCAGGCAGACCTTCTCCCGGCATAACACCGAAGCCGCCAGCAGCGGCAGGACACTATTTTTTGCAGAAGGAATCTCCACCGTTCCGCACAGCGGGTGACCGCCCCAAATTTCTAAAATTTCTGTCATAGAAAAGCCTCCGTTCCCACAAGATATCCCACCTTATGCCAAACGGCACTTTTCCGTGAAAAAGCAGATTGATTTATTGGGTTCCGTGCCGCGAAACCGAAAGAATCACGCCCATTTCGCCCAACAACATCACCAAGCTGGTGCCGCCCGAAGAGAAGAACGGCAGGCTGATGCCGGTATTGGGGATGGTATTGGTCACAACTGCCACATTCAAGACCGCCTGTAAAGTGACCTGAATGGTGAATCCCACTACCAAAAGTGCCCCGAATTTATCCGGCGCACGGGTGGCAATGGTCATGCCGCGCAGCAGCAACAAAACAAATAACAGCAGCACCAAGCATGCGCCCACAAAGCCCATTTCCTCACACAGGATTGAAAAAATAAAATCGTTCTGGGGTTCCGGTACAAACAAATGTTTTTGGCGGCTGTTGCCAAGGCCCAAACCCACTGCGCCGCCGCTTCCGATGGCATACAGGCTTTGAATCGTCTGGTGTCCATCTCCCAACGGGTCCGCAAACGGATCCAGCCAGCTGGAAAAGCGGTCCATTGCATAAGGCACCAGGTCCGGCATCAGCACCACTGCCGCACCGATGGCAGCCACACCGCCTGCGCCGGCCATCGCAAACCATCGCAGCCCTGTACCACCCACAAACATCAATACTGCGCCAATGCCCAAAATCAGCAGCGTACCCGACAAGTGCGGCTCCAGCAGCATCAGCACCGCCACTGTTCCCAACACAATAGCAAACGGCAAAACGCCCACTCGAAAGCTGCCCATCTGCGGATGATTCAGCGCGATCATGTGGCTGAACACCAGCACGACCGCAAATTTGGCAATTTCGCTGGGCTGCAGCGTGCCCAGTCCGGGAAGCACGATCCATCGCTTACAACCGTTGTATTCCGGCATGACCAATACCAGCGCCAGCAAAATCAGTGCCACGCCCAAAATGGGCCACGCCAGTTTATGATAGATATGATAATCTATGCGGCTGGCTACATACATGGCACACAGTCCAATGCCCGCAAATAAAAGCTGTGGACGAATGTAGGTATACGGATCTCCGCGGCGATACATTCCCACTGCATAACTGGCACTGAACAGAACAATCAGTCCTGCCGCCACCAGAATCAACACCAGAATCAGAAACGGTAAATCCATCGGGTGTTGGCGTCCAAGCAATGTTCCCTCCGGCGCCCGATGGACATTTTGTTCGTCAGGCAGCTTTTTCTTTTTCATCTGCATCTCCCCCTTCTATGTAGTGTACGCAGTACCTTGTTTTCTTAAACCCAGCCCACTGCAAAAACACCGTACGTTTTTGCTTGCTTTGTGCGTACAGGCGGATATAATAGAAGCAGTATACACATCAATATTGTGGAGGTTACCAAGATGGATATAAACGCAAGACTGAACGAACTGCAGCCCGAAATGCTGGAAGCTTTGAAAAAGCTGGTCAGCATCAAGAGCGTCGAAGATACCCCCGCACCCGGCGCACCTTATGGTAAAGGCGCTGCTGAATGCCTGAAAGCCGCTCTGGACCTGAGTGCCAAGATGGGCTTCAAGACCTACAACATGGACGGTCATCTGGGCTGGGCCGAATACGGCGAAGGCGACGAGATGGTTGCCGTCCTGGGCCATCTGGACGTTGTTCCCGAAGGCACCGGCTGGACCAAGTGCAAGCCTTATGAGCCTGTTGTCGCCGATGGTCGCCTGTATGGCCGCGGCACCGTAGACGATAAAGGTCCCGTTGTTTCTGCTCTGTTTGGCCTGAAGGCTCTGGCTGACGAAGGCTGGAAGCCCAGCCGCCGCGTGCGCGTGCTGTTCGGCTGCAACGAAGAAACCGGCTCCGATGACATGAAGTATTATATGGAAAACGGCGGCGAAGTTCCTGTTTGCGGCTTCACCCCGGACGGTAGCTACCCCCTGATTAACGGCGAAAAGGGCATTGCCATCACCACCTATGAAAAGAAGCTGGTTCAGCGCGGTGACTGGAAGCTGCTGTCCATCCACGGCGGCAGTGCCTCTAACATCGTTCCTGCAAAGGCTGTTGCAGAAATTGCCTGCCCGGAAGATGTCTCTGTTCTGGCTGAGCTGAAATACCCGGAACACGTTCATATCACTCCCACCGAAACCGGCCTGCACATCGAGGCTGAAGGTGTATCTGCACATGGTTCTCTGCCCGAAAAGGGTGAAAACGCCATTGGCCGCCTGTGCCTGTTCCTGAAGCAACTGCCCCTGTCCGGCGATGCTGCGGACGCAATCGCACTGATTGCCGACAAGATTGGCATGGACGTACACGGCGAAGGCTTCGACATCGCACTGGAAGACGAACTGTCCGGTCTGCTCAGCTTCAACCTGGGCGTGATTGACTGCGACGAAGGCAAGGTTCTTCCTGCACGCCGCGCCGGTGAGCCGGAAGAGTACCAGGGTGCAACTGCTCTGCGCATGACCATCAACTACCGTTGGCCCGTCACCTTCCACTTTGAGGACTGCGGCCCCAAGCTGAACGCTGCACTGGAGCAGGCAGGCTGGAAGGTTCTGGACGAGCGCACCGACGAAGCACTGTACTGCCCTGCTGATAGCGAGCTGGTTCAGAAGTTGCTGGCTGTATACGAAAAGCATACCGGCGACAAGTCCGGCGCAATCTGCATCGGCGGCGGCACCTACGCAAAGTCCATTCCCAACATTCTTGCCTTTGGCCCTGGCTTCCCGGACGAGGAGCTGAAGGAGCACGAGCCGGACGAGTTCATGGATCTGGAGCACTTCTACCTGAATGCTCGCATCTACGCCGACGCAATCCGCGCACTGGCTGAGTAAAAAGGGGGCATCCCTATGAAAATCACCCAAGTAAGGCTTGGTAAAATCAGTGTGCCGCTGCGCGTGCCTTTTAAGACGGCGCTGCGCTCCGTTTCCAGCGTGGAAGACGTTGTAGTCGAACTGCACACGGATACCGGTCATATTGGTTATGGCGAAGCACCGCCCACCGGCGTCATTACCGGCGACACCACTGGCGCCATCATTGGTGCCATTCAGGACCACATTGCCCCCACCATTCTGGGCCGAGATGTGGCTGATTTGGAAAGTATTCTGATTGCCATGAATGGCTGTATCCTGCACAACACCAGTGCAAAAGCCGCTGTCGATATGGCGCTGTACGATTTGTACGGTCAGCTGTGCGGCCTGCCGGTGTATCGGCTTCTGGGCGGCAATCGGACGCAAATCGAAACCGACATTACTATCAGCGTAAACAGTCCCGAAGAAATGGCAAAGGACACCCAGAATGCCATTGACCGCGGCTATCAGGTACTGAAATGCAAGGTAGGCAAGGAGCCGGAAAAGGATTTGGAGCGACTGCTGGCCATTCGCCGCACCGCAGGTCCCAACCGAAAAATTCGTATTGATGCCAATCAGGGTTGGAACCCGAAACAGGCTGTGCGCCTGCTGAACCAAATGCAGGAGCTCGATCTGGACATTGAATTCTGCGAGCAGCCTGTACCGGCCTGGGATCTGGAAGGCTTGAAATATGTCACCGACCATTCTCCTGTTCCCATTCTGGCAGACGAAAGCGTATTCAGTGACCGGGATGCACTGCGCATCATGCAGATGCGTGCCGCTGATTATGTGAACATCAAGCTGATGAAGTGTGGCGGCATTTATAATGCTCTGCACATTGCCAGCGCCGCCGAAAGCTACGGCGTAGAGTGCATGATTGGCTGTATGCTGGAAGCAAAAATCAGCGTAAACGCTGCTGTGCATCTGGCCTGCGCCAAGCAGATCATCACGAAAGTGGATCTGGACGGTCCTGTGCTTTGCAGCGAAGACCCCATCCTGGGCGGTGCGGTATTCTGCGAAAAAGATATCACCGTCAGCACAGCACCCGGCATGGGTATCCAGGGCATCCAGCCTGGTAAAATCCAGTATCTGGACTGATTTTCTCACACTAAAAAAAGGAGCTTTTCTCTATCACAGAGAGAAGCTCCTTTTCTTTTACATTCAAATCCGCACAAATTTTTTCAGGCGATTGGTCATAAACATCGCCAGCAGAATTTTCAGGCAATCCGGAATGATAAATGGAATCACGCACCATCCCAGTACCGTTGTCACACCGACTGCACCCGTAGACTTTGTATATATCAGCATGAACCATGCTGTGCCGATTGCGTAGCACACCAAAAGGCCCAGAAGCATCGACAGCAACAGAACACCAGTGCCTTTGCCAAATGCCTTTTCTATGCCCCACATCAGCAACGCCGAAAATAAAAATCCAAAGATATAGCCGCCGGTGGTACCAAATAAAGCGCCCAAGCCTCCCCTAAATCCAGAAAATACCGGAAGGCCAACTGCGCCCAACAAAATATACACGAACACCGCCAGCGTACCGCACTTGCCGCCCAACAAACCAGCTGCCAGAAAAACCGCAAAGGTCTGCAAGGTAAATGGAACCGGTCCCGGAATCTGAATCCAGGCACAGACCGCCATCAACGCTGCAAAAATGCCGACGTAAACGAGTTCTTTTGTTTTTGTACGATTCATTTTCTCACTTCCAAATTTTCTTTTTTATAAAATACTATCTTCCGCCCTGCATTGTCAATCGCTTATCAGTTCCGTGCAAACTTCTTTTTTCTTATGAAAAAAGCTCCCTTTTGCAAGGGAGCTTTTCGCTATTATTCTCAGAAGAAGCTGACCTGACTGCTTTCCGGCAGGTCACCCAGTGCGCCAACTTCGCGCAATTTATCAATTACGCTGCTGCCCACGCCGGATGCCGCCTGCAATTCTTCAATGGACAGATATTCCTGACCGTTGATGGTTGCTTTTTCCAGCGCATCGGCTGCAGCGCCGCCAACGCCCTTCATGGCAGAGAACGGCAATCGTACTTTATCGTCCTCAACCACATATTTGCTGGCGTAGCTCTTACCCAATTCAATGGGCAAAAACTCATAACCGCGCTCTAGCATTTCGTTTACAATCTGCAGCGAAACCAGCAAATCTTCGTCCTTGGCAACACGTTCTTCCTTCGGACCGCGCAGACGCGCATTGACCTCTTTCATGTGCTGGCGTGCAACGGCCTTGCCGCCCACAGCAGCCTCGTAGTCAATATCGTCGCCGCGTACCGTAAAGTACACCGCATAGAACGCCTGCGGCTTGTAGAGCTTAAACCACATCAGACGAATTGCCGCCATCAGGTAAGCCACAGCATGGGCCTTCGGGAACATATACTTGATCTTGCGGCAGGATTCAATGTACCAGTCCGGCACATCATGCTCACGCATTGCTTCTTCCCAACCGGGCGCAAAACCGCCCTTTGCCACACGGCCTTTACGCACAGCCTCCATGATGTCAAATGCCATCTTTGGCTCAAGGCCTTTACGAATCAGGTACAGCATAATACTGTCACGGCATCCGATCACCTCTGCAATGGTACAGGTACCATTGCGAATCAGTTCGTCCGCATTACCGGTCCAAACGTCCGTACCGTGAGATAGGCCGGAAATCTGGGTCAGCTCCGAAAAGTTCTTGGGCTGTGCGTCCTGCAGCATACCACGAACAAAGTTGGTACCCATTTCCGGAATACCGAAGGTGCCGGTCTGGCTGTCGATTTGCTCCGGCGTTACGCCAAGTGCTTCCGGCGAAGTCAAAAGCGAATACACCTTGGGGTCGTTCATGGGAATGCTGTCTACCGCAATGCCCGTATACTCTTCAAAGTATTTATAGAAGGTGGGCACATCGTGACCCAGCTCGTCCAGCTTCAGCAGCGTATCATGCAGATACTTAAATTCAAAGTGTGTGGTCAAAAGTCCGCCTGCTACATCGTCCGCCGGGTGCTGGATAGGACAGAAATCGTAAATTTCATAGGTGTCCGGCACAACGACCATGCCGCCGGGGTGCTGACCTGTGGTACGTTTTACGCCGGTACAGCCCAGCGTCAAACGATTTTCTTCTGCACGATTGACGGCACGTCCGCGTTCTTCCAGGTACTTTTTCACATATCCGTAAGCGGTCTTGTCCTGAATACCCGAAACTGTACCTGCCTTAAACACGTTTTCCTTGCCGAACAGTTCCTCCGTGTAACGGTGCACATTGCTCTGGTATTCGCCGGAGAAGTTCAGGTCGATATCAGGCTCCTTGTCGCCGTAGAAACCCAGGAAGGTTTCGAACGGGATGTCATGTCCGTCCACAATCAGCTTTTCGCCGCACTTGGGGCAAGTCTTGTCCGGCAGGTCAAAGCCGTCATCCACGCTGCCGTCCAAAATAAACTCGCTGTACTTACACTTGGGGCAGCGGTAATGGGGCGGCAGACTGTTTACTTCCGAAATACCGGAAAAGTGCGCCACAGCAGACGAGCCAACAGAACCACGGCTGCCTACCTGATAGCCGCCTGCATTGGAATACGCCACCAGCTTAACCGCAATAACGTACAAAACAGCATAACCATGGCCGCAGATGGAGTCCAGTTCTTTATTCAAACGGTCCTCTACAATTTTTGGCAGAGGGTCGCCGTAATCCCGTTTGGCGTGTTCCCAGGTCGCATCGCGCAGCTGCTGTTCGGCGCCTTCGATGCTGGGCGGATAGGTGCCGCGCGGAATGGCACGCAGGTTATTATCAATCGAAGCTGCAATTTTGTTCGGATTGGTTACAACGATTTCATAAGCCTTTTCCCGCGGCAGATAGTTAAACTGGGACAGCATATCTTCTGTAGTTCGGTAATACAGCGGCGGCTGGTGATCGGCATCCTTAAAGCCATTGCCTGCCTGCAATACCGCACGGTAAATGGCATCCTCCGGCTCCTGGAAATGTACGTCACCGGTGGCAATGACCGGCTTATGCAAATCTTCACCCAGCTGAATAATGGTGCGGTTAAAGTCCTTGATGGTTTCCATACTGGGTACTTTGCCATCGCGCACCATGTATTCATTGTTGCCCAATGGCTGTACTTCCAGCACGTCGTAATAGGATGCAATCTTTTTCAGTTCATCATACGAGCGGCCGTCCACAACCGCGCGGTACAACTCGCCTGCTTCACAGGCGCTTGTCAAGATCAGGCCTTCGCGCCACTTGTTCAGGCTGCTGCGCGGCACACGCGGCTTTTTGAAGAAGTTCGTCACATGGGCTTCGCTGACCAGCTTGTACAGGTTTTTCAGGCCGATCTGGTTTTTCACCAAAACGATCAGATGGTAATATTTCTTTTTCAGAACTTCCTTGTTGCCGCCCAGACCTGTATTGATTTCACTGACCCTGGTGATTTCCTTTTCTGCCAGATCTCCCAGCAGCACACAGAAAATTTCTGCCAGCGCCTCCGAATCCTCGTTTGCGCGGTGGGCATTATACTTGCCCAGCTCCAGGTGCTTGTAAATATTGGTCTGCTTATAATTGCCCAGACCGGGGCACAGTGCCTGTGTCATCGTCAGGGTATCGATGTAGGTGCAATCCCACTCCATATTATGGCGCCGGGCAATGGCACGCAAAAAGCGCATATCAAATCCGTTGGCATTGTGCGCTACTAAGATGCGTCCATCTGCAAAAGCCAGGAATTTCTCGAATGCTTCTTTTTCATCCGGTGCATCCGCTACCATCTCGTTGCTGATGCCCGTCAGCTCGGTAATGCGCGGCGTAATCAGCTTGGGCGGCTTTACGAACGTATCGAAGTGATCCACGATCTGGCCGTTTTCCACAATTACGGCGCCGATTTCGGTTAAGTATTCACTTCCCGGATCAAGACCTGTGGTCTCCGTATCAAAGATACAGAAGCTTCCAGACAGCGGTTCGTCCTTTGGGCCGTATACGCAAGGGATCATGTCATCCACGAAATACAACTCGCAACCGTAAATGACCTTAAAATCCGGATCTTTCTTGTGGATATTGTCCGCAGCCAGCATTGCTTCCGGATAACCTTGGCATACGCCATGGTCCGTAATGGCAATGGCACGATGTCCCATGCTGTGCGCCAACTTGACAATTCCACCCGGATCGCAGAAGCCGTCCATGCTGGACAGTTTGGTATGCAGATGCAGCTCCACGCGCTTTTCGGGTGCGTTGTCCTCGCGCTTCTTTCGCTCCACAATCAGCACATCATAGGGGTATACCACATAGTCGCGCTCGTACTTGTCATAGGTGCAGTCGCCGCGCACGATGACCGTTGCGCCGTTTGCGATTTCTTCCCACTTGGAGGCATCCTCGCCTTCCTGAGCGCGCACTTTCAGGTTGATAGAGCCTGTGTAGTCCGTAATGGAAACCGTATAAATCTTGCGGAAGTTGCCTTTGGTTTCCTTGGCGAACACATCGCCCCAGATGATGCACTTGCCGCCTTCGCCACCCAAATCCTTCAGCGGTGTGGGGTCATGGGGTTTGAACATCTTGCCATGGAAAATGGTGCAAGGCTTTTCTGCCAGCTCCAGACCATCCATGTGCACCACTGTACCGGTACTCTTCTTTTCAAATGCCACCACAGGTGCCGCCGTCTTTTTCTCCAGACGTTCTTCCTGTTTTGCCAGCTGGGTTGCGTCCGCCATGCTGTACAGTTCGACCGCAGGCTTTACGCCGGTGCGCTGCTCGATGCGTTCCGCAAGCAGGCGCGGAAATTCTACTTCGTTCAAAATGTGGATGCCGTTGCGTGCGCCCAGACGGATATTTTTTCCGTTGATCTCGATTTTCACCCCATCCAAAAAGCCGTTGATGGGGATACCTTCTGCCTTCATTTCTTCCAGCAGCATTTGCAGCGCGGCTGCATCCAGATGCGCATATCCAAAGCAGTTGCGAATTTTCAGTTCATAGCCTGCAAAATCCGCTTCCAGGCTGGCCAGCAGGCGCGCGCACATCATCGGGTCAAGCGGTGCCACGCTGCGCAGGGTAAACAGGATTTTTTTATCTACGCGGAACATCTCCGCTTTTTCCACGATTACATTCCCAAAGTGGGCCGCAAAATCGGGGTCTGCCATAAACTGCGGCCAAAGCTTGGAAACCATCGGCTGCATACTCCACGTCTCCTTTCCTGAAAGGCTCAAAATGCGGCGCGGCCGAAAACCGGCTGCGCCGCAAAATCATTTTCTCATTCAATTGGTTCGACTGGCTTTACAGCTTATTGATTTCCTCCATAAACTGATCCAGAATCGATTCCTTATCGCCCACCAGCTTGCGCACAGGTGTGCCATGTACAAACAGCAACGCTTCGTCCTTGCCGCCGGCAATGCCAATATCTGCTTCACGTGCTTCACCGGGGCCATTGACAACACAGCCCATAACGGCTACCTTAATGGATTTCTTGCAGCCACGCAGGCGGCGTTCCACTTCGTTGGCAATTTCGGTGCAGGGATACTGGGTGCGGCCACAGGTCGGGCAGGTAATCACTTCCGGTCCTGCCACAGGGTAACCCACAGCGCGCAGAATGTTGTAGCCTGCTTCCACTTCTTTTTCCGGCTCATCGGCCAGAGAAACACGAATGGTATCGCCAATGCCTTCCAGCAGCATACCGCCAATGCCCATACCTGACTTGAGCAGACCCATCTGGTAGGTACCTGCCTCGGTCACGCCGACGTGCAGCGGATAATCCGTCATGGCAGACAACTGGCGGTAAGCCTCCATCATACGGGGCACATTGCTGCTCTTGATGGAAATGACAATGTTGTTGAAATCGAACTTTTCCAGCAGGCGCACATGATACATAGCGCTTTCCACCATGGCTTCGGGCACAGCTGCGCCGTACTTTGCCAGGATGTGCTTTTCCAGGCTGCCGCCGTTCACACCGATGCGGATCGGAATGTTCTTGGCATTGCAGGCCTTTACCACTTCACGCACACGATCGTCGTCGCCAATGTTGCCCGGATTGATGCGGATTTTATCCACGCCAATATCGGCGCAAGCCAGGGCTGCCTTGTAATCGAAGTGAATATCTGCCACGATGGGAATATTTACAGCTTCTTTCACAGCAGCAATTACTTTTGCATCCTCTGCCGTCGGGCAAGTGATGCGCAGGATCTGGCAGCCGGCTTCTTCGCAGCGCTTGGCCTGTGCCACATTGCCTGCCACATCCTGAATGGGCACATTCAGCATGGTCTGCACGGCAACGGGATAATTACCGCCAATGGTCACATTTCCAATTTTTACTTCACGCTTTAACTGACGCATGGAAACCTCCTTTTGCTTAGAAGAACAACCGGATCAGATCGTTTCCGGTCACAAAAATCATCAAACCGAACAACAGCACAAAGCCCAGCAGATTCACAGCTTCCTGCACCTTTGCCGGGACAGGACGCCGGATAATGCATTCAATCAACAGGAACACTACCTTGCCGCCATCCAGCGCCGGCAGAGGCATCAGGTTAAAGATGCCCAGGTTGATGGTAATCAGCGCCAGCAGGCTCAGCACGGTGCTCCAGTCCACAGAAACGGCCTGCTCAATGGCGCTTACAATGCCCACCGGACCGGACAGGTTGTTGATGCTCTCACGGCCGCGTGCCAAATCCATCAATGTGGTAAACACCACACGGCCATAATAAATCTCATAGTTTGCTGCCTGACGAATCACGCCCATCGGCGTTCTGGGTACCGCATACACAACGATCTGCGGCGGCATATAGGTATTACCCTGCTCGTCGGTAACGGTGTTGAAGCGCACGCCGTCCAGCTGCACTTTTTTACCATCACGCAGGACGGTAAAATCGGCGCTGTAATTTTCTGTACGGCTCAGCTCATAGGAAAGGTCTTCCGGCACAAAGCAGCGGCGACCGTTGATGGCGAGAATTTCGTCCTCCGCCTGCAAGCCGGTTTCCGCACACAGAGCGCCTTCATCAAAGCTGTGAATCTTCAGAGTGATAATGGAATCATCCATTCCCACAAAGACCAGCAATACCAAAAAGCCCAGTACAAAGTTCATAAACGCACCAGCCACAATGATGACCAGTCGTTTCCACAGCTTTGCATGATCAAACGGGATACCAGTGCGCTGCTCTACGGGGATTGGGTTCAAATCATCTTCGTCCGCATCTTCGTCCGCATCTTCCTCGTCCTGCGGTGCTGCCGTGCGGGAGCTTTCCGGGCTGTCTTCACCTTCCATAGCCACATAGCCGCCAATGGGTAAAAGACGAATACTGTACTGGGTTCCGCGCCAGATTTTTTTCACCAGGGCGGGTCCCATACCGATGGAAAACTCGTTGACCTGCACGCCGCTCCACTTTGCGGTGATAAAATGTCCAAATTCATGGAACAGGATCACGATGCCAAATACCAGCACCGCAACCAGGATGGAAATGATTGTTGACATGAAGCCTCTCTTTCCAAAGCAGACGGGTCGCTTTACCGTAGATTACAGATTTGCGTACACAAATGCGCGTGCCATACGGTCACATTCATATACATCAGCCAGGGTATAGCTTCCGCCATAGCTGTCGCTGTCCACAACAGCTTCCACCAGACGGCCGATATCCAAAAAGCCGATTTTATCTTCCAGGAACAATTTAACTGCTTCCTCGTTTGCGCCGTTTGCAGCGCAGGGGCCAAGACCGCCTTTGTTAATTGCCTTTTTGCAGGCAGCCAGGCAGCGGAAGGTTTCCTCGTCCGCCACGTCAAAGGTCAGCTGCTTCAGCTGGGTGAAATCCAGTTCCGGCGTGGGGCAAGGCTTGCGCTCCGGCCAAGTCAGTGCATACTGAATCGGTAGGCGCATATCCGGGCTGCCCAGCTGTGCAATGACAGAATTATCGCTGAACTGCACGGCGGAATGTACAATGCTCTGCCGCTGAACAACGATTTGGATTTTTTCCGCAGGCAGGCCAAACAGCCAAACCGCCTCGATCAGCTCCAGGCCCTTGTTCATCAAGGATGCGCTGTCGATGGTGATTTTAGCACCCATGTTCCAGTTCGGATGCTTGAGCGCATCTGCCTTGGTTTTGCCTGCCAGTTCTTCTTTCTTCATGCCGAAGAACGGGCCGCCGGAAGCAGTCAAAAGGATTTTCGTCAAAGACTTTGCGCTGTTTGCATCCTGCAGGCACTGGAAAATGGCAGAATGTTCACTGTCTACCGGCAACAGATGCACACCGTGTTCCTTGACTGCTTCGGTAACCAGATGACCGCCTGTTACCAGGCTTTCCTTGTTGGCCAAAGCCAGGTCGTGGCCACTTTCAATGGCGGACAGGCTTGCACCCAAGCCGGCAATGCCCACAACGCTGTTCAAGACGACATCCGTGCCATCCATCGCAGCAAGCTGGGTCAGGCCTTCTTTTCCTTGCAGCAGCTTAGGCGCACCTACTGTACCAGCCAGCGCAGCATCTACTTTTTTGTATGCTTCCGGGTCGGTCACGCATACATATTTCGGATGAAATTCTGCAATCTGCTTCAGCAAAAGATCGGTGCTGCGGTTTGCAGAAAGGCCAAAGATTTCATAGCCCTGTGCGCGCACCACATCCAAACTCTGGGTACCGATGGAACCGGTGGAACCCAGCAGTGTGATTTTCTTAGCCATTTGTTCTCTCCTTTTTGACTCCAATCAGCGATAGAACACTACCGTGACCACCATCGTAACGAACGGTGCAATAAACAGCACGCTGTCAAAACGATCCAGAACGCCGCCATGTCCGGGGAAAATGTCGCCGTAGTCCTTCAGGCCGCACTGGCGCTTGACCACGCTGGCAAACAGGTCGCCGTAAATGCCCAGAACCGCTGCAACCATGCCCAGCAGTGCAATCACCACATACATGGAAACACCAATGTTGGACTGGGTAAAGTATTCCACACGGTCTGCTGCATAAGCGTAAACCAGGGTTGCCACCACACCAAATACCATGGTGCCCAGCACACCGCCGATTGCGCCTTCCACCGTCTTTTTCGGGCTGACCTTCGGGCACAACTTATGCTTGCCAAAGGCACGGCCTGCAAAATAGGCGCAGGTATCGCCGCCCCATGCAAAGCACAGGATCAGCAGAATAAAGAATACGGCATCATACCGATATACGTCCACCGGTAACAGCTTTTTCAAATATACCAGTGAGAAGAAGCACAGCAGAATAATACCGCCAAACATCACCAGACCTGCTACTTTCTGATAGCTGACCGTGCCGTTGCGCACCACCAGATAGATACAAATAAACGCTACCAGTAAGTAGGCCATCGGCAAAAGAATCGACCACACATGGGGCAGATAGAAAAACATGGCCGCAAGTGTAAAGGGCACCCAAACCGCCAGCAGCGGCCATTCTTTTTTGCCCATGCCCATGGCATGGTACACTTCGTAAATTGCAATCAGCGTAATGCCTGCAATAATCAGATTAAAAATGGGAGTATTAAACATCAGCAGGACCAAAGCCAGCACGCCCAGACCTACGATAGCGGTAATCACACGAGTTTTCATACGCTAAAACGCTCCTTAGAGTCCGCCGAAGCGTCTGCTGCGGCGATTGAATTCTTCAATGGCGCGGTCCAAATCGTCCGGCGTAAAGTCGGGCCACAGAACGTCCATCTCCACCAGTTCCGAATAGGCAGCCTGCCACAGCATAAAGTTGGACAGACGCTTTTCTCCGCTGGGGCGCAAAATAAAGTCCGGGTCTTTCTGGCCTGCGGTGTACATTTCGGCAGACATCATATCTTCCGTAATGTCCTCCGGAGCGATTTCTCCGTTGGCAGCCTTTTGTGCCAAAGCCTGTGCAGCGCGCACAATTTCCGGTCGGCCACCGTAGTTGATGGCTACGTTCAGGATCATACCTGTATTATTGGCCGTTTTTTCTTCGATCTCCTGCATCTGCTTTTGATATTTCGGGTCCAGCATGGTGCGGTCGCCAATGAAAATGACTTTGTTGTTTTCCTTTTCGTAGTCATGAGCCTTAATCAGATACTGTCCAAACAGCTTCATGATGATGCCCACTTCTTCAGGCGGACGACGCCAGTTCTCGGTAGAAAACGCGTAAAACGTTGCCGAAGCCAGGCCCAGATCGTTACAGTAGTGCACAATCTCATCAAAGACCTCGGCGCCGCGCTTGTGCCCTGCCGTACGCGGCAGACCGCGCTTTTGTGCCCAACGGCCGTTGCCATCCATGATGATGCCTACCGACAGACCTGCCGCGAAAGATTCCGGATGCTTTGTCATAGTACATTCTCCTAAAAAAGATACCGCGCACCACATCAGCGCACGGTATCCAGTCCTTTGTTCACAGGAAATCAGACGGACATAACTTCCTTCTGCTTATCGTCCACAGCCTTGTCCACCATCTTGATGAACTTGTCAGTCAGCTTCTGAACGTCCTCTTCAACCTTCTTCTGTTCGTCCTCGGTCAGCTCGCCATTCTTCTTTTCAGCCTTAGCCTTATCCATTGCATCGCGGCGAATGTTGCGCACAGCAACCTTGGTTTCCTCGCCCAGCTTGGAAACGTCCTTTGCCAGCTGCTTGCGGCGCTCCTCGGTGGGTGCCGGGAAGGTCAGGCGAATTGCCACGCCGTCATCAATGGGGTTGATGCCGATGTCGCTCATCTGGATAGCCTTCACGATGGGCTTCAGCAGGCTGCGATCCCAGGGGGTGATAGTCAGGATGCGTGCCTCGGTAACTGCTACGGATGCCAGCTGTGCCAGGGGAGTGGCTGCGCCATAGTATTCTACCGTCACATGATCCAGAACGGCAGGGTTTGCACGGCCTGCGCGCACTGCGGCAAGCTCACGATCCAGATGCTCGAGAGAGCTCTTCATCTTGTCTTCGTATACCTTTACCATGGTGTTCATAGTCGATTCTCCTTTAATATATGATAGTGCCCGTCCAGCAGGCGATATTCCTAAAAATCAGCCTTCGTAGACCAGCGTGCCCACAGCTTCGCCCTGCACTGCGCGTGCAATGTTGTCCGGATCAGCCAGATCAAATACGAAGATAGGCAGCTTGTTATCGCGGCACAGGGTTGCAGCAGTGCCGTCCATTACGCCCAGCTGATCTTCCAGCACCTTGCTGAAGGTTAGGCTGTCGTACTTCACTGCATCGGAATACTTGTGGGGGTCCTTATCGTAAACGCCGTCCACCATCGTTGCCTTGAACATGATCTCTGCATCGATTTCGATTGCGCGCAGTGCGCTGGTCGTATCGGTGGAGAAGAACGGGTTGCCGGTGCCGCCGCCGAACAGAACGATCTTTCCGGCCTTCATTGCGGCAATTGCCTCGTCACGGCTGAAGGGCTGTGCCACCTGCGGCATAAACAGGCTGGTCATAACCACAGCCTCCAGGCCCTGCTGACGCAGTGCATCTGCCACAGCCAGGCAGTTCATTACCGTTGCCAGCATACCGATCTTGTCGGCCAGAGTACGCTCCATCTTACCGCTGGAACGGCCGCGCCAGAAGTTGCCGCCACCCACTACGATACCGATTTCTGCGCCCAGATCATGAGCCTTTTTGATGCCTGCGCAGATGCTCTCCATCACAGCTTCATCAAAACCGGTGCCTTTCTGGCCACCCAGCGCTTCGCCGCTCACTTTCAAAAGGACTCTGTTATACCGCAATGCCATATCCTTGTCCACCATCCATTCTTAATTCTTAATATTGTAAATTTACGCTTATAGCTCTCTACATTTTACAATAAAAGACGGATATTGTAAACATAAAAAGCCATTCTCCCTTGAAAAGGGCCTTCTCCGCTATTCTTTTTTCGTAAAAAGAGGCTGTATCCGATGTTTTTTCGGATACAGCCTCTTTCGTTTTTTATTTCATCCAGTAGCCTTCCAGCCCAGGTACACTGCTCAGTTCCATCCGGATATGTGCCAGACATTCTGTCCGACTGATATCCTCGTCTCCGTCTTCCGAACGGAATACCAGCCGACTGTCCAGCATCACTTTTTCTGTGGGAATATCCAGCGTGACGGTCGTACCACAGCTATTGGTTTTGACAGTTGCTTTCCATTCCAGAAGCTCGCACAACTCTCGGCATAGATGCAACCCGATTTCCGATCCAATCCAGGTAGGTTCTTCGCTTGCACCGATCGTTCCGCAGCACAGCGTCCGTGCTATCTGTCCCATCATGCATCCACAGTAATCCTGTATGAGCAACTGAGCACCATCTTTGCTTTTTCTCAGGCTAAGAATTATTTTTCCACCCGGTTTGCTCGTCTGCAATGCATTGGACAGCAAATTCAAAATGATCTGCTCTGCCATCGTTCTGTCTGTTGTTACAAAGAACGGTTCTTCCGGCAGTTGTGCCTCAATCCTGATGTTTACAGCACGCTCGACCAGGCTGCTTTCTTCCTGAATCAGTTCCAACAGCGCACACAGATCCATCGGCTCTTTTCTGGGATATACTTCATCATAGATGCAGGCGTATAGATCCGTACAATTACGCCACATCCGCTCAATACTTTCTCGTGCGATCTCGATTTCTTCCAGCGCCTGTTTGGTTTTTTCATCGGCCTCCGGCATATCGCACCGCAGATGTGTCCAGAGATAAGATTGATTTACCGCCAACAGTCCCAACGGACGCACCATCTCATGGGAAATCGTGTCCGCAATCAACCGCCCCATTAGTTCTGATTTCTTAGCGTCCCGCATAAACTTGCTCCTTTTGTTCTGTTGTCTGCGAGAACTTGCTGCACACTTCCAATAGCTTTTTCACCGTTGGGCGCGTACCTTCCAGGCCGTTTTCCTGCTTGAAGCATTGATACCCCGGTGTATTTTCTTCTTCCAACCGTGCAATAATGCGGCGCAGCCCACTATCAACAGCCGATACCGAAACACAGTGGTTCTCCGCCACCACGGACAAAAGCTCCTTGCGCAAGGCAAGCGGTTTCTGTGCCTGCGCAAGCAGCTGTACCGCTTCTGTAAAATACTGCACCTGTGTTGGTTCCAGCTCAACACCCCATTGCTGCAAAAGCAGTTCTGAAGGACTCTGCCGTTTTTTCGTACAAAACATTCTGATCCGCTGTGCCAGGCTTTCCGGGTTCAGCGGCTTGCACAAAAAGGAATCCACTTCTCCGGGTATTCTGCGCTGCATTCGCAAGAATCGTTCCGGCAGTACCAACAAGATCACGCTGGGCCGCAGTGCGAGCCGCAATCCACGCAACCGCAATATCACTTCCGTGGCATCCATATCTGCCAGCATTGCATCCAGTACAATGCCATCATAAGTATTTCCGCGCTCTAAATCCCGCAGCAAATGCTCCCCCTGTCGAAAGACCACACAGTGCTCTGCCGTGCCGGTTTCCAGCAGATAGTCTGCTGTTGCCCGCATTAAGATACTATCAACTGAGCAAAGCGCGATTCGTTTCGGCATTTCATTCATGCTTATCTTCCTTAATTTCGAATTATTTCACAGGGGACCAGGTCCTCTGCCACATCTAACCAACTTTCCAAGGGAATCGCATTTTCGTATAAAAAGCGCAACAGATTGTACGCCATCGTGCCCTCGCAATCCAAACTTATTCCCTCTGATCGTTCTATTGTTTTTCCATTACTTTCTTCCAACCGGATCTCCCAGCAGTCACCTTTCAAATTCAATTGATACCGAATCCAATGGGCCGCCTGCAGCTTCCCCAGTGCAGAAAATTTGCGAATGTATTCAATTTGTACCCGTGGGGTTGCCGTCCGTTGTTTCACATAATCACCTCTTCTTTTTTTGGTCGCTTTTTAATTATATCGCCACATTATTCTGCGTGCAACAAAAAAAATGCGTCAAAATGCGTCGCATTCACCAAAATGTTGCAATTCTCAGAAAACTCATCTTGACATTTTTACTTGTCAGGTATTAAATTAGGGGCAGAATATCCATGGGCCTGTAGCTCAGCTGGGAGAGCGTACGGTTCGCATCCGTAAGGTCGAGAGTTCGATCCTCTTCAGGTCCACCATAAAAAAGAGCTTCAACCGCCGGGTTGAAGCTCTTTTTTCATTCTCATCATGATTTTCATTCAAAAAGCGCTGTCTGTCACACGATACAGACGGCGCTTTTCCTTTACTTTATTATAGCCCTGTTTGCAGGGTGCACCACCGTAATGGTTCACGCCCTTTTCCACCTTACTTCAGGTATCCTGTTTCGCGGTGTTCTTTTCAATGGTCTCCATACCACCCACAATTGCCTAAGCCCGCACAATCTCATTTACTCTTTATTTCCCCTTAATCTCTTTTTTCTGTTTCCTTTGGCTGCGCCCATCGCTCACCGTTTCCGCATCAAATCAATACTCTTGTTTTGGTAAAACCCATGCAAAGTCCCCTTTCTTCTTGGTACAACTCAGCCTGCGCCACAGATACGATTCTTCCTTTTATGGATTGGTGCCACGGAAAACCCATTTCTTAATCTCATCTTAAGATTTCAACACCGTTTCTTTTCCTGCCTTAATACGCGTTGTGTTACCCTGTGAATGCAAGGAGGGAGATTCCCTATGAAAGCTACGCATACATTAGAAATGCCGTTGTTCCCGAAGCCAATCCATCTTACTGATTGTCCTTCGTGGATTACCTTTGCTGTACTGTTTGTTGGCATTCCGCTCGGGCTTGTGACAGCAGTTCTTCTCTCTGTTGCAATGGTGTTGTATCCCATGGCACTGCTTTTCGGCTGGGCTTAATACAAAGCCCAGCCCCGCCACCACGGATATTCATTCTGCTATCATTTGGAAAGGAAATGACATATGAGATTCTTTACGGAAAAAGCTCCTGACGACTATACCATTATTATTGGTTGCGGCAGACTTGGTTCTAAAATTGCAAATACCCTTTCAGACAAAGGCAAAAACGTTCTGGTCATGGACAAAAGCGGTGATTCGTTCCGCCGCCTGTCGTCCAGCTTTGGCGGTCTGAACACCATCGGCGACGGCACCGACATCGACCACCTGCAGGAAGCACATATTTCGGATGCTTCTATGGTGGTAGCTGTTACCGACAGCGACAACACGAATATTCTGGTGGCACAGATGGCAAAAGCCCTTTTCCATGTACCGCAGGTGATTGCACGCCTGTGTGATCCTGAAAAGCGCTGTGTTTTTCAGGAAGAGGACATCCATGTGGTGTGTCCGTCCGTGCTTTCTGCGCGTGAGATCGATTCGTATTTGAACACCCCGGCACACGCCGCAACTGGAAAGGACTGATACCATGGCTAAAAAGGTACTATTGATTGGTGGAAAGAGCAAAACCAAGGTACTTGCTCTTTCTTTATTGAAACAGGGTTATCGCGTCACCATTATCAACGAAAACTATGACGACTGCATGGAATTGGCTGAACTCAAGGGTGTCAGCGTACTGCACGGCGACGCCACCAAGCCCTTCATTCTGGATGAAGCCGATGCCGCTTCCTGCGATTTTTCCATTGCGCTGACCTCCAGCGATGAATACAATCTGGCCGCCAGCGAACTGTGCAAAAAGATGTTCCATGTACGCAAAACCGTCAGCCTGCTTTCTGACCCGGCCAAGAAGGAATTCTTCTATCAGATGGGTGTAGACAGCGTAGTTTGTGCCACACAGACCATCTCCAGCATTATTGAACAGCAGGCTTTCTTAGACGATCTGACTACTGTCATTCCCATCGGCAGCAGCCAGATGCAGATTGTAGAAGTTCGCATCGCTGCGGATTCCCCTGTAATTGGCAAGAACCTTTCCCAGGTTTCGCTGCATCGCGAAGCCACCATTGGCTGCATCATGCGTGATGACGGCGCAGTGATTCCTCATGGTGACACCCAAATCTGCGAAGGCGATACTCTGGTTGTAATTCTGAACAACGCTCACAAAGCAGCGATTGTGCACGCGTTGACAGGGAGGTAACCACAATGAAACGGAAACTCTCCGATTGCTCCAGCATTGGCAAAATGATGGTCCTGATTGGCCTGATGGTGGCAGCACCTGCCGCTATCCTGCCTTTTTATCCGCAGGACCTTCCCTATCTGTGGGCATTTTTACTGCCCGGCGGCGGTTCAATTCTGCTTGGTCTTTTATCTTGCCGCTTCGGCCATCGTGACAGCGAAAGCTTTTCCAGCTGGCACACTACGGTATCCCGTTCCAGCCTGACCGTTTTGTTCGTCTGGCTGTGGGGCGTATTGATTGGCGCACTGCCTTTTGTTTTTGGTCATCAACTCACTATGGTGCAGGCTTTGTTTGAAGCCGTCAGCGGCTGGACCACCACTGGCCTTTCCGCTATGGATGTAAGCATTACGCCCATGGTCTATCTGTTCCACCGCAGCTTTATGCAGTACTGCGGCGGTCTGGGCTTTGTCATGATGATGATTGTGATCATCTCCAACAAGCACTCGATGGATCTGTACAGCGCCGAAGGGCATCCTGACAAGCTGATGCCCAACCTGAAAAAGACTTCTCGTGCAATCTTTGTGATTTACAATGTCTGTCTGGTTCTGGGCACGATTGCTTATCGCATTGCTGGCATGACCTGGTTTGATGGCGTCTGCCACGCCATGTGCTCGCTTTCTACCGGTGGTTTTTCCACCAAGCTGGCAAGTATCGGCGCATACAACAGCCTTTCCATTGAGATCATTACCATCGTGCTGATGCTGATTGGTACCACTAACTTTGCTGCTCTGCTGCTGTTTGCAAAGGGCAAGTTCAAGTCCTTCTTCCGTGTCAGCGAAGTGCGCTTCATGTTTGGCCTGCTGGGTGTGTTTATTCCCATCACAGCACTTTCTCTGGCCGACGGCCTGGGTATCAGCTTCCTGGAAGGCTTGCGCAAAGCCGCCTTTGATGTGGTATCCGCCCTTTCCACTTCCGGTTATTCCACAATGAGCTATGCGGAATGGCCTGCGCTGGCCATTGGCGTTCTGATTTTGATGATGTTCATTGGCGGTGGCATTGGTTCTACCGCAGGCGGTTTGAAGATTTCCCGCGCCTATCTGATGCTTCGCATGGCCGGCACCAATATCAAGCGTCGCCTTTCTCCCCGCAATGACGTGGAAGCACCTTACTACGTAAAGGCACAGGGCAAAACCCCCATTGACAAGGATCTGGAAGACGATACCTTTGGATTCTTCACGACCTATCTGGTGATTTATATTGTCGGCTCTCTGCTGATTACCGTCACTGCCGATTGCACCCTCACCGAAGCCATGTTTGACTTTGCTTCTTCGCTGGGCACGGTTGGCTTGTCCATCGGTATCACAGGCCCCATGACCAACAATGCAACCCTGATTGTAGAAATGATTGGTATGCTGCTGGGCCGTTTGGAAATCTTTATTGTTTTCACCGGCATTGTTTCCGGCTTCAAAAACATCCGCAGCTTCTTTACCAAAAAGCAGAATGCACGAAAGGCACGCCGCCTGACTGCAAATCTGTAATCTTCAATTTGCGATCCTCTCTTCTTCGAAAGCACATAAAGCACAGAAGGCGCACAGGTAACCCCTGCGCGCCTTCTGTGCTTTTTATTGTAAAAAGAACTTATTATTCCACGCGAACCATCCGATAGCCCACGCCGATATGCGTCTGAATGTACTGAGGTGCATCCGGGCCTTTTTCCAGCTTACGGCGGAGTGTTGCCATAAAGACACGCAGCGAAGCCACATCGTTTTCCCAACTGCTGCCCCAGATTTTCTGGGTGATATACGTATGGGTCAGCACCTTACCCACATTGCGGGAAAGCAAGCACAGCAGCTTATACTCGATGGGGGTCAGATGCAGTTCTTCGCCGTCCATATACACACAGCCTGCCGCATAATCGATTTTTAGCTGTCCGTTGATAAATACCGATTCCTGCTCTGTCTCTCCCTGCATCCGGCTCAATCGGCGCTGTGTGACACGCAGGCGTGCCAGCAGTTCTTCCACAGAAAAAGGTTTGGTCAGATAGTCGTCTGCGCCAGCATCCAGCGCATCGATTTTGTCCGTATCCTCGCTGCGTGCGCTGATAACGATAATGGGCGTTTCGGTCCAGGTGCGGATTTTTTTGATTACATCTACGCCGTCCATATCCGGCAGGCCCAAATCCAGCAAAATAACATCCGGATTATGTGACGAAGCTTCCAGAATCGCCGCTTTCCCGTTTTGTGCCGTTAAGTAATGATAATCGTGTGCTTTCAGGGTCGTGGTCATCAGATTCTTTACCGAAGAATCATCTTCCACCACCAGAATTGTTAGTTTATTCATGGATCGTTACCTCCCCGATTGGCAAAGTAAATGTAAATTCCGTACCATGCGGTACATGGTCTGCAACCGAAATTTGTCCGCCATGTGCCGTAACGATAGACTTGCACAGCGCCAGACCCAACCCTAAACTGCGGCGGCTGTCCGCAATGCGGTTGGTTGCGCTGTAAAACATATCAAAGATTTTGGACTTGCTCTCGTCTGGGATTCCATTTCCGTTATCCGCAACGGTAATGACAGCCTGACCCTCCTGCGCTCTGGTTTTGATTTCAATGCAGGAGCCGAGCGGCGTATACTTGATTGCATTATCCACCAGATTGATAATGACCTGTACAATCAGCCGGGCATCCATCTGCGCCAAAAGCAGCTCGTCCTCGTGAGATACAGTAATGGTGTACTCAGTGCTGCGGCGATCGATATGACGCAGTGCTTCTGCAATCACATCCGGCACCAGCTCGGCACAGATGTGCAGATTCAGCCGATTTTCTTCCAGCCGTGTGATGGAAAGCAGATTTTCCACCAGATTGATCAGCCACATGGAATCGTCGTAAATATCCAAAAACAGCTGCCGCTTGGTTGCATCGTCCATGGAATCTCCATTGTGCAAAAAGTTGCTGGCGTTTCCGGATATAGAGGTCAGTGGTGTGCGCAAATCGTGAGAAATGGACCGCAGCATATTGGCACGGAGCTGTTCGTTTTTCGCCAGAATCGCGGCTTCTTCTTTTTCACGGGCATTTTTTTCATTTTCCAGCGCCAACGCGCACTCGCCCAAAATGGACAGCAAAATGCTCTTTTCAAAGGTGTCCGGCAGTTCCTTGCCCATGCCGATACCGATAACGCCGTATACCACCTGATTCACGCGAATGGCCAGATACAAGCAGTTTGCGCCCACAAAGGTTTGAGTGCCTTTTCCTGCATGCTTGTTATTTTTTAGCACCCACTCCGCCACAGCACGTTCGCTTTCGTTGCAGTAGCGCTCTACCTGGCCCGGCAGAGCAGGTTCTCTTGCAAAAAACATCTTAGGCTCGCTCAGCGTTCCGCCGTCCGCCGTGTACACAACTACATCTTTATGCAGCAGCTGAATTAAATGGTGCGCTGTCGCCTGCAGAATATCATCTCTGCTTTCTGCCTGTTGGAGCGACTGACTGATATCCAGCAGGATTTTGGTGCGATACGCCACCAGCGCAGATTTCTTCGCGTGTTCTTTTAATTTGTCTGCCAGCGAGCTGGTGAGCAAAGCGGCGGCAAACATGATCAAAAATGTAACCGGATAGCCATTGTCATAGGCGTGGAACGTAAGCCTTGGTTCGGTAAAAAGGAAGTTAAATACCAGCACACTGATCAGCGAAAAAATCAGGCCATACGCTTGTCCTGTTGTAACAACTGCTGTAACCAATACACCCAACACATAGACCGTAATGATATTAGCATCCGCGAAGCCCAGTCCATCAAATAGAAAGCCAATGCCACTGGCCAGTGCCAGAATCAGCACACTTTTCAAAACGTCCTGCATCGAAAGGCGGAATTTTTCTTTATGCCCATTAAAAAGGGCGCGATACGGCGCATCATCCGAATTGGAATCTGGAATAATATGAATATCCAGCTGCGGTGCATGAGAAATCAGCTTTTCCGTCAGGCTTTGCTTTTGAAAAAAGCGTCCTTTTGTGGCAAAGCTGCGTCCAATCACAATTTTAGAAACGCCGGACAGCCGCGCAAATTCAGCAATCTGGAACGGAACATCTTCTCCATATACCGTTTCAATTTTAGCGCCCAGCTGCTCTGCCAAACGCATATTCGTGCGCAGCCGATTCAGGTCTTCTTCGCTCATGGAAGGAAAATCCGGTGTTTCCACAAAAAGGCCGGTAAACTTGCCTTTGAAAGCGCCAGCCATACGCGCCGCTGTGCGAATGATTTTTGCGTTGGACGGCGAGGAAGAAAGGCAGACCAGGATATGTTCTTCTGTCTGGTATTCACTGCCAGTGCAAAGCCGACCGCCTTCCCTGTTGATGTGGTCGGCGCAGCGACGCAGCGCAAGCTCGCGCAGGGCGGTCAGGTTCTGTAAAGTGAAGCCTTTCCTATTTTCGCTTTTCAGATGGTTCAGCAGTTCCTGTGGATCGCAATCCACCATTTCCACCCGGTCCGCCTGATCAAATACCGAATCCGGAATGCGATCCGTTACGGAAACACCTGTAATGGCGCGTACCGTATCATTCAGGCTCTCAATGTTCTGCACGTTTAAGGTCGTGTATACATTGATGCCTGCGTTCAAAAGCTCTTCGATATCCTGATATCGTTTTTTGTGCCGTCCGCCGGGTACGCTGTTATATGCCAGACCCTCCACCAGAATCAGCTGTGGTTTCCGCTCTATTGCCGCGTCCAGATCAAAGCCGTTTGCCATGAGTTCTGATCCAGACAATGTTTCCAGGTCATCCATCATCGCCTGTGTACTGGGCCCAGCAGTCGGTTCCATCCAGCCAATTACCACATCCATGCCCTGCTTTTTTGCGTTATGTGCATCTTGCAGCATGGCGCGTGTTTTTCCTGTACCAGCCGCATAACTGAAAAAGATTTTCAGCGTTCCCCGTGCGGCCTGTGAAATGTGCTGTTCTGTTTTTTCCATACAAGCACTCCTTATTCTGAACGACATCTACCTGGTTTCGCCGTTTGCGTTTTCCATTATAGCACAGCCATTTGCTCTGCTTCTATGCCATTTGACCGGTGCAGGTCAAATCCCTGCACACTAGTGAATTTATCCTATCGAATTTCATATTTGCATTTTATAAAGAAACCTCGTTTTGCATTAAGATTGCATAAAGATTTCAATTTTTTATTTTCGCCCATAAAAAAGGCTCCGGAACAAGTATTCCGGAGCCTTTCCTTCATTGGTTATTCTTTTGTTGCTTCGGCATAGATTGCATTGATGTCGTCCTGGACCTCCCGCTTATCAAACGAGAAATATTCGGTCTTTGACTTCATTATCGCCTGGATTTCAACTTCTGACTCAATCGGCATCTGGACTTGCGTTTCCCACAAAACCAGCTCGTGTTTTTCATTGAAAGTGAAGGTCCATGTGACAGGAATGATGTTTTCGTTTTCATCCATATCCACTTCCTTGCTCCAGGTGATGGAGTATCGGTCATCCTTTTTTTCATGGGAAACAAGCGTCATGCCCATTTCTTCCCACTCCGGCTGTTTATTTCCGCTGACCGGCGGGATCACCTCATGTGCATTCACCGGCACCCATTCGGTATCGTCCCACTTTTGCAGAACTTTACCATTCGCCCTTACGGCAATATGCTCTGCACCGCCCAGTTCTTCTGGCCAGGTTGTTTTGTAGGCCCAACATTCCGGATCCACATACCAAACCTCTATCGGTGCTACTTCTTCTGCTTCGTCTTCATATGCAACGGTTCGTTCTGTTTTGGAATGCCACGCACTGGTGGTATCTGCACGAACCTGGTCATATGCCATTTGGGAAAGCGCTTCATCGCTTGTTGCACAGCCTGTCAGCATGGAAAGGCCAAATGCTGCAATCAGCAAAAGGCCCAGACTATTTCTGGTTTTATAATGATTACGGATGGTTTTCATATTATTTCTCCTTTTCAGCGTATCGCTGTATCCATTTGCTCTGTGCTGACAGTGGAACACAATCCGGTATCCGTCTGGTCTTCCGGTTCTTCCTGGTCAAACGTTTTCGGGACCGTGCTCCCGCTCTTTTTATGCTGTTTTACGCACTGCGTCAGCAGATATTCACTCTGACCGTTTACCGAACGAAAATCCTCTTCGGCCCAGGCAGAAATTTTCGCATACCGCTTGGACGATTAACACAGCGGAATTTGTTTCTAAATGATAGCAGATTGTTTTATAAAATTCAACGCTGCGTCAGACAAGCCGCTTTGTCCTCTATGCTTTTTCATATTCTTTCCATTCGGGTCCATCCTTTCTGCTCTCAAATTTACTTTGAATATCAAAATAGATTGACAAATCGCATCACACTGCGTATAATCACATTGTTTGAAATTCAAACTATTTTTATCATGACGAGGTAACACATTTGAAACAGGCCGAACAGCAAATCAATCGCTTTCTGGTGGAGGTTTTCAACGATGTGCTCCATCTGGAAGAAGCCAGTCTGGCCGATGGCCCCTGCAAAAATCTTTCGGTCAGTGAGCTGCACGTTCTGGAAAGCGTACAATGCAGCGGCAAAGATCCCAGCATGAGCCAGCTTGCAGCACGGCTGCGTATTACAGCCAGTACCCTTACTGTAGCAGTTAAAACACTGGAGCAGAAAGGTTATCTGGTCCGCCAGCGCTGCCAGGACGATAAACGCAAAGTCGCAGTGCGTCTCACCGAAAAAGCCGACGCTGCCTTGGCACATCACGCAGAATTTCACCGCAATCTGATTCAGGATGTGAGCCGTGAATTATCCCCCAGCCAGATGGAAGATCTGGCACGTGCACTCAGCATCCTGCATGATTTTTTCACCGGCCTGTAAGGCCACAGAGAAAGGAACATTCTTATGATTCGTATTCTGACGGATTCTACTGCTGATTTTCTCCCTGCCGAAGCCGAACAACTGGGCGTGGAAATCGTCCCCTTGCAGGTCACTTTTGAAGGCGGTGTCAGCTACCGCGACGGTATGGACCTGACCCCGAATGAATTTTACACCAAGCTGGAAGCCTGCCACGATCTGCCCACCACCAGCCAGCCCAGCCCCGGACAGTTTCTACCGCATTTTGAACAAGCCCAGGAGGCTGGTGACGATGTGATTGCGATTCTGCTTTCCGCCGGATTGAGCGGCACCTGCCAGTCGGCCCAGATTGCAGCTGCAACCTGCGAATACGACCGCATCTTTGTTGTAGACAGTATGAGTGCCACTCTGGGTCTGCAACTGCTGGTGCGCCTGGCACTGCGCCTGCGCAATGAAGGCAAAACCACCGAGGAAATCGTAGCCACGCTGGAAACCGAAAAGCATCGTGTCCGTATTCTGGCTGTGGTGAATGATCTGAAATACTTCCGCAAGGGCGGTCGCCTTTCCGGCGCAGAAGCCTTTGCAGGCAGTGTTCTGGGTATCAAGCCTCTGGTCGCCGTGCGCAACGGCAAGGTTGGTCTGGCCGGCAAGGCACGCGGCCTGCCCGGCGCTTATGTACAGCTGTTCAAAATGATCGACACAGAAGGCGGCATGGACACGGATATGGATTATCTGATTGGCTATGCCGCCCACCGCAAAGCTGCCGAGCCGATTCGCCAGTATGTGGTTTCTAACCTGGGTTTGCCCGAACCGGGCTGCATGCACATTGGCCCCGTGATTGGCACCCACGCAGGCCCCGGCGCAGCAGGCATTGCATTCTTTGTGAAAAACACATCTGCTGAATAAGCATTTCCGCTAAGCAACAACCGAAAAAGGCTCCGGATTCTGAAATCCGGAGCCTTTTCTATTTCAGTTTATATTGGTTCAGCCCAGCACCTGTCGTGCAATATCTACTGCTTGCTTGGCATCTTTTGCATAGTAATCTGCACCAATCTGCATTGCATAGTCCGGCGTTAAAACCGCACCACCTACCATCACCTTACAAGGCAGCCCGGCCTGTTTTAACGCCCGGATGGTTTCTTCCATGCTGCCCAGTGTGGTTGTCATCAGCGCACTCAGACCAACCAGATGTACATCATGTTCTCGTACTTCCTGCACAACGGTTTCCACTGGCACATCACGGCCAAGATCGATCACATCGTAGCCGTAATTTTCCAGCAGCGTCTTTACGATATTCTTGCCGATGTCATGAATATCGCCGCGCACAGTAGCGACCACGATTTTACCTTTGCCGGTGCTCTTCTGGCCGGAAGTCAAAATCGCATTTTTCACCACGTCAAAAGCCGCCTGCGCCGCACCTGCCGCCTGCAGCAGCTGGGGCAAAAACAGCGTGCCTTTTTCAAAACCGGTGCCCACTGCATCCAGCGCAGGAATCAAAACTGTGTTGATGAGCTGCTCTGGCTGCTGCGTGGTCAATGCTGTTTTTGCGGCCTGTGCCGCCGGGGTTTTTAAGCCTTGCAGCACTGCATCATACAGCGAAATTTCTTGCTGGCCGGCAACCGGCTTCGCTGTCGTTTGCTCCGCATAGCGTGCCAAATATGCCTGCGAATCCCGGTCCACGTTGTACAAAACTTTGTAGCTTGCCACCGCCGCCATCATAGCTTCGGTATTGGGATTCATGATAGGCAAATCCAGGCCGTGTGCCATAGCAAGCGTCAAAAAGCTGGTATTCAGGTATTCGCGGCAAGGCAGGCCAAAGGAAATATTGGAAACACCCAGCACCGTTTTTACGCCCAAGCGCTCTTTGACCATACGCACGGCTTTCAAAGTTTCCACTACTGCTTCCTGCTGAGCGCTGGCAGTCAACGTCAGGCAGTCGATGAATACATCCGTGCGCGGAATACCGGCGTGCTCTGCTGCACGCACAATTTTTTCTGCCAGTGCAAAGCGCTGCTCTGCCAATGGCGGAATGCCAGATTCATCCAAGGTCAAACCAACAACCGCCGCACCGTACTTTTTGCAAATCGGCAAAATGCAGTTCAAAACAGCTTGTTCTGCATTGACTGAATTGACGATAGCTTTACCGTTGTAAACGCGCAAACCGGCTTCCAGAACGTCTGCACGGGTAGAGTCCAGCTGCAAAGGCAAATCGCATACGCTCTGCACCGCTTTGACAGCACGAACCATCATTTCTTTTTCGTCGATGCCGGGTAAACCCACATTCACGTCCAAGATCTCTGCACCTGCTGCAGCCTGCTCGGTGGCCTGCGTCAGGATATAATCCATGTCACCGCTGAGCAAGGCTTCTTTGAAACGCTTTTTGCCAGTCGGATTGATGCGTTCGCCAATGACGCGCACGGTATCGATATTCACCGTCCGGGTAGGCGTGCAAACCGCACTGTAATGAGGCCGATTATACCGCATCGGCGTCATCTTGCTAAATGCCTGATGCAGTTGTGCAATATATTCCGGTGTCGTGCCGCAGCAGCCGCCCACTGCAGAAATGCCCAGTTTCCGATAAGCAGTCAACGCCTTGCAGAACTGTTCAGGGTCAATATCATAGGTTCCGGTGGCAGGGTCTGGCAAGCCCGCATTGGGCTTAATGAACACCGGCAAACGTGTTGCTTTGCACAGCCTTTCCGCTAACGGATAAATTTCCGCTGGGCCAAGTGAGCAATTGATGCCTACGCCATCCACGCCCATGCCTTCAGCCAGCATCGCCAGCGCTTCTACCGTACAGCCCGTAAAGGTACGACCACTGGCTTCAAAAGTCATAGAGGTCAGCACTGGCAGCGGCGTATTTTCCTTTGCAGCCAAAATGGCAGCTTTCAGCTCATACAGGTCGGTCATGGTTTCCAACAGAATGGCGTCTGCGCCAGCCTGCCAGCCAGTGACCATAACCTGACGGAAGATTTCATAGGCTTCTTCAAATTTTAATGCACCTGCCGGCTCCAGCAGCTCACCAATAGGGCCTACGTCCAGCATTACCCGTGCCTTTGTTCCGGCAGCAGCTTGCTTTGCTGCTGCAATGCCTGCTGTAACCACCTGCTCGACCGTATATCCGCAGCCTGCCAGCTTTTTGGCATTTGCACCAAAGGTATTCGAAGCAATCAGGTCACTGCCTGCTTCGATATAGGCGCGATGCACGCCCTGTACGATTTCCGGATTGGTAATGGATACCAAGTCCGGTCTTTCGCCCAGCTTCAGCCCGCTTTTTTGCAGCATCGTACCCATTGCGCCGTCCAGCAGAAGGATTCGGCTTTCCTCAAATATGTTATTCACAAGTCTTTCCCTCCTTACGATAGCTGCACTTGTCCCGCAAAGTGCAGTGTGCGCAACCGGCCCGTTTGCCTGTCACCGGATGCTCAGCCACGCCCAAAATGGCTGTGATACTTTTCCGCGGCACCATCAGATGGGACGGCGTAGCACACAGCCCAATTTTCCGCGGCGCATCCAGCAGTCGCACCAAATCATTCTGTACCGCAATCGGCCAATCGCCGTAACCGGGCGAAAAACGCCCTGTCAAAAATTTGCCCTTTGCTTGTACTTGTGTCCGCAGCGTTTGTTCGGCCTGCTCCGCAACTGCTTCGGCCAGTACAGATGCCAGCGCGTCCAGCACAACTGCATAGGCCATATCACATGCGCAAGCCACACGCGAAGCGGTATCCACGCCGGCACCCAGCGTACAGCCCAATAAAATACAGCCGTTACATCCTGCCAGATGCTTTTGGATATCTTCGCCGCTGCAATACTCTGCCAGCGACGACCGATCTGCATACAGCGTCACCGCCCGTGGCTGCGCTACTGCACGCAGCTCCTGTTCAGCCTTGTCCAAAAGCCTCCGGGTGGCTGCGTCCGCATCACTGTGAATACCCAGATACCGCAGCGCCTGCTGTCGGTCAATCTGGTTTGGCAGTGTCAATTCCATTGTGACGCCTCCTTTAGAGCAAGTCGCGAATGCCCTCATACACACGCTGTGCAACGCGCTCGTTGTTCATGGCATACAAATGAATACCGTCCGCACCGCCATTGATCAAATCCCGAATCTGCTCGACTGCATATTCAATGCCTGCATCAAACAGTGCCTGTTCATCATGATCGTACTTGGCAATCATTTTCGTAAACTGCGGCGGCAGACTGGCCGAACTGAGCGCCACAGTACGCTGAATCTGGCGCTTGTTTACAATCGGCATGATACCTGCCTGCACCGGCAGCGAAATGCCGGCCTTGCGCGTCAAGTTCAAAAAGCGATAATAGCTGATGTTATCAAAAAACAGCTGTGTAATCAAATGTGTTACACCGGCTTCTACTTTATAATGCAGGTTGTCCACGTCCGCTTTCAGGCAGGAGCTTTCCACGTGGCCTTCCGGGTAGCAAGCTCCTGCTACGCCAAAATCGCCCGTCTGGGTAATGGTGCGCGCCAAATCGCTGGCGTGCACAAAATCCATCTGACGGGGAATCTCCGGGTTAATGTCACCGCGCAGTGCCAAAATATTTTCTACATTTTCGGCTTTCAAGGTAGCCAGAGTCTGCTCTACCTGCTCTTTGGTTGCATTCACGCAGGTCAGGTGGGCCAGCGATTCGATGTGCAAATCATTTTTGATATGCGCCGCAATCGTTCCGGTTGCATCGCTGGCCTTGCCACCGCCTGCACCGTATGTCACGCTGATATAATCCGGGTTTAGTTTGCTTAAACTTTCCAATGTGGGATACAGAGATTCTACGGTGGCGCCAACCTTTTTCGGCGGAAAGACCTCGATAGAAAATACGCAGGATTTTTCTTTGAATTTGTCACTGATCCGCATGACTGCGTGCTCCTTTTCCGACGCAGTCACACTGCATCTGTCCAATTCGTTGATATTTTATTTATTATAGAAGAGGCACCTGCAGATGTAAATTGCTTTTCTGCACTAAAGTGATAGAGAATCTATTCTTTTTTTCTCCTCGACAAAACCAAATCCCACCACCGTCTACCTTTTAGGCGCATAAAAAAACCGCTGATCTGTATCATCAGCGGTTTTTGTTATTCTGCTGCCGCATTGGAAACGGCTTCAGCCACCACATCTCGCCAGTTTTCCAGTGGAATGGAATTTTCATATAGAAATTGCAGCAAATCGTGGGCTGTTTGTTCCGGGCAGCGCAGTAAAAGCGCTTCGCTCTGCCTGCTTGTTTTCGTACGCGTTTCCAGCTCTAAACGCCAGGCATCGTCTTGCCGGCGCATTCTATAAGAAAGCTGGTGTGCATTCTGCAACCCCTCTAGCGCAGAAAATGTACGAATATACTCGGTCCGCTGTTCCATGATACAGGTACTCCTCCCTTTCATTTCCATTGTACCGCCGCTTTTCCACACGTGCAACCGAAATTATTTGTCAAAAAGAGCTTGAATTCCTTGCATTTTTTCTATCTCCGACCTGCTTTGCTTTGTTTTGTACTTTTTCTCGCCGCTCTGTCGAAATTTTCTACTGGCTTTTGCCGCTTAAATCAAGATGCCGCTGCAATGGTCCACTTCGTGCTGGATGATTTGTGCCGTCCAGCCTGTGAAAGTCTTGTATCGCGTTTGCAAATTTTCCGTCTGGTATTGCACCTTAATGGTTTTCCAGCGTTTCGTTTTGCGCGGTCCGCCCAAAAGGGACAAACAGCTTTCCTCTGTTTCATAGCTGCCAGATTTTTTGATGATTTCCGGGTTGAACATCACCATATAGGTGCCATTGTTATCAAATGCAATAATGCTTTTGTTCACACCGATCATATTGGCTGCCATACCCACACATTCTTCTTCGTGTGCGATCAACGTATCCAGCAGATCCTGTGCTACCGACAAATCTTCCTGTGTAGCAGGTTCGGCTTTACGCTGCAAAAACATCGGATCATGCATCAGTTCTCTTACCATAGTATCTTCCTTTTTGTTTTTTCTTTAGTATACGGGCACTTCAAACCAAGTGCAAGCCATTTGCGCAGTAAAAGAGGAGCCAGTCTCCCAGCTCCTCTTTGGTATATCATACAGATTGACGCTCTCTTATTTTTTCTTCGTAATCCTTCAGGCTGTCCAGCGCTTCCTTTGCCAAAGGAACCAGCGCCAGCAGGTTGAACACCGTCATCAGACCAACACCTACATCGCCCAAATCCCATACGAAAGTGTACGCCGCCATGCAGCCTACAAACAGCATGACCAGTGCCAGCACCTTGTACAACGTCTGCCAAACCCACTTATCGCCGAACAGGTATGCCACGTTCGAGCGCGCATAGAACAGGATGCCAACAAAGGTGGAAAAGCTAAACAGCAGTAGCGTAACCGCAATAAAAATCACGCCGAATGTACCAAAATGGTGGTTCATCGCAGCCTGCAACAGATCCATACCGCTCAGACCTGCAATCACTTCTTCCGGAGCCAGCAGCATAATCATTGCCGAGCAGCTGCAAATCACAATGGTATCAATGAACACGCCAAATGCCTGCAACAGACCTTCTTTTGCCGGATGGTCAATGGTTGCAGCAGCTGCTGCGCAGGGTGCCGAACCGGAGCCAGCTTCGTTGGAGAACAAGCCGCGCTTGACGCCGTTCATGATTACTGCGCCCAAACCGCCTGCAACCACCTGCTTCATACCGAAAGCCTCTTCAAAAATCATGCGGAACACATGGGGCAGCTCTGTAATATTCATTGCGATGATCACCAGCGTTGCCGCAAAGAAGCAGCCTGCCATAATGGGAACCACCACATCCAGTACTTTCACCGTAGCGTGCTTGCGCAGTACAATCACCGCACAAATGCCTACCAAAACGATTGCCGTGTACAGCGGCGGGATCTGGAACGCATTGAACATTGCCGAAGAAACCGAATTACCTACAACCTGGCTGATGCCGCACCAGCAAATCAGGCCGGAAATAGAAAACAGCACTGCCAAAATAGAGTGGTGCATTTTTTTCGGATCTTTGTGCCGCACACGAGCCGCATACGCATGCATGTAGTATGCAGGACCACCGCGGTATCCGCCGTACAGAGGATCTTCTTCCTTATAAAGCTGTGCCAGCGTAGCTTCCACAAATGCAGTAGCCGAGCCAATCAGTGCCGACATCCACATCCAAAATACAGCGCCTGCGCCGCCCATTGAAATGGCTGCCACCACGCCCACCAGATTACCCATACCAACACGAGTAGCCGTGGAGATAATCAGTGCCTGAAAACCGGAGATATGTCCGTTTTCACCCTTGGTGTTGTTGCTGGTTGCTACATGCACCATTTCCTTGAACAAACGGATCTGCACAAAGCGGCTGCGGAACGTCAGCCAGATGCCCGTCGGCACCAGCAGCAATACCAGCAGCGAAATACCCAGGCTGCTGCCACCCGGCAACGGGATCGTAAATAAATCCGCCCACAGCAGATTGTAGAAGAAGTAAAGAATCCGCATTTTTATTTTATCCTCTCACTTGCATTATTACGGGTTTTAGTATACAGTACAAAATAGCATTTGTAAAATTGATAATAGAGATAATCAGCATCTATTTTTTCGATATCAGGAGGACACTGTCTTGGATCTAAAAAACCTTAACACCTTCATACATGTTGCCGAACTGCAAAGCTTCACCAAAGCCGGTGAAAAGCTGGGGTATTCTCAGTCCACGATCTCTTTTCAAATCCGTCAGCTGGAAAACGAGCTGGACTTTCCGCTGTTTGAGCGCATCAATCACACTGTCACCCTGACCGATCCCGGTTTTCGTCTGCTGAAATGTGCTCATCAGATTCAGGCCGAATTGCAGGATTTTCTGCATTCCACTTCTGCCCCACAGGAAGTCGAAGGTTCGGTCCGCCTGGCCCTGGCCGCATCTCTTTGCGTTTCCCTGATCGACCGTGTGTTCCCTGCACTGCACCGCCAGTATCCACATATCACGCTGGAATGTGCTACTGCCGGCACGCCGGATTTGCTTCGTATGCTAAACCAGAACGAAGCTGACCTGATTTACGTAATGGATAGCCCTATTCAAAATGTCAACTACGTTCTGCTGCAAAAAACGCAGGTCAAAACGCATTTCATTTGCTCCCCCAACGACCCCCTTGCCAAACGAGACTATGTTCCTATGGAGGAACTGGTTCAGCAGCCTTTCCTGCTCACCGAAAAAGATATGAGTTATCGCCGCCTGCTGGACGAAGAACTGGCTGCACATTCGCTGGAACTCACGCCGGTCTTTGTAAGTGGCGATACCTATTTGCTGTGTGATTTGGTATCAAAAGGCTGCGGTATTTCGTTGCTTCCGGATTATGCCTGCCGTCCCATGCTAGAAAGCGGCGAATTGTGCGAAGTAAAAACCGATCCGTCTTTGCGGCCAGTGGTCTGGGCGCAACTGCTTCGTCACCGGGATAAGTGGCTCTCTGAGTCCATGCGTGCTGTCAGCGAATATCTTTGCCACTACCCGCTGTAAAACATTTTCTGTATAACGCACAAGAAGCGCCCGCCGCCTGTTTTTCCCAGGCAGTGGGCGCTTCTTATTTTATAAAAACTTTTTTACACAAAAGAAAAGACTCATCACTTTCGTGATGAGTCCTGGTGCGGATGAGAGGACTTGAACCTCCACAACCTCGCGGCCATTAGAACCTGAATCTAACGCGTCTGCCAATTCCGCCACATCCGCATATTGTTTTCAACGAGGTATATTATACCGTGCGCACAGAACTTTGTCAACCTTTTTTCTAAAAAAAATTGAAAGCATAAATTTTCCCTGCATCACTTAGCAGAAAACAGACAAGCCCCAGAGTCATTCTCAACTCCGGGGCTTGTTACTATATCTTATGATGCCTTTTTACTATCATCAAAAGCACTTTTGTTTTTGGGCACCTGCGTTTTGTTGTGTTGTTCTAAAGTTTGGGTGACGCTTACTGTACTTTCGTCTGTCATTTGATCTAACCACTTGGCCAGCTTATTCTGTAAGCCTGCAGGCGCAGGCACACCGCACAACAGCATATTTTTTAAGATGCTTGCTGCTTCGTAGCACACATATACCACGCAAAAAAATTCTGCCAAACCCAAAGCGTTGACGCCGACTGTTCCCAACGCTGCAACCACGCCTTCCGGCAGCCATCCCATCACGTTGATCCCAACAAGCTGATCTGCCAGAGATAGAAACAGCACCGAACAAATCATCGTCACCTTGCGAATACCGCCGTCAATGCCCAAGCTGGAATTCCACGCGTGAAATTTAGCGGCACGCAAACAGCCAAAAAATGTATCAGCCGCCACACACAAAAGTACCAGAATCACAAAGGGGTTGTGCGTCATGGCCTCCTTATAGGCCAACCAAAATTCCATTACTTCCATTTTCATGCACACCTTCTTTCTCAGTTCATCTCTACGCAGGGCAGCTGCAGTTCTGTAGCCAGCGCCTGGATGCGCCGCGCATCGCCTGCACTAACGGGACCGACCTTGTAGGTTTTCAGCGTATTACGAGTCATGCTGCGAAAATCGTTCAGGCCGGTGCGCTGCATGATGCCGGGATAATCCTTGTAGCAGTGGTTCAGATCCACATTTCCGTTGATACCTGCCACACGGCCATTGCTGGTATACTGCCACATACCACATTCCAAGTCCGGACGCTTGCCGCTGTAATCCGCAATCCACAAATCGTACGCACGCAAGCGATTTGCGTCCAGTTCGTTTTTCCAGTAGTAGGTGTACGTATACACCATAACATAACTGCCCCAGCTCTCGATGGTCTGGGCGGCATACTCCACAAGGTCAGTCAAAGCGGCCTTGCTCAGCGACTTCAGTTTACTATCCTCCACGTCGATTGCGATGGGCATCTCAAATGTCTTGCCTGCGATAGCCTTACGCAGCATAGCCAGTTCTTCATCTGCACGCTGCTTCGTCAGTGCGTAAGTGTAATAATATACGCCCACCGGAATGCCCAGTCGCTTACACTCTGCATAGTTGCGTTCAAACTGTTGGTCAATGTACAGGCCACCGAAGCGGCTGTTGGTGGATACCGTTTTCAGCATTGCGCCTTGCACACCGTCTGCCTTGACCTTTTCCCAGTTGATTTCGCCCTGATAGCGAGATACGTCAATTACTTTCATAACCATAATCCCTTCCCTTTCTTTCATAGAATTACTGAAACTCCACTTTTTCTGGTGCTACAACAAGGATGCTCGTCCACCATTCTGCTTCCAGGTTACGCGAAACTTCGATTACATCACCAGCATTTACGATTACTGCGCCGCTTGCACTTGCGTAAGATGCGCCGCCTCCCTGAAACGGTGCATTTCTCTCTGTGCCAATGGAAATGGCTTTGCCACCACTATTCGGCTTGAGCACAATACTTACGAAAGCCTCTTTACTGCCGCCGGGGGTCGTTGCAGTAATCCACATTGGCATAGTCCTTTTGGCCACATAAGACACTTTTTCGGCTTCCCTAAATGAGTACGTGCTCTGTACCAGTTCAAAGCCAGATGCACTTGTTCCGACTTTTCCCATCACAGCACCTCCTTTCCGCAGATCTGCGTATATTCTGCCGCCGTGATGCAGCCAGCCTGCACATATTTTGCAAGCTGCGCATCATTCAGGCGTCTCAGTTTATATTGCACTTGTAAAAATTCAAACATCTGCAGCACCTCTCAACATCAATTCCAGCAGTGCACTCTCTGCCACTGCCACACGCTGTTCCAAAGTAGGCTTATCATGTTCAGCCTGCTCCTCTGGGGTATACGGGTGATAAATCTGCGCAGCTTCGTACTCATCCCAGGCATCCCGCGCAGGCTGGTCCATCACCAAATGCCGTAAATTCTCCGTGCCCGGCATAACTTCCACATGGCTCCGCTCCACCTGCGCCGGATGGTTCTGTACCAGGCGCTTCGTATGCTCCAACCAACCTTTTGCGAGGTCCGGCGCAGAGGTCAGCAGCTGTCCTGCTTCGTCATATACTTTCATTCATTTGCCTCCTTTCAGTCTCTTACCACACGCCGCACATATACCTGCACATCACAGATTGGCTTAAGCAAAACAGTAGCCTTGATTGCCCCGTCCAAAGTTTCCATTCTGCCGGCGAAAAGTCTGTTGAATCCTTCCGACAGCTCTTGATCTGTTTTCGCATTGCCTGTTTTATATCCCCAGGGAGATGTCACATCATACGTTGACTTCATACCGGTACAAGTGGCCGTTTGCGTCCACTGGCCGCCGACCTGTTGCCATCCATCCAGCAAAAACGTCGTAACAAAAACGCAAACATCATCCAGGATTTCTTTTTTATCCTGCGGTGTATTGTAATCCACACCCTTCACCGGCGTTTTTCCATCTTTACCGGAAGCGCCCTTTTGCCCTCGCAAAGAATCGAGCCATTCCCGTTCCGTTCCGTGGAATCCATTCACCGTTGCCAGTTCATACGCCGATTTACCCGGTGCACCATCTCGACCTTGTATACCCTGAACGCCTTGCGGACCGGCTTCACCCGGTGCACCTTGTTCGCCTCGTTCGCCGCGCGGGCCTGGTACACCTTGCTTGCCCGGCACACCCTGCGGTCCGGTTTGTCCCACCGGACCAGGTTCTGTAGCTGATACGCCCGTATCCATATAGGAGTTGGCTTCACCATCCCATACATGCCAGGCACCGTTCATTACTTTAGGGCCGTTGATGGTAAAAGCTTCCGCCTTTGCTGCAGCTGCTTCCGCCCTGCCTGCATCCTGCGCAATCTTATCCGCAAGCGCTTGCTCCACAGGCGGCACCGGGCCAGGCTTATTCAAGCTGGGTGCCACAAAAATAGTAAAGCAGCGGCTTTTCGCTACACGTTCGCCCCCTACGGTGTACATCAGCTGCAATTCACCTTTACCAGCCCTTTCGGTATCACGCCTTTCTACCTGCCATATAGCCAAATTGCCTTTTACCTGCAGCGGGACCAGATATGGCATTCCATCTCCGTTTCGCTGCATCTGAAGCTGGATATTGCCATCTCCATATTGCTTTTGCCATGCTGCGAAGTCGAAAGCGATTTCCCGTGCCAAATGTTCGCCCTGTTGCCCCAGCCGAATTCTCTGGGACGCATTCACAGACACTACTTCCATTCGTTGTTCCTCCTTTTTTTTATTTCAAGTTACTCGCAAGTTACTTTCAGGCGACATCATTATACCGCAAAAGTTTTCAAAATCAACTATTGCCCACAAACGCTGACTTTTTCACGAAGCATCTCTGTTTTTAATATCTAATGTGCCTGTGCACTTCCAGTGCCAGCTGTAATTGTATATTGGTGATTCCTTTGCACATTCTGAAGATTCATTCCGCACCCTGTACTACTCTGATCCTGCCTGCTTTCGTCTCTCCCTGTATCTCAATATATGTCGCAATGCAAATGATCTGTGCCCGCTTTGATTCGTCGCTTACTCGTATTACACCTGTGCCCCTTTGCCGAACTCAGCCACACCTTCAGCACCTTCTATAAGAAAACACGCATTTTTTCTTCTCTTTTGCACGCTGTACGTTTTTCTTATTTCCGGGCAGCTTCCCTTATAAAATTGCGTACAAAATAAAAGCCCTCGCATGCCAAACAATTTTGTTCCAGCACGAGAGGGTTTTACGCTATAATTTACTTCTTTTAAGACAGTTTCTAAACAAATAAAAAGGACCGATTAAAACGAATCGTTTTAATCGGTCCTTTTTTGTGGTGGAGGCGATGCTATAAGTACCGAACCTCTCTTGTTTGTGTATAGTTATTCTTTTGCATTGTTTGTTCCTATCCACAGTAACTCGTAAAATTTTATTATACCATAAAAAAAGCCCCCAACCATTCGGACTTTCCGGACAGTTGGGGGCTTTACTTATACCTTATTCTTAGGAATCTGCTTATTATCAGGCTGTGCCAATGTGTCCACAATGGACACGCTGCTTTCATCCGTCATCTGATCCAGCCACTCGGCCAGCTTATCCTTCAGGCCGGTGGGGACCCAAACACCACACAGCATCCAATTTTTCAGAATGCTGGTAGCTTCATACAGGATGTACACAATACAGAAGAACTCTGCCAGACCAATAGCAGAAATATTGACTGCGCTCAGTGCTGCCCTTGCAGCTTCCGGCAGCCAGCTGATCACGTTGATGCCGACCAGCTGATCCACCAGTGCCAGGAACAGCACAGACAACAGCATCGTCACCTTACGGATGCCCCCATCAATGCCCAAACTGGAGTTCCAGGCATGATACTTAGCTGCACGCAGGCAGCCAAATACAGTGTCCGCCACTACGCATACCAGAACCAAGACTACAAAGGGATTGTGCGTCATTGCATCCTTATAGACTTGCAAAAATTCCATTACTTCCATTTTCATACGACTTCCTTTCCTGTTGCTGCAATAACCGTTTTCACTGGTTAAGCCTCCTTACTCTACCGACTGATTTCTCGCAATCCCAGCGTTTGCCCACATTACACACTCTTCCAGCTTCGTGATGGCCAGGCTCTGTTCACGGCTATCCGGAACAAGCTGTGTAATCATATACGCAAATTCCTTTGCCTTGCTGCGGATTTCCGTATATTTTTCCAACTGACCGCTTTTCGGTGCATGATAAGTAAATGCGGTTTCAATCTTATTGTTCACAGTTATGCCACCTTTCCAGTGACTGCGATGCTCACGCTCAGTCGCTCCATAGCATCCTTGCCCAAGATAGCCTCGATGTAGTCCCTGGCGTCGGCTGCGCTGGCAAAGCCGCCCTTGACCACCATGGACATAAACACTACACTGTACTGCTCAGACGGGCCATCAGGCTCAGGCTGTTCTTCCTGACCAAACGGAACATCCTGCAGACGGATAGGTACCAGCAGCGTAGTGGCCAGATGGATCATCGCTACCTGATCGCCGGTGGACAGCGCCACATCTGTATAAATGACACCGTCTGCGTCCGTATGTGCCGGCACCTGCAGCTTATCAAGCTGTGCATGCACGGCGGCCTGATCGCCAGAAGACAGCGGGCCAATTGCAATGTACTGTGCATCAGACTGGGGATGCACCTCGCCCAGCTCCGGCTTGTACACCGCCGGTGCCATATAAAATACATTACGGTCGATATTTTCGCTGCCGGCACCGTATTTGTGGCCGCAGCCGGTACTTGCAAACTGCCAGCCCACCAGTCGGCCAGCGTCCTGCAGCTGGCGCATCCAGCGGGTATACTTGCCATCCGGCAGATGAGACAGCTCCGCACCAACGGCGCCGAAATCAGCCGTGCCGTCATAGTAGCGAGCCAGCCAGTAATTGTACCGCAGATCTGCGGTGCGGATGTAGTTGTTGTCCCATGCAACCGAACAATAGATGCAGGGATGCAGACCGGAAGCTGCCAGCATATCGCAGGCCTCGTTAAGCAGCATCGTATTGTCGTGTTTGCCAAGGCCCATCTGCTGGCCGCGCTCCAACTCCTGATCTACAGCAAACCAGAAATCACAGCCGCTCTGTTTGGTCGTATCAATCCAGCTCTGCACCTGCTGGTGCATCAGGGCGCGAGCGGTAGCCACGCTGCCGCCATTCTTCGATTTGTAGTGCCAGGTAGCAAAGCCATAGCCGCCCAGAGGCAAGCTCTGTTCTTTGATGCCCGATGCCCAGCTCAGCGCCATATCGTCTGCCTTGGTACCATATGCATGTCGCAGCATGACTGCATCCACACAAGCGGATTTCGCAGCCGCAGGGTGAAAGCTCTGCTGGTGCTTAGAAATGTCAATTACCTTGATAGCCATAATCATTTTCCTTTCTTTTACGTTTCTGAAAATTTAATTGGTTCGTTTGCCATTGCGGACACCCAGTAATCACAGCCTACATCAGCCCCAGATGCTCTAACCTTAACGATCACCTGAAATTCGTCTCCGGCTGTTTTGGCTGAGTAAACGGATGCACCAGGCGCATAACTTGCGCCTGCGCTTGCATATCCAATCAGTTTCTTATTCCGATAGATAATGATTTCCACTCCGGACGGGGTGCGGCTATAATACTGAGAACTAACCGACAACCCGATTACTCCAGAATGTTTTGCAATAAAGGTATACGTTTTTGTAAATGTTTCCGTAAAATGCGGAAACTGCTTTGCAATCGATACCGCTTCCATTTGCGGAGCAACGCCTCCTGTACCTACCTTACCCATCAGCGCACCTCCTTGCCGCAAATCTGCTTGTACTCTGCTGTCGTGATACAGCCAGCCTGAACGTACTTGGCCAGTTGGGCATCGTTCAGGCGGCCAAGCTCATACTGCACACGCAAAAACTCAAACATGGGCTGCACCTCCCTGTTGTAACATCATTTCCAGAAGCGCGGTTTCTGCGGCCTCCATGCGCTGCTCCATCGTAGGCTTGTTATGCTCCGCCAGTTCTTCCGACGTGTAGGGATGATACACCTGTACCGCCTCGTACTCATCCCACGCATCCCGTGCCGGCTGGTCAATCACCAGATGGCGCAGTCCGGTCGTGCCCGGCATGACCTCCATGTGACTCTTTTCTTCCTGAGCCGGATGGTGCTGCACCAGGCGCTGCGTAACCTCCAGCCAGCCTTTTGTGAGATCCGGCGCAACGGTCAGCAGCTGGCCCGATTCATCGTATACGTTCATAGATTCGCCTTCCTTTCCATTCACTCAAACACGACCGTAGCGGACACATAAGACGGGCGCTCCGCTGCGTAGTAAGAACCCAAATACACATAGTATGTTGTGTCTTCGCGCAGCCGGATTTCCCCTGTCCAGGTGCCCACATTGCTTCCATTGGTACTTTTTTGGTTCACGATGCTGCCTGCCGGTGCATCCACCGCAGTGTGCGGCGGTGCGGCGGCGCTTGTGCCGATTCCAACGAAGAAGATACCGTCAAGGTCCTCTGTGCCTGCAATCGTGAACGTATACGTCGCTTTCGTAAACCCTTTCGCGCTCAAAGTATCCCAATTGAGGGTGAAGGTGTTGCCGTGGGTGTGGTACGTCACTTTCTTGGACAGGGTTTTGGATGCCACATAAACCACCACGTTATCATGGATCCATTTTTTGACCTTCGCGCCGGCATAGGTCATGCTTTTCATTTTGCTGCCGGAAATGTAAAAGGCCATGCTTCAGACCCCCTTTGTGGTCCGGAGCGTACCTGTGCTGGCATCCCAGGAAACCACGCGCAGAAAATTCTGTGCGCTGCTGCTGGGCAATGCATCGTTTGCTGTGCGCTGTGCAGTTTGTGCCGCCTTGCCTGCATTATCCGCTGTCCGCTGTGCTGTCTGCACATCTTTTTCAGACGCTTTGCCACCAAGCTCTTTTTCCACTGCATCAAAACCAGACGCAATACGGCTCTCCATATCGTTCATGTTGTTCTGGTCGAAGGCATCGCCCTCTTCCATCACCAAGCCTTCTACTCGCGTGACCTCGTACTCATCCTGCTTTCCTGCAACTTTTGCAAGCTTACGGCGGTTATGATATTCGCACTGGCGATTTTTCCAGTTCTTTTTCGTAAAAAACATAGACATGCTCCTTTACACCGACATACGCCGCACATACACCGGCACGTCACAGGTTGGCTTGTGCGGAACAGTAGCTTTCATTCCATTCGTTACCGTTTCCAGCTTTCCTGCACAGATCTGGTTAAGACCTGCCACCAGCTCCGCGTCGGTCGTCTGATTTCCGCTCTTGTACGTCCACGGCGCTCCTGTATCATATTCGGCTTTCATGCCCGTACAAGAGGCCGTCTGCGTCCACTGGCTGCCAGACTGCTGCCAGCCATCCAGCAAAAAGGTTGCCTTGTAGATGCGGCTCTCGGCAAAACCGTCCTGAATGCGCTGTTCCAGGTCGTTCAGATTTTCGACGCCAAGCAGGTCGCCTTCCTCAAGCACTGCACCTTCCGCACGCACCACATCCACTTCGTTTGGTTTGCCGGGCACTTGTGTCAGCTTGCGGCGGTTCGGATATTCGCACCGCCGCTTCTTCCAGATTTTCTTCAAAAAAGCCATTACAACACTCCTATTTGTTCGCCTGTATAGGCTTCCTCTACATACAAAACTTCTGCCTGGTTTCGCAGCCAGATGTCATGCAGCTTCCAATGCAGCCGCTCGATATCGTTCACGGCCTGCCAGGTGGTTGCCGGAAATGCAGGCACCGGACACAGACCAGGCGGCAGCCTGCAGGCAGTGCGTACCGTTTCCAGTTCCGCAAGAATCCGCCGCATCTGGTTAGGTGTCAAAAAGTCCGTTTCCGACCAGTTTCGGGCCACAGGCAGCGATACGCCGTTCAGCTGTGCCAGATATCTCGTATTTCCCTCGATTCGATTGAGCAGTTCCGGCGAGAAATAACATTTCTCTGCACCGGCAGCCACATCCGCTGCGGTTCGGTCAAAGACAGGCGTTTGCCATGCCATTAGAGCAGCACCTCCTCTCCTGCATGAAGCTCACCAGTGTAAATATCCGCCGGGTGCGGAACCTGCCGACCCACCAGTTTCACATCGGCAAGATAACCGCCGGTAAGGTCAAACTCCATCCGCTCCAGCTGACCGCGCACGTTTTCCCGGCCGAAGCTCTCCACAATCAGCATATCAGCCAGTGCCTCATCCCCGGCCACCATCTGGAACGACAACTCGCAGCGATTGGCGTAGTAACGCAGCATCCGCTGCGCCACGGCATCGGCTCGATCCGGACTAACCAGCGTGGCTTCCTGCACAGTTTTTTCGTTGACTTTTGCATTCGGCGGTAACCCGTCCGCCTGCCTGTGCAGCACCGTTTTGGTATCTGCATAGCGGCAGCCGGTAAGAATCACCTGCCCAGGCGCTGTCACCTTGACCACAGCAAAGTTGTTGCCCCACTCCAACAGTGCACCGCCCTCTGCCTGCAGGTTATCGGCCGGATCAGATAAAGCAATGCGGTGTGTGCCTTCTGCAAGGTCGCTTTTGTACAGCTGCTCTCTTTCGTTCTGCAAATGATACTGATGCGCCGTAACCGATACGCCGGTAATCAGCGCACGTAGAGATGCCTCACCGCCGGTAAATTTTCGACTGTGGGGAATCAGGCTGCTGGGACGTTCCGGCGGCGGATAGATTTTGATTTTGTCGCTGCGGGAGCAGTCCACCACGGCCCCCAGCGCAAACGCCAGCTGTTGCAGCGCACCTCTACGGCTGCCCGCCGGGAGATAGCCTTTTACGGATTCCGCCGCCAGTTCCGGTGCCAGCTCATAGGCGTAGCCATTCAGGATTTCTGCCGCCAGCTTGCCGGCCGTCGTATCATAGATACCGCCGTCAAAAGGATCTCCATCCAAAAGCCCTACTGCATCGGTGGCCGAAAACCTGGCCAGCGTATCGCTGGGGTTCTTCCAGTCGGACAGATAAAACGTACCCATGTTGTGGCTGACCACATCATTGGACCGAGCAGATGGGCGCACATCCTCCCAAACGGTTAACCGCTGCTTGTCCTGCAGCACATCAAACACACCGTCTGGGTTCAGGCTGGAAAATTCGCCGTTCCGATTGAACAAAGTCAGCTCCAGCGTGTTGATGGAAATTTCATTGGAAAGCGCATCCACTTCCTCCAGCAGATTTGCCTGCACAACATCCTCACCCTGAAACATCAGCGCCGCACCATAATCCAGCCCGTCCAGTTTCAGATATCGTCCGGGCTTGCTGGTAGCGGAAAAGGTGATGCGCAGCTTCTGGTAGTTTTCTACCTTGCGGCGGCAGTAGTAATCCGGCGCATCTGGTCGAAAACGTGCGCTGGCCAGCAGCTGACCTGCTGCACTGTACCACTGGATATCGACCTCGCTGGCCCAGTCCTGGGTCGGCGCATAAAAGTGCAGCGTAATACCGGCCGAGCTGTGTGGCTGAGAAAACGTCACCTCCAGCACGGGCGGCACGGCAAAGCGCCCGTCTGGTCCGCTCTGCTGTTTGCTCCACAGCCCCCAGAAGCGGCCCTGCGGCGCATCCGGAAACAGCGTAAAGCTGCCGTCCAGCAGAAACTGTTTATGCTCCAGCGTGCCGTATTTGGGCTGCGGTGGGCGTTCTTCCAAGCGAAGATCTTCCGCCAGATTCCCCCAGGGCTGTGCATCCGTGCTGGACGCTGCGCTGTCGCCTTTGGCGGTCACATCAAAAAGCCCCAGCTCTACCCGTGTACCGGTGCGCATAGAACTCCCCCCTTTCTTATGTTCGTGCAGGCTTCTTGGCTTTAAAGTTCACCGTCAGGCCATTCCAAACGTTGTGATTTCCTCGCTTGCACAGCAATTCATCCGATACGTTTGAAAAGTAGGCCTCAAAGGTATATATTCCACTGCTACCATACGGAACTTTCACAGTGTGAAACTCTTCCGCAGCAGATAGCGTTTCCCACAGGGCATCATAGCTTTCCGGATCTGTATTGGGTCCCAGCTGCAAGCTGTAGTTGAAGTACACTCCTGTCAGCTCTCTATGCAAAACGCCATCATCGGTGCGTTTCGCATACTTATCCAGCGTGTCTGCTTTTCGCTTTACCTTGATAACATCCACGTTGTATTCGATGCCATCTACCCAGAGCATCAATACTCACCTCCTGTAATGAGCTTGACGCCCACACGATTACTTTCCTTATCGAGATACGGCTTTACTATTCGTGCAAATTGTGCCAGATTTCCGTCAAAAATCAGCTTGATTACGATTTCCTTGTCCCCGCCTTCCTTCAGGTAGGCGATCAGTTCATAAATGGCTTCCACCAGAGGTGCGATACTTTCCTCGAACGTTTCCCGCATGATACTCTGTGGCGCAACGATTTCGGGGTTGTTTCCTGCGCCCTGATATTCGCCCATCATGGCCAGTGTAGGCTGCGTGATAACGCCGCCCTTGGCAAGCATGGGAATTTGGGGCGTTCCAACGTGCGGAATATCGATGCCAAAGCGCTTACCGCCAAACATCGGCACCCACTCCGGAATGTCTACATGAATATGATTCATGGCATCCACCGCAGCATTGATACCCCCAGTTACCGCAGAAATCATGTTGTTCACGATGCCGATGATGCTATTCACTGCCGCCTTGATCGTGTCGCCGATGCCGCGCCACATCTGGGCGGTATTGGCTTTCAAAGCAGCCCAGGCATTGGAAAACACAGCCTTTACATCCGCCAGCGCTTGTGTAAAGAATCTCGTAATCCGCTGCCAGCTTTCGGTAATACCGTTGAGCATACCTGCAACGATATACCGGCCAATTTTCATCATCTTTTTAGATGGGCTGTGAATCTGGAACGCAGCACAGATGCCGTCCCAGAAAGGCTTAAAGATGTGGTCAAAAATCCAAACGCCAATATTTCCTAACGCTTCACCCACGCCGTTGAAGAGGCCGAAAATCAAATGGCCGCCGGTCTCTTTAACTTTTTCATGAAAATAGCCATACAGGCCATTCCAGGCATTTTCAACCAGTGTCCAGAAAAAGCTGATTGCTCCACCCACCCAGCTGCCGGCATAAGTAGCCACAGATTCAAAAATTCCAGCCCAATCGATATTGCAAAGGAAAGTGCAGATACTGTCCGCCAGACCACTCCAGCTGAAATTCTGAATAGCGGTCGCTATTGTGTCGTATAGACCTTGGATCCCTGCGCTAACTTTTTCGGCTACTTGTGCCCAATCGGTATTTTGGATAAAACCGTTCAGGGTGTCCCATGCAATTGTCCATGTACTGGCTAGTATCGATCCCAGCTGCCAGCCGTCCACCTGTTCAAGGGCACGGTTGAAGCCATCGGCAAGCTTTGCACCCAGGTTGTTCCAGTCAGCCGTCTGAATAAATTTGTGAGCCGTCTGAATGGCAGCCTGAATACCTTTGCCCAGTTTCGTACCAAGTGCAGCGGTGTCCAGCTTGTCCACCATGGCATTGAACTTTTCGCCCAGCATCTGACCAAGCGCATCCCAATTACCAGACTGGAAAGCCTTGCGCAGCGTTTCTCCAAACGAAGCTGCCGCTTCATCAGCCTGCGCCCCAGTGTCTACGCCGCTTGCTCCGCCACCGCCGCCAGATGTATCCTCTTTCTGCAGAACGTTCAGTTCGTCCCAGCTGGCGAGCGCACCTTTCAGCTTTTTGGAAGCGCTGGCCGCGCCTTTTCCTACAGATGCCAGTTGCTTGGCTGCTGCTTGGCTCTTAGCATAAGTTGTACCAAACAATGCGGACAGGAACGATGCAATCTTATTGGTCAAGGCTGCAAGCCCGTTCATCATGGCCGTGAGCGCAGGAAGAGCCGCACTGAAAACGGCTGAGAACGCAGTGTACAGATTTCCCTTAACCTGTGCCAGGCTCTTGGACAGCTGGTCATTCTGTTTGATTGCCGCAGACATTGCGTCTCGCAATCCATGGAAGAACACCAAAAGCGCGCCCAAAACAAACACACGGCGCATCGTTCGGCCCACGGTATGGAACGCCTTGGAAATGCCGTTTGTTGCCTTAGTCCAGCCTTTTTTCACCAGAGACGCAGCACCGGACTGGATACCCTTGACCATTCCCATAGCCTTAGCCCAGGCACCTTGCACACGCTTTGCGGCACGCTCATGGGCGCGACGGGATTCTTCCGCTGCTTTTTCCTGTGCACGTTGTGCTTCATCCGCAGCACGCTTGGCGGCCGCCTCCTGCCGATTGCCAGCACGTTCTTCTGCCTGTGCCGCCTTTTCTGCAAACCTCGCCTCGGCTGCCGCCTGCTTCGCTGCGGCCGCTTCTACTTCAATACGCAGCCTTTCTCGTGCTGCCTGTATCTGCTGATAGACTTGCTCCTGTTGAGCTTGCATCTTTTTATAGGCTGGGTCCATGTTCAGTGAATTCTCCACGGCTTTATCCAGATATTCCGGACCCAGCTTACGAGCAAGCGGGTTATCATAATCCTCCATCCGAGCAGCTTTCATCGTTTCCAGCTTTTCTGATACGGAAGCATGTTTATTCTGGAGTTCCTTCAGTCTGCATTTTGCCAGTTCCACGCTTCGGTTAAATGTCTGTTCTGTTTTTTCACCAATGGCACCAACCTGTTTTTCCACGGTTTTCGCGCTCTGTTCAAACGAACGATTGAACGTTTCTCCCGCTTTTTCGCCTACGGTATCGAACTGCTTTTCCGCCTGTGTGCCTGCCTCTCGAGACAGCTTTTCAATCTGACGGCCGATGGTATTTTTAATCAGCAATTCCAGCCAGACGGTACCTGCATTTCCAGCCTGTGCACCCATCAGCTACCACCTCCAAACGCGCGTGCCAGCATTTTCTCCAGCTGACACATATCCGCACGCAGTTCTTCCTCTGACTTGTTCCCCAGCATTTGATTTGCCTGGAAAGCCTTCCACTCTGCGTGGATCTGCTTTTGCCACGGAGAAAACCGCTTGATGACCTCTCGGTCCTGCTCACTGCGCACAGCAACCACTCGGCCCAGCGGAGTATCATCCATCAAGCCAGAAACCAGCTTGTTCCAGTCCTGCCAGCTCAGATCCGCTTGTGCAGCAGGCAAAACGCCATACTGCTTTGCAATGCTCTGCTCAATCAGCAGGGCATCTTTTTCCATGTCATACCAGACAGGCTCACTTGATTTCGGGCTGAAATCGGCTGGCATTGTCCTGCTCCGGGATTTTCTCCGGTTCCTCGCCGGTTGCCGCTGCCAGAACCAGTTCGAAAAGCTTCTGGTATGCCGGGAAAGGCAAATTATCCACACCGATTTCTGCCACCGCTTTTGCGCCCAGTGCCAGCGTCAGTGCTTTCTCCATACTGCCCAGATAGTCCTCATTTTCTTCGCCCGATTTTTTCGCAGTCAGCTGCATCATCTTTTTCACGGTGCAGGTGCGATTGTCCACGGGATACAGCTTATCGCCTACCCGAAGCTCGGGAAGTTCCGTCAACAGTTTTCCGTCCAGGGTATACATCTTGCCCATTCTTATTTCTCCTTTCAAAAAAAGCCACCACCCTGTGGGTGATGGCTGATATCATATTCTCAGACGCCCGGTGCCGGGGTAAAGGTAGGCTTGCCGTCGCTCATGATTTCCACTTCCAGCGGTGCGCCATCACGGCTTTCACCGCCGCCGGGATTGGTCACGTTCAGCACGCAGTCCATTTCCAGCTTAGCGCCGCTGGGAAATGTCCATTCCAATTTACTGTCACAACTGCCGCCGGTTCCCCAGGCGCTATCTGCAATGTAATCATTACCCGGGTCGCCGATGTGGCGTTTGCCTGCCAATGTGATGGTCAACGCCTTGCCGGTTACCATCCGACGCAGCCAGCCTTCTGCTTCCATGGGGCTCCATTCCACCGTGTTGCCGTCGATGGCTACACCAAAGCTTTCCATCTCGGCGATGGCCACCATCTCACCGGGGCTGGCGCGGCCCTTTTTATTGATTTTGAATTTGTTTTCAAATACGGGATAAACGCCCGTTTTTGCTGCCATTTATATCACTCCTTTTCATAAATCAGTCGTACATTGACCACATACTCAAAGATGCCTTTTTCGTCCCGTCCCACCGGGATGGGACCTGCACCCGGATCTGCGTAGTAAACCCGAGTGCCGCCCATGATTGTATCCGTCAAACCATAAAACAGCTGCCAGATATCACAGGCTTTTGCTTCTGCCTGGACAGAGCTTTTTCCCCAGTGCACCAAAATTGTCGCCTGCAGCTCATCTGTTTTCGTTTGCGAAGGACCGCCAAGGCAAATCCGTGCCGGACCTGAACGCTTTTGCAGGTACACGCCAAGGCACTTTTCCGCATTGCCGTCAATGGTTCCCACATAGATTCCCTGCCCCACACTGGTTTTCTCCTTCAGCCAGTTCTTCACTTGTTCTGTTCTCATGGCATCCGCTCCTTCAGCATTTTTGCAAAGGTTTCCGGCAGAAACTTTTCATGCTCGCCGCCCGGCGTCCAAGGTTCCCACCAAAACGCTCTCGCATTAGCATTTTTTGCACAGTTGTAATTCAGCATTACATCAACTGTATGTTTGGTTTCTCCTGCAGCGGCAAACGGGCTATCTGTTTCATCGCCTACCATCAACCGGCCATGGTACAAAAATCTGGCATACGGTCCATCCGCATAAAGCCGTGCTCCGGTTTTACCTTGTTCCAACGGCTGCACAGACGTAAGAGTATTTTGCAATGTACCATCTTTCATTGGCATAACCTGTGCAGTAACTACCTCCGTATGCAGCGCCTCCATGGTTTCCATTGCTGCATCCTGTGCCGCCTGCCCGATTTGGTCGATAACGTCCTGGTTCAGTTTGATTTCCACTGCCATCACATCACCTCGATGCGGGTATAGTTGACGCTGCCATCTGGGTTTCGGGCACGGCTGCCCTGATAAATCTTCCAGGTGCGCCCCAAAAGCTCCACAGTGCCTTTCAGCTCCGGTGTATCTGGGGCAATGTCGCCTGGAAACAAAAGTGTACCGTTCAACCGAATCAACTGCCGCCGGGCATCCAGGATCTGACGCTGCTTTTCATCAAAGCTGCATCGCGTATGGATACAGGCAAGCTCCGTTTCGGTACCATCCTCGCCCAGGCCACCCGTCAAACGCACTGTCACCGGAACCTGACAGGCCCAGGGCTGCACCAGTTGGGGCCATTTCATGCCTCACCACACTCCTCTCTGCGCAAGACCCGTTTGCGAAAGCAGACTGTACACCTCGCTGCTGACTACTGCCCCACCCTGACGCACCACGCGATCCGATGCAAAAGACATGCTGACCCCATTGATGCCGTAACTTTCCAAAGGGCTTTCCAATGCCTGCCCATAGGACTGCAAAAAGGCAGCGTGCAAGCACACCGCCTTTTTGATTTTCTCCTGTTGGAACTGCGTCAGCTTGTCGAAGCCTTTGCGCCGAATGCGCCCAAAGCACACAGCATCTGCCTGGTCGCTTGCGCGCTCCAGGAGTGCTTCCAGGTTGGGCAGTTCCAGCAGCTCATTCGCACCAAGCTCAGCGCAATCCGCTTTCGTTACATAGGTTGCCATATCACGCTACGGCGGTGGTATCCGTGTCCACATAGACACTATCCACCTTGCCGTCCTTGCCGTTGGGCAGGGTGAACACATCGGACAGCTCGCGTTCCTGATACAGATAGCCGTCACCTTCGGTATGTGCACCGGGAGCAAAGTAGTAGATGCTGGAGATCTTGGGCACCAGCTTGGTAGTCAGGGGGCTGGCAATCAGCACATTGATTTTGTGGCCGGTGGTCTTGGTCGGTTCAAAGCCGCCGTCTGCAGGTTCCCAGTTGAAACTGTCGTAAAAGACTTCATCGTCGATGACTTCCATCACGGGTACGCCATCAATCTCAGTGATGCGGGTTTCGATGCCCTCACCGCCATCCGCTACACGCATCACTTCAATCTTGCGGTCAAAGTCCGTGCTCTGCTCCAGCAAATCCATGATTGCACTGGTCACATACATGATGAGCGCGCCCTTGGCCTTGTAGCGGCGCAGCTTGCCGGAAGACAGAAAACCCTTCAGCTTGCCGAACACATTGGTCTTGTTGTATTCGGACGCCGCCGTTTCGCTGTGATAGCCTTCCAGCTTCTTAGCCGTCTCTGACACCTTGGAGAAGAACAGCGCATCCTTTTCGGGCGCACTCTGGGTCTGGGTAAAGGTCTGTGCAATGTTGTGGATGGATGCAGTCTCGTTGGATTCATCCACATCCGCCTTGTCTACCAGGAACTGGATATCACGGTCATGCTCCACCGTGAAGGGATGGTCTTCCTGCTTGAATTCACCCTTGTTCCAGCCGCCGTTGCGGTTATGATTCTTGAAGCCGCTGGTAGACATAGACGTGAAATGGAAGGTTCTGGCACTCAGCCAGCGAACATTGGTCGTGATAAAGGGTGCACACATGGTTTCCTGATTCAGAATCGGCAGCAGCTCCGGCTGCCAGACTTCGGCATAGTTTACGGTATTCGGCATATTTCATGCTCCTTTCTCTTACTTGAAGCGGTTCCAGCGCTTCTTCTCGGTGTTTTCGGTCTTGCCATTCTTGCGGCCAGAAGCGGCATCCGGGTCGGCGCCCAGTTTGAAGCCGCCCGTCTTTTTCTTGCTGGGGGCCTCGGCCTTCCATTCGGGGTGACGCTTCAGCACCTCCGTCATAGCAGCAGTCACGGCTTCCTCGGTTACTTCGCCGGCAGCCTGTGCCTGCGCAGTGGCCAAAATCACTGCGTCATCGATCATGTCCTGACGCACGCCCGCTGCATAGGCTGCCAGCTTGCTGTTTGCTGTCAGCAGATCTGCACGCAGTTTTGCATTCTCGTCGCCGCCATTGGCTGCGGGCACTGCCTGCTCATCTTCCGCAGAGGTTTCTTCTGCTTCGGGAGCTTCCTGCTCCAGATCCGAGCTTTCTGCATCGTCCTCACCGCTTTCTTCGGCCTGGACGTCGTCCGCGGCTTCATCCTCCAGCTGGGGCGGCTTCTCCTGCTTTTCTTCCTGAGCAGGCTGCTCGTCAGGCTTTTCCTGCGGCTGCTCAGCTTCCGGCTTTTCCTTTTCCGCCGGGGATTCCTGTGCTTCCACAGGATTCTTCTGCTTTGCTTTTTCGTCCTGTTTCTTCTTCATGTTTCCGTTCCTTTCTCCCCTTTTGGGGTAAAAATATGTATGAAAAAAGCAGCCTTGCGGCTGCTTCATCATCGGTTTAATTTGCTGGTAACTTTCAAAAATGAGCGTTAATTGTCAATTATGGACTTGTTCAGCCCGTTTTAGAATCAAAAAGTCTCAAAAATGATGCTTAACAGCATTTTAATCACTTGCTGCGCTTTACCTCGCGCTGGGAGGTGTGTGGATTACTTTCTCTCAGGAGTCGGCGATAAATTGTACAGATTGATGTGCTCGGTCTCAGCACGAATTTCCAGCGCATAGAGATATTCGTACATGGCCCGCTGCTGAGCCTCCAGAACGCTGCGCTTGCCGGGAACCTTGTACGGCAGCGTTCCAGCTTCCAGCTTGACAATTATGTCATGCAGATTTTCGTATCTCATCTTGGTCTGCCAGTATTCCGCCTTGAAGCGCTGCTTGTAGTCAAAGCTGTTCATCAGATCCACAGTGTCGCTCAGATCCATCTTTTCCATCTTTGATCCTTCCTTTCTCCCGTAAAATGGGTACAAAAAAGGCCCGCCGCCCGGGTGGGTGGTGAGCCTAACTTGATTTATTTTTCTTTTTGCAATCAAATGCGGATATTTTGTTGACGTCAACAAAATGGTAAAAATCGTATCAAAACAGCGCTTTTTTTGTGATGAAAATCCATTTAATATGGAATATCGTCTTCTGTATAAATGGACGTTGTCTTCAGAAAATATGGGATTGACTGATATGCAATTTTTTGCAAATTTTCGGGTAATTCCTGAATAGAGTTTACCGTCGTACAAATCTCTTGAAGCTCCGCCCCATTCTGGTACACCTCAGCACAGAGTTCATACTGAGCAAACGGCTGGTACGCACGATCAATAAACTCGCCTAAATAACCAAAAAAGCAGCTGCAAATTCCTTCCTCCTGAAAGCCTTTACCCATATTCAATCACCATCTTTCCTCTGTTCAAAATAATATAATGTGTTTTATTGGCGTAGCCATTCATTGCAATTGCATCGTAGCCCTGCAAAGCCGCATATTCTCCAACGCTTGACAACAATAATTCATAACCTTCCATTTTGTCTGTTCTCGCTTTGAAGGGTACTCCTGTGCTGCAAAAATCCTTCAGCACATCTGCGTAGTTTGCAACTCTTGCCGTAGGTGCTAATACACCCATAAGAATCACACTGTCTTCCTGTGCTGCATAATTCGTTTTTACAACTTCATAATCTGGACTGAAATAGGTACCACGACCATATGCATGGTATTGGCCGCCAAAAAGTTCACCAAACATATACTGTTCCGCCAACTCTTGACCGGATTTGCTCTCAAAAGGAGAAATTCCTCGATACAGCACCGGGTAATGACTTTGTGTTTTTTGTGTTTTAAAATCTTCTGGTGGCACCGCCTTTGGCAGCTGATCATACCCCAGTTTACGCTGGATGAACCGAAGACTCGGAGATGGTTTTCCGTCTTTTGCTTCATCGCTTACCAGATATTCTTCCGCAAGTTCCTTTGCTTTTACAAGCACTTCATCCTTTGTAAGAATGCGGTTGCCTTCTCGATCATTTTTAGTATACGAGGACTGGTTGCCATTTTCAATAGAAGTACCAACCTTTTGGGGGCTATCGATTGCTGCCGCTTGGGTGCATTCTTTCTGCAACGGCACCCCATCGTACCGCTCGCGCCAGTAGTCCCGGCGTAGCGCATCGCCATTTTCATCCACAAAGGCTTTCAGCTTTTTCTGGGCGGTGCGCACCTCTTTGCGGTAGGCGGCTGCCCGGGCATCGTCCTGAGTGCCGGCCGCCAGACGTTTCAGCTCTCGCACATTACGCTCCATGGCACGCTGCTGTTTTTCCAGCCTGGATGTACGCTCGATCTTCGCCTTATCCATTGGCTCTGGCCGGGTGCTGATACCTTCAAACCAAGTGGTTAGAGTGTGCCGGCAGTTGGGATGGAACAGGCCATTTTTCACCGCTACGGATAGCAGCGGGTACTGGTGGCCGTTACGGCTCACACCATAGGTTCCGCCGGGTGTATGTGGACCATCATAGTCCTGCCACACATCATCGATGTACACCAGCCCTTGCCAAGGCAGACAGGTTTCGCTGCAAGCCCCGTACTGGCTCACCAGAACCGTATCAATACCCATCGACTCCCGCAGCTTCGCTTCTCCCATCAGGGTGGCGCGGGTGGCTGCTGTGCGCAAGGCCATCTCTGCATAACTGGCAATGTTGACGCGGCGCCCGTTTTTATACTGCACACAGTTGATACCGGCGGCTAAAAAATCTTTCGTAGCCGCATCGGTGGCCTGCTGCAGCGTCATAGATCCAGTGGCCATACCTAACGCTGCTGTACGGACTGTCTTGCGGTACACATCATCCATATACCGCAGAGCCGCCTTTTCCACCTGCTGCTGAGCGGTTTGCATCTCATCCAGTAAAGCATTCACCCGGCGGTCGTTCATGCTGAAAAAGCCTTCTGCGCCGCCTTCCTGATATTGCTCCTCGATGAGCTGTCGCGTTTCCTGATCTATGACAGAAGCAAGTTTCTCTACTTCTTTTCGGTTTTCCTTTTGAAAACGGCGGATGTCCCGCAGCTTGGCGGACTGCCAAGCCTCCCAGTCGAAGCCCTCTTCTTTTTCCCATGCTTTATGCCGAGCAAGATTGCGTTTCAGGGATGCAATCAACGTCAGTTCCAGCTGAAAGAACAGATCCGCAATTTCACGGGCCGTCATACAGGCTCACCGCCAACGCTGGGCTCCTCCATCGGTTCAATGCCGCGTTCCCAACAGATGCGCTGCACCTCTTCGGCCTTCCATTCATCGTCTTTGCTGCCGCCCCACAGCTCTTCCACCTGTGCTTCTACGCTCATGATTCCGCTGGTTGCAGCGCCCGAAATCGTTTTGACCCGGCTGTCAAAGTCCGGGGCGCCGTATTCTCCAAAGGAAACAGTCGGTTCATACCGGCCGGGTTGACGGTTTTCGAGAATATCCTGTGCGGATAATGCCACACGCGCCAGCTTGGGCAGCGCCTTTTCCAGCGCGTTTGTGATTGCATTGCGGGTCATTCCGGTGATGTCCTTTTTCTCACGCTGGGCGTCCGCACTGGCCATTTTGCCCACATCAATGCCCAATGTGGCCGGGCTCATAATTCCCTGCAGGCACATATCCAAGGTTGCCGTATAGCTGGCCACAAAGGCTTCATAATTGATATCCGGCTGTGTCGTTTCGATTTTATCCGTAGCATTTTCCTTTGCGCTGCCGGCAATGGAAATGAAATTTGAGCCGAAGGCGCTGGGCATCCTCAGTGCACCGGTCTCCGCATCTCTGGGAATCAGACTTTCAGGGATGTATTTCTGTACGCGGCCTGCTCGCACCGCATCCATCCACTGGCTGATAATTTCGTCATGGGCATCAAAGGCATCTGTCTTGTTATCGTAGATGCTGCGGCCACGGCCCGCCCATTTGCCGGACTTCCAGAACCGCAAAGGTACCGCCAGCATGATATTATCATCAAACTTTACCGGGGAAAGATTGGCGCACGCAGGTTCGGCAGACAACGAAATTTCTTTTTCTCCGTCCATCAGCCGATACGACACTCCGCCGGGACGATAGATTTCTTCCAGAGTTCGCCTGTCTCCCATAGGCGTCAGAAAACAAATCTCACAAATGCGGCCGTGCCGGCGGCTATACCGAACCCGGTCCGCAGGCCAAAACTCCAAAATCGGTGCATCGCTGACTTCCGGGTCCAAGCTGACTTTGAAAGCGCCATCCCCTGTTACCAGCGTATCTACCACAGCCTGTCCCACCAAATCAGGAAAATCATTTTCTTCGGCAATTTCTTCCCATCGACGGGCTGTCTGTGCGTTTTCCGCATCATCGCCGAAGTCCAGGTCATCCAGATCCGCCTTCACTACACTTGCCAGCGTGTCCGCCATAATTCCCGGCAGACCGCTGTGCGCCTTTCGGATACTTTCATTATTGGGCGCCGCAGCCCAAAACCGAGCGCGCCCCACCGCGTCCTCTCCCAGTGCCTTGAACAGCTGGTCGATTTCGCTGGCGTCGCCACGGTACCAGATTTTATTGCGCATGACACTTGTTTCGTGGCTAACCGGTTCCTGGATCGTGATTCCCCGGCCGGGCGCCGGCTGAATTTCAAGCCAGCTTCGCACCATGTTTTTCACCCTTTCCATAAATCTCATTTTTGTATTTCTCCGATTTTCTCTTTGTATGGCAGCCAGCTGTACTGCTCCGCGTTAACCGTATGATCGTTTCTGTCTTCCGGCTCGTTGTCCGTGTCCTCTTTCCAGCTGTATGCGTTGTATTCCTGAATCAGCGGACTGCAGCTCTCCTGAACAATCAAATGCTGACCGTTATGCAGCCAGCCAGTTTCCAGATGGATACGGTCAATGATTGGCATCTTCTTCCATGCTGGTTCAAACTCATAAATGCAGCCGTGCTGGCGCTTGTATTTCTGGCACTCGGTAATGGTCGCCTGGTCGGCACTGTCGATATACACCACACGGGCAAAGCCCCAAGCTTTCCGCTGACGCTCCAAGAAGTCCACCAGCAGTGCCGGAATATCGCTTGGCGCAATCGGTGGCAGATGTTTTGCCGCACGCTCTTTGTTGGAATGGATTTCCACCGCCAGCGTTACCTTGCAGCGATTATTCAGGATTCCCGTAAACGCAAAAGCAAAGGTATCCTCCGTCTTCTGGCTGTAAGAAGTATCCACACCGCAGGACAGCTGCACCCAGTGGAAAGGCTTCGGTTTGTGTTCCGGCGTCAGCCATTCCCGCAGTGCCGCCGCACCTATCAGATGGGCATTCGTCAAATGGAACACCAGACCCGTGGCACGACCGCGCAAACCCAGAATCTTGTTCTTGTACAGCTTAGTACCAGGCGGCACCATGCTGATGATTTGCTGGATTTTCTCCGGTGTCAGCCCGGCATTGTGCTCAAACGAAAAGAACCAGTGAACCCATCCTTGCTTGGGTTCCTGGTTCAGTTCCTTCAATATTTCCGCCGGGGTTTCATATTCCCATTCCGGCAATGGCCTGCTGTGGTTGATGAACTCTTCATACACAGGCAGCAACGGATCATCAGGGTTCAGCGTGCCCAACAGATAATCGCAGCGCATGGCGGATTCTCGCACAAAGTCGATGTCCGCAATGTTCAGCTCATCAATGTACAAGCAGCCATACTGGCCGCCCAGGGCTTTCTTCCAGCGGGCTTTGTCCGCATAGCCCAAAACATAGATCTTCTTGATTCCGTTGGGTGTATGAAACACCAGGTGCGCCATCCGGTCCTGTGCCTGCCCGCCGGGCCAGTACTGCACCAGATCGCCGAAATCGTCCAGAATGCCCAGTTCCTTGGTGATGATGTTCTTCTCTATGGTTCCCTGGTCCAGTCCTGCCAGAACATGCAGCTTCTTCGGGCTTTCCGCCACCTTCAGCATGAACTTGAATAGGCCCACCGTGGTTTTTCCTGCTGCTGTAGTCCCTTCACAAAACTCCACCGGTGCCTCGCAGCGCAAGAACGCCTTGTATTTTTCGCTCAGAATCAAATCAGCCATTTTTCTTTTCCTTCAGCTGTGCAAGGATGCTCTCCAGCTGGCCAGTGTCTACGGCATTCACATCCAGCTTGTCTGTAAACATTCCCAGATTGCGGCCAATCATGTCCAGCGCTTTTAGCCGAGCCGTCATGGACGGCTTGCGCTGATGCTCTTCGCCAAACATATCATAGGCCGGGAACTCCCGCTGCCCAAAGCCGATGTCCGCCAGCTCCAGAAGCACACGCTCCGGCGTCACAGCCTGCTCAGCCAGTTCCTTGCGCCGGCTTGCAATGTAATCCTGAACGCGCTTGTCACGCAGCAACTCGTAGCTATGGCTTTTTGCTGTGCTTTCCGCATAGCCCGCATCCAGCGCCGCCTGATAAGCGTTCGCGCCATTGGAGACATATGCCTCGGCAAAAGCCTTGTGCTTGGGATTGAGCTTGTTCTTTGCCGTGGCAATCACCTCCTGTCAATGTCCGGACCTCCCGCCGGGCAACAAAAAAGCCCGCACCCTGAAGGGCACAGGCTGAAACGTATAACAAAAGCCGGAGATCTCTCTCCGGCTCTTTCCGAATGCTGGCAGACTGCCCGTCCCGCCGTCTGCCGTAGCTTCCGTCAAAAAGGAGGTGTCAAACCATGAGCGTCCGTCAGAGTGTCTTTCTCTTCCGGATCTCGCATTTACAGAATAGCACACTTGCATAGTGGCTTTCTATGGCTTTTAGTGGCGTATTTCGCAATCTTCCTTGATTTCTAATTTTTCCACAGCTCTGCGATGCAACCGCATCGCCCAACGCCTATTCAAATTCATCTCCTGGGCAATCTCTCCCCATCGCTGTCCCAACAAGTACCGGCGGCGCAAGATTTCAAGCTCCTGGGCATCGGTCAGCTGATCGATTGCTTCTGCAATCTCTGTGCGCGCTGTAAGTCCCTGTTCGATGCGTCCCGTCATCTGACTGCGGATGTCCTCGATGCGTTCAACAATTGCGGGCAGCTGCTGCCCATTTCCGCCACCGCCGGGCGTAGCCGATAAAACAGGTGTGATTCTCTCCGCCTGACTGCGCAGCTGTTCCAGCTCCTGGGCAAGCTCACGCTCCACCTTCTGACTTTCCCTATAGCGTCGCAGCCAGACAAGCTTTTCTGCATATTCCATGTAATTTTCTCCCCTTTTTCTGTAAATGTTACGGCTTGACTCCTTCTATTTTGATCGGAGGTTCCACATGGATGTACATCGAATAGTGATACGGATCTGTATGTGTTCCGGTAATATCTTCAATGGCATACAGCGTAAAGCTATTCAGATACACATAGTTTTTCTTGTACTCATCAGGACCGGTCTTGCATGTCACAACAAGTTCGTTCGAGCTGTTGTTGCTTATGCTCATGAAGCCCTCGACTTCCAGTATTACTTTGTCTGTAAGTGCATTGTATACCGTTATTTTGCGCTCACATTCGAAGTAGTCCGCCTGCTTGTTCAGATTTTGGTTCACCTTGCTCGCTTCAGAACAGCCCGTCACGCACAGCGCCAGGGCCAGGGCGACCAACATGCAAATCAATCTTTTCATTTTTATCCCTCGTTACGATTCTTTTACTTCAATTGCTTGTCCGCACTTGGCGCAAAACGAATCCTGCATTTTCATATAATGACCACATCTAGGGCACCGAACCAGACAGTTTGTTCCTTTTCTAAAGATGATATGAGTGCCTGGCATTGCAAGATCCTTCTCCAACTTTTCTGCTTCCACTGTTTTAGCTATTCTATAATCCAGAGCTTCTTCCGCTTTGCACAATGCTTCTAAAAATTCAACAACGCGCCTTGTTTCTCCGCTGAATTGAATTTTCTTTAGTTGCAAAGCATCTTTTGCTTCTTCATTTGTCATTGCATTTTCCTTCCGTTGTGTTTTCTCCACGTTTTTCCACGTTTTCTGATTATAGGATTGGCCTCCTTTTCTCATGCCAGTAAGATTGCGCCGCACAAGCGCAGCAGCGCGAACGGTGCAACACACGCCAGCGCCGCCCATGCGACGATCACAACGATAACAACAACGGCCAGCGCTGCCGTGAATAACTTCTCCATCATATTGATTCATCCTTTCTTTTGCTATTGTGGAGGTGGCGGTCTGCGGCCACCTTTAGCACGGAGGAGATAGGATCATGTACCCTTTGTCCGTGATGCGATGCCGCCCACAACATATGTACGCCCCATGTAGGGGGCTTGGAAATAGTTCTTTAACGGCCGTGATGCTTGTTCAGGCTGATGATCCGGCGCTTGGCAGCCTCACAGTCGGCGTTTGTCTGGTATCCGCGGTACCGTTCCTTGCGCTTTGATTCCTGCTGCATTGCATAGACTTGATAAGCTGGACAGAAGGCGTGGCACATTGCGGATCTCTGGGTGCATTCATAGCAAGGACTCATTGCAAAGCCTCCAATCTTTTCAGCAGCCCGTCCACGTCGTACCGCTCAGCTGCACATTTGTATCTGATGCTTTATCCAAATGGTATGCGGCCGGGCTATCATTCAATCGATACAACCATGCATCTTTCGGCGTGCTGGCCTTGAAATCAGCCTCGAAGCGCTTGCCGGTGTTCATGAATCCGCCTCCACAAGTTCCGGGTTATCGTGGATGTTGCCGACGACCTCAACTTTCTTGCGGACATTCCACAAGAAGTCCCATTCCTGAGTTTTGGGTAAAATTGACACCCAGCAACCCTCATCCTCACGGACTGAGCTCATGTACCCTTGAATCTGGACTACACCGTTATGGGTGACATCATCTTCTTTCAAGATATCACCCTCAAAAATCTTTTTTCCGTTCTTGTCTTTCATCCCGGTGTACTGGCCGATCGTCTTCAGGTCAATATCCATCGGCACATCGGTGTTGATTCTCACTGGATGGATTTTCCAGACTTCTGTCGTTGTCTCCCCTCTCACTTCACATTTCAAGTGCACAAGATTTCCTTCTGCCCACTGGCCAGTTTTCTTATTTCGACCTCTAAACAGAATCTCACGCATATTCAAGCCTCCCTATCAAAGAGGCTCGTCTGCGCATGCTCCACCAGCCGCCGGGCAGCTTCATCCCACCAGGGTGTTTTCTCTAGCGGCGGGGTCAGATAGTCCAGAAATCGTACCGCCCCATCAAAGCGCACTCGGTAGGGCTGCAGATTGGCTGCGGTGACATACTTGCGGCCATAGTTCTGCTTCATATCACGCCACACAGGCCAGGGGACAAAGAAAAACTCCGTCCCGATACCGGCGCAGACAGCAGCCAGTGCCCCCAGGCGGTAATGCGCTTCCAGAGTATCCTGCTGGGTTTGCGTCAGCACCTCCCGGTTCAGGCGGTCAGTGGAGGTGTACTTTGCCTCGAACACAACAGATCTGCCATCCTGCAGCGTGCCCTGAAAGTCCGGCTGGGCGTGGGCCGTGAATCGGCCGGTGAACACGCCGTTTTTGCTTTTGCTCTGCACCCGGAACGGCTCCGGGGTCTTGTCTATTTTTGCGCGGGGCGGCAGCTGCGCAGCGTATACTGCACAGCCCGCCAGGATTGCTTCTTCAAACTGGTGGCCCTGAGCATTGTTCATCGTGGCCTGCCAGATTCTTTTGGCTTTGTTCGCATCGTATTGCATATGTAGCTCTTCTTTCTTGTCAATTCACATTCCAGGCTGTGCAGGATGGCCACGGTGTGCCGCATACCATCCACTGTGACGCTGGTAGTCACCCGGGACAAGGTATAGCCCGGATACTGTTTTTCCCAGAAGGAACGGTCATCGATGTACAGCGTGGACGCATCGTGCAGCTTCTTGCGGCTCCACTTGGTATCATTCGGGCGGGGACACTTTGGCATCTGCAGGCCACGGCTCTGGCGCCAGTTTCGATCGCAGCGTTTGTTTTTACATACATACCGCACCACAGCCTCGATGCTGCCTTTATCAAATTCCAGCGAATCTGCACGGGTGAATCCAATTCTTCTGCCATTTGTATCCCGCCACAGATCTTCCAGCACCTCACGGGTCAGGCCTGGCACTTGCTGGATCATATAATGATGATGGTGCCGGCCCAGCACTGTTCCTTCTTCCGTCCGGGTCGCATATTCTGTGCTGCCCATCCACTTTGGGTGCGGTACACTATGGCTATCACACCAGCGATATATACGCTTGATGTAATTCGTTAGATCTCGATCCACTTTTTTTCGATCATCAACCGCCGGGATATGTTCGTCATCATATGTACCCGTCCAGAAAAAGTCATTTTCCGTGAAATTTGTATTCGCCACCTGAACCCGATGCCTCACAGCATTGTTATCGTTATACTTCTGCATGGACAGCCGTGTGGCTTCTTTTCTTTTTGCTCGTCTGCTTGCACTATGCTGCTTTGCTGTCACATCATACAAATCTACTTCCATATAATGCTTTCCGCAGATATGCCGCTGTTCACGCTGATAAAAAGCCTTCACGGTTTATTCTCCTCTTCGTCCCCGGCTGGCGGTTCTTATTTTAAGCTCCTATATACCAGCCCCATTCCGCCACCATGGCGGAATGAAGACGTGGCATATATTCGGTCAACGGAAACTCGTGGACGGCTCCAGCGGACGGTCAGGACATTTCATCATCGTCAGCACCCTCCATCATCAAATGCAAAATCTGAATACGCAGCGGATCAAACTGCTGCACACAATCCATGTAGGCATCCGGTTCCAGGCAGGCCGCTGCTTTGCTCCAGTTTTCCAGCTGCGCAGCACAGCTTGCAGCAATCTGCTCAGCCATGCGGTAAAGTGCATCCACCACATTTTCCTGGGCATTCTTCGCATCCTCCACCTGATCCTGCAGATCTGCTATGATGTTCACCTGTTCCTGCCGGGCCTGTGCGGCGCCTTCTTCCCGCCAGCGGGCAATATCCGCAGCGTTCGCACCAGTTACCTCGATGGGGCGACTTTCCAGCTCTTTTACCTTGGCTTCGGCAGCATCGGCACGGTCGTTGGCATCATCTGCCAGACGTTCCATTTTTTCCTGTTCGGCATCCGCGTTGGCCAGCTTTTCCTCGGCCTGCTTGCGTGCCTTTCTCTCGGCGTCAACCTGTTCCCATGCTTCGGCCGATTTCCGGGCGGCAAGGTCCGCTTTGCTCTTTTCGGTTTGTACCAGGCCTTCCAGCCGTTGCTGATCCTGCGCCCGACGGTCGGCCTCGGCTCGGTACTTGTCTGCCTTGGCATAGGCTTCGTCACGCTCCTTGCGGTCCAGTTCGGCTTCTTTCTCCAGCTGCTTGTTGCGTGCCACAACTTCCTGATACTGCTTGTGGGTGGTGATGTCGCCCGAAAGGATAGCTTTCTTTTCTTCCTCGGTAGTGGACGGTTTTGCAAAATCGTACAGCAGCGTAGACGGCAGCTGTTCCAGCACCTTCTGTTGGTTCGGGGAGCTGGCCATAAAAGCATCAGCGACCTGCAGCATCTTATAGGCGGTTGTTTTGCCAATACCAATGCTGGCACACCATGCTCGGAAGGAATCTTCTCCGCGATTCCCATGCTTATAGTTGTCCACTTGGTGGACAACTGGTCCGCACAGGGCATCATGGGCGATTGCAACGCCTTCCACCATGCGTCGGAAGCCAACTTCTGCCATCTTTTTACCGCTGGTGTATTCGTGTTCGGCCAGATGAAGATCAACGACCGTCTGCTCATCCAGCCCCGAATAGTCAAAGGCTGTCGGCGTATTGGACGAAGCAGGAACGACCGTAGCTGCACTTTCCGTCTGCTCGCTGATGGCGGCAGCAGTTTCGGTCGTAGGAGTCAAAGCCGCAGGCGTCGGGCTTTCCGCAGGTTCGTCTGCCGCAGCAGTGGCAGCAGCCGACCAGGGCAAGTCGTCCATCGGGGTAGGGTTTTCGGCTTCCAAACTTTCCTCACTGGTACCGTCATTCGTGTCGGTACAACCCGACTGCAAATACGCCTGAATCTTTTCCCAATTATCGGGAAACTCTCGCCGCAGGCGCTCTTCCTCTTCCGGCAGCAAGGAATCGAGAATATCCACATCCTCATTGTCGAAGCCCATGTCATACAAATATCTGATGCAGTTGTCTGAAAGCCCCAAGTCCTTAAGGGTTGTAACCTGCTTTCCGGCATCGCCCGTTTCCTCTCGTCCCAACGCCGCCCGGATTTCCTCGTATCCCTTGCGCCCCATGTCTCGGATACGCATGATTTCTTCGTCTGACATGGCTGCCAGCTCTTCCACCGTATCAATGCCGGCGTGCTCTAGACAACGAACCGTTCGCTCGCTCAGATCCAGCGTATACAGCGATGTTCCGTCCAGATCATCATCCAGCAGAGCGGCACGCTCTGTCAGGTTGTACTGAATCTCGGCCTCGGTGGCCTGCTTCCAATCGTTTTCTTCGGCCATGATTTCCAGCGCCTGCAGCGCATCCTTTCGAGCTGCCATGGACCAGTTGGGCGCCATAGATTTTTTGCGCCACTGTGCGCCGGGCGTAATTCCTAACTGCTGGATGGTCAGGCGGCATCGATCCGCATTACCAAGCTCGCCGGTTTCGCCCACTCGATACAGGATGCCTTTGGCATCCTTGTAAACTTTATCTTCCATGTGAATCTCCTTGTTTTGTGCAGCAGCCTTGCCCTTCTCGATGTCGGCCAGCACCTTGGCTTTTTCCTCTTCCGGGGTCATATCCAGACGCGTTCCGTCCGGATGGAAAAAACGTTGGAAAAGCTGCTGCTTGGCGGCGATGCCCTTTTTGTTTTGGGACGGATAAAAGGTCACTCTGTACCCATCCATATAGTCCGGCCCACGTAGCGTATTGCGCCGAAATCCACCGTCTAGCTCTCCCTGTGTGAAAGTGTCGTGGACCCATTCTGTGATGGTATCCAGAAAGTCAAAGTCCAAGCTTTCCACATGCAGCACGGTTTTGTCGTTAGGACCACCCAGACTGCTGATATGCGTGGTGTAGTCCAGCGGATGATCCGTCATGCGGCACTCATAGCCCTGCACATCCTGGACAAAACCATTCTTGGCCTTGTCCCATGCTGTCGGTCCATACGGCAACAGGTGTGGGCATCCTGCACAGTTTGCGGTGTCCCGATTACCTGTGGTGGCCGCGTTGGTGGATTTGTTTACCACCCGGCCGCACTTGCACCAGTATTTAGACATATCTTTTATTCCTTTTCCTCTAACGAAAAAGCCGCTTTTCTGGCGGCTCTCTGCTATGTTTTTTGTTTTATTCGTTCCAGAGATGCGATGCAATCATATCCGCCTCATGCAAAAGCAGTGCCAGCGGGTAACGGTCAAACGCCTGACCCATTTCCTTGTATTTGTCGTGATCGCAGTACGCACCCATGTGCCAGCGGATGGCGGCCGCTTCTTCATCGGTCAACTCAAAATACTTGCTGACCAGATACAGACTCTTTTCTCCGTGGCCAAGCGGCAGTACATCGTCTACGTAGTACGATCTCACATCCTGCCACTTACCGTTTTCATCCTTTGCCCGCCGAGTGGTTTCCCTGTAATAGTTTGCCTTGCACACATCGTGCAACAGAGCTACGAAAGCTGCGCTGCTAAAAAGGTGTGTCACTGTGCTGTTGTCATCCCAAGGACATTCCCATGGATTGAGCACCGTCAACAGACTATTGAGTGTCTCGCAAACGGCAATACTATGCTGTGCAAGGCCACCAGGGACCGCTCCATGATATCTGGTGCTTGCCGGGGCCACAAAGAAATCTGTGCTTTCCAGCCATTTCAGACACGCTTCTGCTCCCTTGCGTCCTACCACATACTGGGTGTACAGATCTTTCCACTGTTTTTCTGCATTCAGCTGGATGTACTTTTCCGCTTCGTTCATCGTGTTGCCTTCCTTTCTTTATTCCAGAATTTCGCCGGTTTCGGCATTCAAAACACGCATTCCCATACCAGCAGCAATCTGACCCATGCGCTCTACCACAGTCTTATCTTTGCGGATATCCACCGGGCGAATGCTTGCAATAATAAACATTCCGTTTTTTACAATGATGTACGGGCTTCCGTTTACCTCCCGGTAATGCAGCGTCAACTTGCTCAGTTCGTTTTCCATCGGTGTCAGGTATTTGAGCCAGATCCAGACCAGACCCGTTCCCACTTTTAGCGGCAACAGCTCTTCACCTTTGACCATGATGGACAGACCCAGCAAATCCGCCGGGGCGTCAGACGGGTCATCATTCATCAGTGAGAAGTCGAAGTCCCACTGTTCATTGTGCTGGATATCCCAGTCATTACGCTGCTTTTCGGATAAATCGCACATAGTGCAGATGCTGTCCTCGTCCAAGTACGGCATCCGGGACGTCAGGTAAAGCACATCTCGGGTCCCGATCCACTGATCTTCGCAAGGCTGATCTCTCGTGGGGCGGTTATCGCAAATTATGTACTGGCCCGCCTGCTTGCAAAGTTTCAAAATCTTTTTCAGCTTCATCTTGTTTTATCCTCTCTTCCTGCAGGTTTTGTGTCTCAAAGCATCGGCACGCAGTGTTCCATCCACTACATGCCCGGCACGCCTTATATGTAATTTCAAATGTGTGCTTGCATTGATTCTCTTTCGGGTGTGGCATGTTAGCTTTCCTTGCAGTCAAATGCAAAAACGATTTCTTCCAGCTGGCTGCGGAGTCCCTTGATTCGGCCAACTTCGGCGCGCAAAATCTGGGCACGGCCAATCCACAGGCCACGATCCAAACCTTCATCAACATCGGCCACGGCTTCTTCGGCTAAAGAAATGTCTTTTTCCACAGTTTTCTGCCACTTTTCCACACGCCGCAGAACTTGCTTCAGCTCTGCCAAAGTTTCTTTCTTCGTTTTCATGGTTTGCATTTCTCCAAATATTTGTTATACTTAGCTTGCGAGTTCGTCCAATTCGCAGCCCTTTTGGGTTATAGCCGACCACAGTTGCTGCTGTGGCCGGCTATTTTTGTTTGTGCTGCCTGCAAAATCTGCAGGCGAGTCATATGCATCCGCCGGGTCGTGCTATTGGCCACTCTTGCCAGTATGATCGTCAGACTACCAAACAGCAGAACCAGAATAGCCGCGTATCGCCAGCACATCTGATTCGCTAAAACGCATAAGCTCTGGAGCGTGCCCACCGCGCATATGAAGCAGCCTATGTGGGCACCTATGCATTTGCACCTCACGTTTCGTCCTCCTGTTCATCCATGGTCAGAAGTTCCAACGTGTCCGGGTCGAAATACAATCCCATGCCAGAGCCATCCTGTCCGGCCGGAATATCAATCGGCCGCACCATCATTGCCAAAACCGGTTTGGCATATTCCAGCGGCATCAGTTGGAAGGTAGCCATCATATGTACCCCAAAAAATGCAGTAGCATATTGGCCATCATCCTTCATCAGAACCTGATGATGCATACTTAAATCCAATTCGCGGTGTAGCAGCATCTGGCAAGTTTCCTTCTGCAATCTTGTCATTTACACTGCCCCGCTTCCTGCGGTACATTAGTCCGCTCTTTCTGCCAGCGCTCAAAAGCTGCCTGATTGTTCGGGTCACTGAAGAACAACGCCAACAGCTCATTCAGGCCGCGCGCCTGCATATTCGTAATAATCGGTTCGTCCATCGCTTACCCTCCTCAAACAGCTTTGTTCTGCTGAACCGCCAGCTGCTGGCCCATCTGGATGCCCTGCAGGTAGGCCAGCACCGCTTTCTGGTCATCCGCCGGAATGTTGTTCAGCACGTTCAGCACATCTGCTGCCTGCATCTTTTCCATTGTAGGTACCATCGTTTCCATCTTCATACTGTTTCTCCTTTCTTTATTTCCCGTTTCGGCCCTCCATAGGCCATCATCGGCGGCGCGGATCAGCGCCGGACGGGCGGCGGGCACATCGGCCCGCCTGAATGTCATTTAGCAGATTGTTAATGAAATCGGATTTCTTCGCTATGGTATTGGGCATCAACCTCATCGACCGCCAGGTGAAGCACCACCTGGATTTTGTCGATAGGCGTGATATTCTTGATATCAATCTGGGTGCAGTTCTTAATTTCTTTTTCATCCAGCCATACCCCATCATGATTTACAGTGAGTTTCATATTCTCAACCTTTCATGCATAACACTACAAAACTAGCGACCAACGCCATCGTTGAAATAATCAACGTAATGCGGCTTAAAAGAGGTGTTTTACTCCACCGCCGTAAACCGCATTTATAATAATCGGCATTCTCGCGGTTCCTCTTTTCCATTGCAACCATCCTCTCCAGAACCTCGGCAACCTGTGGCAGAACTTGCACTTCTGTTTCACAGGTTGTCTCTTTTTTTGCCACGCGCTCTACAAATAAGAGCAACGCATCCTCAAGCCGTTCCTGCTTTTTATTGCAGCCTTTGCTTTCATGAGTCTTTGGGCATCCTTTGACACCGCACTTTTGCATGTTCCGCAAAACGACATCAAAATTCCACCCGATAAATCCACCGATAAGGATTGAAATCAAGATTTCTTGCATACTTCTCACCTTCTTTCTTGTTTTTTCTTCCCGTGCTACAATTAAGACGGAAAGGAGGTGATATTGTGGAAAAATGGATTTCGGTCTCTGGCCTTTGCCCTACTTTAAATAAAAACTATACAATCGATGTAGGCTATCGCTCGTATGGTTCTTCGGGGCAATATTTGCAAACAAGTGCTGATTGTTCTTACGCTTCTTTTAACGACTGTCCCAATCAATCAACTTGTCCACTAAGAGCATCAGCACCCAAAAGCAAAGTCTTTTAATGCCGTGGTAACGTCGCATCTGTTCTGACGTCAGCGGAATCCTGCGAGCCCATGTTGTATCTGTGTCCATGTAGCAGATATGCGGGTATCGCAGGTTTTTTATTTGTTTCATCTTCTCACCGCCTTTCTTGTTTCTCCTCCCCGTGCTACAATGAACACGGAAAGGAGGTGATATTATGCCGAGTTTTAATGATTTCATCGAGAATTACTTAGATGATGAAACCATCATTCGTATTGTCGAAAGGGCGCAAGCTAAATCCAATCAAGCGATTCTCCAGATTGATAAAGAAAATCCTCTATCAATCTTAGGCAACCAAGTAATGGCCATAAGCTTTACTATTTCTGTTGAACTTCTTCGCGAATACCATCGATGGCTGAGCGAATATCCATCGTAAGCTTTGGACAAATCTCTTGAAACAAAAGCTCCTGCCTCCCTTGTACCGCTAATACAAGGGAGGCAATTTCTTTTGCATCTCCCTCAATCACAATTTTCATACTCTCACCTTCTTTCAGTTTTAGCGACTATCGTTATTTTAATGTTATATTATAACGATATATGTTCAAAGTCAAGCGTTTTTTCATTTTTCCTTGACTTTTTGAACGATTTTCGTTATCTTGAAAAAGAAAGGAGGTGATATCCATGACAATCAATGAACGTGTACAACACTTACGCAAAAATGTGCTCTCTCTGAATCAACGAAAATTTGCTTCTGATCTCGGCATGGCACAGACCGGTGTAAGTAGCATCGAGCGGCCCAATGGACCCGTTACCGATCGCACTATTAAAATGATTTGTTTAACTTATAGCGTCCGTGAAGAGTGGCTACGGGATGGCACTGGTGAAATTTTTCAAGAAGAGGAAACCTTTTCTCTTGACCAGTTTGTACAAGAACACGGCGGCACCGAGCTGGAGCTTAAAATCCTCAAGACTTATTTTGAGCTTGACCCTGCAATCCGCCGGGCCGTTTTGGACCATTTTCGAAACGCTTTTGGCAAAACGGCTGACCAACAAAAAAATTCCCCTTCCACTGAACAACTGGAAGAGGAATATAAAAAAAGCGTCTTAGATGGTGCATCGACCACGGCTGCTACTGCCTCGAATACCACCAGCGACACAGTTGATGCCGTAAACGAATAATCGTTAAAAGGATATAGGAGGATAATCATGGCAAATTCAAATTACGTTACCGTAACCAGCGATAAGAAGAAATGGGTCGCATTCTGGCTCTGCCTTTTTGGCGGTGTCTTTGGAGCGCACCAGTTCTATGTTGGGCATTATCTTACAGGCTTTCTCTATTTCTTTACTTGTGGCTGCTTTTTCAAATGCTTTTGGTGGGATTTACCCAAAATTCTGTGTGGTGGCTTCAAAGACAATTCTGGAGCTTGTCTGCGTCGCTAATTTAATCCCGCAAAAATAAAAAAGCACCACGGCATTGCAGTGCCGTAGTGCTCCCATCGAGATCTGAACAACCTGTCCAGTCCCAAATCTACTTTTCTATTATACCTCTTTTGGACGGGTTTGTTCAAGTGTACCCATCCACAGGAGGTATTTTTTTATGACTGAAAAACCAATGCGTCTTGTCGCCTACTATCGCTATTCCGGCGGCGGAAACCAGACCGAACAATCCATCGAAGGCCAGCGCCGAGATTGCGAAGCCTGGGCAGAATCGCATGGGCTTTCCATTTGCGGTGAATATATTGACCGCCACATTTCCGGCACAACAGATGAACGCCCAGCCTTCCAACGTATGATTGCCGATTCCGATCGGCACGCTTTTGATGCTGTAATCTGCTGGAAAACCGACCGCATCAGCCGCAACCGCTACGATAGCGCAATTTACAAAACGCGACTTCGCAAAAACGGCGTCAAAATCCTGTATGCTGCTGAATCTATCCCAGATGGTCCAGACGGCATCATTCTGGAAAGCCTGATGGAAGGCTTGGCTGAATATTATTCTGCTGAGCTGAGCCAGAAGCTCCGCCGGGGTATGCGTGAAAGTGCAATGAAATGCCATGGTTTAGGCGGTTACTACGCTTTGGGTCTGACAACCAACAAACAGCATGAATTTGTTATTGATGAAACTCAAGCCCCAACTGTCCGCTGGATCTTTGAGCAATACGCTGCCGGAAAACAGGCCGCTGCCATTGTTCGTGAGCTGAATGCCCGTGGCGTGAAAACCGCTTACGGAAACGATTTCTCCCGCAGCAGCATCATTCGAATTGTGACCAATGAACAATATATCGGTGTGTATAATTCGCACGGATACCGCAAAGAGGGCGGTATCCCGGCCATCATTGACCGTGAGTTGTGGGATGCTGCGCAACGCCAGGTTGAAATCAACAAAGACCGCAAAGCTCCGCTTTCCCGTAAAGCAGACTATCTGCTGTCTGGAAAGTTGTTCTGCGCAGAATGTAAAACAGCAATGCGCGGCACTTGCGGCACCAGTCATACCGGACAAACGCATTACTATTACACCTGCCCTGGCCGACGCAAAAAACTCTGCAGCAAGAAAAACATTGTAAAAGATGATTTAGAAAATCTCGTATGCCAGGCAACAAGCAAATATATCTTACAACCTGGACGGTTAGACGCAATCGCCGAGCGCCTTATTGAAGTACAAATTGCAGATCAGAAGCGCGCCCACCCCGAACGAGAAATGTTGGAAACCGAATTGGCCGAGAATCGCCGCAAGCAGGATAATCTTTTGCGTGCATTAGAAGATGGCATTTCTACCGCCGGGGTAATGCAGCGTCTGCAGGATCTGGAAAAGGCAGAAGCTAAAATTCGCTATGATCTGGACCGCATCGAACCAATTACTGGCCAGTTTACCAAAGAACAGTTGGAATTTATGCTATCTCAATTTGCAGCTGCCCCTTCTGAACAGCCGGCAGACTATCAGGCACGTTTGCTGCGCACCTTTGTTTCCAGTGTGTACCTATCTGATACGCACGCACTGATTTATTATAATTTGACAAACAAAAAGAGCGAGCTCGAAAGCTCGCTCGTCCCGCTGACTCAATACCTTGACCCTGAAAACAAACCGCATAATAGCGGCGTTTTGCAAGGTTCGAATCATGCGGCTGTTGGTGGAGGCGATGGGAGTCGAACCCATGTCCGAAAAGAGATCAGTATGAGTATCTCCGGGTGCAGGCGATCAACAACATTCCCTCCGTGCCACGCCGACCGTCAGGCTAGCACTTCAGTAGCTTCATAAGTTCCTGCCGAGCCGCAAAGCTTAAGCTCGTTCAGGTGCTGTGTCTAAGGACGCCCTGGCCCCACACGACACAAGAGTGGGCAGGACGGCGGCACTCAGGCCGCGATCAACTGAGTATTATTGTCAGTTATTGTTTTTAGGGATTTTATAGCAGGTCCCCACTGCTACCCGCTGCTCAAGCCTCACTCTCCCCGTCGAAACCATTACGCCCCCATAGTGGGGGCCTCTTCGGAAAGAAGACGCCCTTGCTATATCCAAAACCGGTATCTAGCCGGGTGGATCAATAATATCTGCCGTTGGATTTGACTGCGCGGTCAATGCTGCGCTTGGCGTCGCGCCGTGCCGCATCCTCACGCTTATCATAGAGTTTTTTACCCTTGCACAGGCCCAGCTGTACCTTTACGCGTCCCTGCTTAAAATACAGGGAAAGCGGTATCAGTGTATAACCTTCCAGCTTGCATTCCTGATGCAAGTGGCGGATCTCGTTCTTATGCGCCAGCAGACGACGCGGACGAGACGGATCCTGATTAAAGATATTGCCGTGATCATAGGGGCTGATGTGAATCCCATGCGCGATTAGCTCGCCGCCTTCGATTTCGATCCAGCTGTCCTTGACCGTTACCGTACCGGCACGCAGGCTTTTTACCTCTGTGCCTTTCAGTTCAATACCGGTTTCCAGTGTTTCGATGACGAAATACAGATGGCGTGCTTCCCGGTTGGTGGCAATCGTTTTGGTTGCCGGTTTGTCGCCTCTTGGGGCCATTTGTATCTCTCCTTTCCGGTAAAGCTTTGGTTCGGATAGTTAGTATATCACAAAATTCTCTGCGAATGCAAGCGAAATCTGTTTACAGCTCGTCGCGGCCTGACAGTGCACGATACAGCGTGGTCTCATCCGCATATTCCAGGCTGGAACCAACCGGCAGGCCGTAAGCCAAACGGCTGGTCTTGATGCCCAGCGGCTTAATCAGGCGTGCCAGATACATTGCAGTTGCTTCGCCCTCAACGGTGGGATTGGTCGCCATAATGACTTCCTTCACCGTGCCGTCGCCCAAACGAGCCAAAAGCGGCTTGATGGTCAGCTGTTCTGCGTTCACACCATCCATGGGGCTAATCAGGCCGTGCAATACATGGTACAGACCATGATATTCTCTGGTGCGTTCAAACGCCACAATGTCCCTGGGATTTTCCACTACGCAAATAACAGAGCGGTCTCGCTTGGGGCTGGCGCAGATTGCACACACCTCGTTTTCGGTGTAATCCTGGCAATACTTGCAGCGATGCAGCTTCGAATGGGCAGAACGAATGGCATCTGCCAGCTGTTCTGCATTTGCCGGGGACATTCCCAGCACCTGATACGCCATACGGGTAGCGCCTTTGCGTCCAATCCCGGGGAATTTGGAAAATTCATCGATGAGCCGTTCCAGCGGCGCAGCGTTAAATCCCATGCTTTTATGCTCCTTTGTTTTACGATCTTACAGGCCCAGGTTCATGCCGCCGGTCAGCTTGCCCATAGCATCCGATGCTGCCTCGTCCACCTTGGCAACCGTAGCATTCACAGCAGCTGCAACCAGGTCTTCCAGCATCTCGATATCGTCCGGGTCCACAGCCTCCGGCTTGATCTTGATGGAGGAAACTTCATGCTTGCCGTTCATGGTCACAGTAACCAGTTCACCAGAAGCGCTGCCGGTGTATTCGGTAGCTTCCAGCTCTGCCTGCTTTGCCTGCATATCGCTCTGCATCTTCTGTGCCTGGCGCATCAGTGCGTTCATGTCGGGACGGCCGTAGCCCTGGGGCATTCTTGCTTTCATAATCGTATATCCTTTCCTGTCCGCTTTAGTGGCGGCTGTTTTCTGTATTTTTTATAATAACATCCAGACCCAGCTGTTGCAGCTGTTCCAGACTTTGCTCTGCATTTGCTTTCTTTTCGGTGGTTTTCTCCGCTTCGTAAGGGCCAATGCCGCACTGCAAGCCGGTTACCGCAGCAATCACTTTTTTGATGGAACGCTGGCTTGCCTTGTTTGCACGGATAAAATCTCGGAACATGCTTCCACCGTCGATCAAAACGCGGCGTCCGTCAAAGTACGCCTTGGAGTTTTTCAAGTACGGGTACAGCATCGGGTCCTGGCTTTGCAGCTGTTCTACAACCTGCGGCCAGGAAGCGAACTCGCCCGGTGCAGGCTTTTCTACTGCTGGCTGCGCGTTTTCTTGCACCACCGGAGCAGGTTTTCTTTCCGGGATTTCCTGCGGTGCAGCAGGCTGATTTTCCCAGGGAGGAATCTCCTCAGTGGAGATCTCCGCCTGCGGCTCTTTCTGCTCAGGCTCTGCCGATACCGGAGTGCTGTCCTGCTCCCAGGGCGGCAAATCTTCTGTATTCGGAATCTTTTCAGGTTCCGGAGTAGCCGATGCCTGCACTACTGGCGCTGCCGCAAACGGAGCTACCGGACCTGACGTAAAGGGTCTTGCTGCTTGCGCTGTTGCCGCCGGGTGTGCAATTCCCACAGGCTGTGCTGTCATCATAACCGGCATTGCCTGCGGACCTTCTGTCAGTGAAAACAACGCCAGCTCCAATGCGATACGCTGATTATTGCCGCGTGTCATCTTCTCCATTGCGGAGCCAATCTCACGAATGGCACGAATGGATTCTGCCTGAGTAGTCTGTCCTGCCTTTGTCAGGTAAAGCTGTTCTTCTTCCGGGCTGATGCCGCTCAAAAGCGTTTTTCCGCCCGGCAAAGCTGCCAGCATCAAATTGCGGTAGTGACCCACCAGTTCATCCGCCAGGCGCTTCATATCCACAGACTGCTGGCGCAGCTCTGCCAATTCAGCCAGTGCAGCTGCGCCGTCTTTGGCGGCGATTGCATCCGACAGGCGGAACAGGTAGCTTCGGTCTGTAACACCTGCCATGCGGCGTACCAATTCTTCGTCAATCGTCTGCGTTACACCGGCACAAGTGTCCAAGATGGAAAGCGCATCACGCAGCGCGCCATCTGCCAGGCGTGCAATTAAGCTTGCTGCGCCTTCCGTCAACTCCAGCTGTTCTGCATCCGCCACCTGTCGAATCCGTCCTGCAATATCTTCCGGACGAATACGCGTAAAATCATACCGCTGGCAGCGGGACAAAATCGTTGCCGGGACCTTGTGGATTTCGGTGGTTGCCAAAATAAAAATCACATGGGCCGGCGGTTCTTCCAACGTTTTGAGCAGTGCATTAAATGCTGCTACGGACAGCATGTGCACCTCATCGATGATGTATACTTTGTACTTGCAAACGCTGGGTGTGTATGCCGTTTCGTCGCGCAGATCGCGGATATCATCAACACCGTTATTGGATGCAGCGTCCATTTCCACCACGTCCAACAGACTGCCATTGTCGATGCCGCGGCACACCTCACATTCGCCGCACGGGTCACCATTTTCCGGGTGCAGGCAATTGACCGCTTTCGCAAAAATCTTCGCGCAAGTGGTCTTGCCTGTTCCTCGCACGCCGGTAAACAGATAGGCATGCCCAATACGTCCAGCTGTGATTTGATTTTTCAGGGCGGTCACAATGGCTTTCTGTCCCACCACGTCCTCAAATCGCTGGGGACGCCATTTGCGGTAAAGAGCGCGATACATAAGCCTTACCTCCCGTAAAAATTACAATAAAAAACGGACAGGGCCGCGGGGAACATTCCCCGCCTTGCGGAGCTCGGCATACAGATGCAGGGTGACTGCGGCGCACGGTACGGACGCTTAAGGCTGCTTGGTTCCCCACCTGACCTGGTTCACGACCGGCCCATCGCACAGGCCCCACATCTGTATGCCGAACCACGCAGCAGGCGCTGTCCGGTATGGTTTATTATAATATAAATCGTCTCAAATTGCAAGTGAAAACCTGCCGCTATTTTTTCGGGAAACATCCACCTATTTAACCCAGTCTCTGTGTCTTTTCCTTTTCCGCGGCTCGATCCTAGCTACTTTCAATAAAAAAGGCAGGGCTCAAAGCCCTGCCTTTGCTTTTGCCTTTATTTTGCGTGGACAATTTCGCGCCAGTCCAGATCGCCGCGTTCCAAGCCGTGAATCAGCACTTCTGCCGTAGCAATATTGGTGCCGACAGGAATGTTGTGTACATCACACAGGCGCAGCAGATTCATCGCATTCACTTCATTGGTGTTGGTATTGTTAGGGTCACGGAAAAACAGCAGCATATCAATTTCATTGCAGGCAATGCGTGATGCGATCTGCTGGTCGCCGCCATGGGTGCCGGACATAAAACGCTTTACCGGCAAACCGGCAATATCTTCCACCATTTTGCCGGTAGTACCGGTTGCGATCAGCTCATGCCGACCCAGAACACGGCAGTATGCCATGCAGAAACGAGCCAGCAGTTCTTTTTTTGAATCGCTTGCAATCAATGCAATCGTCATAGAAAATTCCTCCCATTACTATTCCGTAACGTTTTACAGTACGGCCAAGGTGATTCTTTCACCTTCCAAACGGCGTGCGATATTATCTACCGCCGTAAATGCTAAACAATCTGCAGGCAGTGCCGTTCCTTTTGCTGCTGCAATTTGCAGCTCCGGGCTTTCCGGCAGTATTCCAATCAACTGTGCACACACAGTATCGATACATTCGTCAATGTCGCGCACAGCACCCTGCTGAAATGTCTTATGTGTAACACGATTTACAATCAGACGAATCTCCGGCATATCGCTGCTAAACAGCGCATCCGATACGATGCGGCCATCTCGCAGTGCCACAGGGTCCGGCGTCAGCACAAGCAGTGCCTGCGTTGCGCAGGCTTTTGCAGCCTGAAACGGCGCCCCCATGCCAGCAGCTGTGTCCAGCATGATAATATCAAAAAACGGTTCCATTGCAAGGCACAGCTTTTGCAGTGCTTCTTTGGTCACGGCACCGCCTTCGTAGGGCGCACTGATGACCGAAAGCCCTGGATAAAGCGGGCTTTCCACCACGGCTTTTTCGCCGTTGCATCGTCCGCACAGCACATCCTCGATATCATACACCGTCTTGCCGTATACGCCCGATATGATGTCCACGCTGCGCAGACCAGAGTCCAGTTCAATCAGCAGCACCTTTTTTCCATGTGCCGCAAGCCGCGCTCCCAGTAATACAGAAACCGTACTTTTTCCGGTTCCGCCCTTGCCGGATGCCACCATGATCGTTTTCATCTTCGTGTGCATCCTCCGTTTCATTTTTATGCGTAACTGTATTATAATATCATACTTTTATTTTTATGACAACATTTTCCCAATTATTCCGCAACTGCAGCATCTGCTTCCGCATCGGGAATCGGTTCGGCAGGCGTCTCCTGTTCGGCACCGGACTGAGCAAAGAAATATGCATCAAAAATGTCAGCAATCACCGGAGCAGCCTTTGCACCGCCGCCACCGTACTCAATAACAACCGCCACTGCAATCTGAGGATCTTCCACGGGGCCATAGGCGATCATGTTACTGTTCGTGAAATACTTACGCACACCCGCGCGGTTGATATAGGATTCTGACCTCTGGGGCGAACCAGTCTTGCTGGCAATGGTATACGGATAGTTGCCCAGCACACTGTTGGCCTGTGCTGCACCGACCATACCGTGTTCGATTGCATCAAATGCTCCCATATTATCTTCCAGCTGATCTTCTACCACCGGTTCAAATTGTTTCACAACTTCGCCTGTGTTGGAATCCAAAAGCGCATCCACCATGTGCACTTTGTAGCGCGTACCATGGCTTGCCAGTGTAGCAGCATAGGTTGCCATCTGTACCGGTGTGATTACGGTGTTTCCCTGACCGATAGCGGCCTGAATTTCCAGAGAGTTGGTATAGTTGCTATCCGCTTTTGTGGTCAGTCGGCCTGTATATTCCGTCAAGCCGCGTCCCACCGTAGCCTCTGTTTCCAGGCCGGTGTGAATACCCATGCCTAACCGTTTTGCATATTCATTATACACATCACTGGTCGTACGGCGGCCCACATCGTAAAAGAACACGTTGCAGCTTCGCTGAATTGCGGTGAACAGGTCTGTCGGACCTCGATGCTTCACACTGGTACAGCGCGGCTTATAGTCGTCAAAATACTCGTAACGTCCATAGCAAGGCACTTTTTCATTCAGGCCGATCGTACCGGACAACAGGCCGGCCGTGGCAACCGCAGGCTTAAAAATGGAACCAGGCGTATACAATCCCATCATGGCTCGGTTGTACAGCGGCAAAGCCGGGTCTGCCATATACTGATCGTAGTTGCTCTGGTACAAATTCAAATCAAAGCTGGGATAATTGGCCATCGCCAGGACTGCGCCTGTTTTTACGTCAATTACCACAGCAGAGCCTGCATTTGCTTCGGCGCCGGAGCCCTGGCCTCCATTTTGCTGCAAGTTCAGGATCGTTTTTTCCAGCGCCTGATACGTTGCCTTCTGGAAATCCTGATTGATGGTGGTTCGTACCGTCAATCCCGGTTCCGGCTCTTGTGTCACGGTAGAACCAACAATTGTACCACTGCTGTCCACTGTAACGGTTTTTCTGCCGTCCTTGCCGCGCAGATCCAGCTCAAAGACACTTTCCAGTCCAGACTGACCAATCAGGTCGTTCATGGCATACCCCAGATCCTGCAAAGGTTTGGTTTCATTGCCGTTCTTATCGACCTTTTTCCAGTCCTCTGCCATGATCTTGCCTATCGAGCCCACCAAATGGGGCATCAGCGTGCCGTCCGGATAGACGCGAACCGTAGTTTCCTCGATTTCCGCACCGGGGATATTCAGGCTGTTTTCCCGTACGATTGCCATAGTTTCGTCCGAGATATCCTCTGCCAGTGTAAAGCGATTTCGATTGGAAAATCCTTCGCTGTACATCTGGTAGCGCACACCACCCAACAAACGCTGCCATGTGGCATCATATTCCTGCAGTGCAAACTTTTCCACAATGGCGTTCATCACGTTATCTGCGGTGGCATACTGCTGTACCTTCAGATTGTCCTTTACTTCTGCCAAACGCTTTTGTGCCCGCTCATCATTTGCTGCTGCAGTAAATTCATAATGACCATTTTCATCCGGCATTCCAATCAAAAGCTGGTCGTTCCAGTCCTCCTGGCTTTCCTGCAAAATTGTGATCAAATCCTGCAAGACCTTGTTCACATCGTTTTCGCCTAACAGCAGCTGATTCACCAACAGATTGTAGCAAGTGGTGTTTGTAGCAATCGGGCGTCCTTCCTGGTCTACAATGTCACCACGTGCCGCAGTAATTGAGAATTCATAATCCGTCGTGTTAGATGCCATTCCCAGAAATTTTTCTCCGTTGATGATTTGCAGGTATACCATACGCAGCAGGTATAAGCCCATAATGACAAACGAAACGCAAACCAGGAATGTCACACGATGTTGTGTTGTTTTCTTTTCATCACTCATAGTGCGTTCCTTTCTTTCAAGGCAAAGACAGCCAGCTGGCAATGCTGTGGATTAGCCGCACGCTCAACAGCGCCAGCAATGCAGAAATCACTACCTCCGGCAGAATAATCGTAGCATAAACGCGCATGGGTTCCGGATATCCACGCATCCAGTAATCAAACAAGAAGTCCATGCCAGTTACTACAATTCCTGCCACAACATTCAGCAGGAAAATGTTGATGTACGCTTTTTTCAGATACAACTGCACCAATACGGAACAGAAAAAGCAGATGAACAACATTACGATGGCAAAAAATCCTATGGTGCGTCCTGCTGTAAAATCCCACAGCATACCGCCCACAGCACCAAACAGCGCACCGGAGAATTCATCTTCCTGCACGCTGACTGCAATGCACACGCCCAGGATCAGAAAAGCCTTGCACGAACCTACACATAAAAATCCCGGCGTAGACTGCAGTGCAGCCGCCACCAGAAGCACCAGCGTATATAGTCCCCAGCGCGCTATCAGAATTCCGTTTCGCTTATTTTGAGATTCCATATCAACACGCCCTTCTTCCGGTTTTAAAAAAACAAAAAGGCCGCCGGCAAGGCGGCCTTTTATCAGTCATTTGTCAGTACAAACACATGGGTCAGCGATTGGATATCCGCACCCGGTTTAATCACAGCCTGCAGCGATTTGCCGCCGGATTCCGGCAGGATCTCGCTCACCGTACCCACCAGCACATCCTCCGGGAACACTTCGCCCAAGCCTGTGGTGATTACCTGATCTTCCACTTCAACCTCGGTATGGCGAGGCAGGTTGGTCATTACGCAAAGGCCGTCCGCTGCATAATCGGCGCTGCCCGCCAGAATACCATTGTCCCTCGTGCGGGAAATGGCTGCAGCAGCTGCAAAGCTGGGATGCAAAACCGTCATAACCTTACAGCTGGTCAGATTTGCCTCGCGCACAATACCTACCAAATAGCCATCATCACTGACAACTACACTGCCTTTATGGATTCCGCTCGTTGTGCCCACATCAACTGTAAATCCGCCAAACACATCCATCGTGTCCCGGCCGATGATAAATGCAGACGCATAGGTATTTTCCGGATTCTGTTCCTGAATTTTATCCAGTTCTTTATAGGCACGCAGCTCTGCTTCCATGCGGTCGTAAGCCACCAGTTTATCGCGCAGCTGTTTATTCTCCTGGCGGAGCGTTTCATTCTCCTGCTGCACTTCATCAAAGCTAACGTACTTCTCCCAAGTCTGGCCCAAACCTTCGCTGATATGCGAAGACACCCACTGGAACGGATACAATGCAACGCCCAAGATTTCCTGTGGGGCTGCAGTCAGGCGATCGTTTGCGCCAGCGTAAGCCATGATGCCAGCCAAAAAGATCGTTACACCCAACAGGATCTTAAATTTTTTTGATTCAAAGAAATCCCGCATCCTTGCGCTGACTCCTTTCCTTTATGATAACAGAAAAGCGGGCAGCCTGTGGCGCCCGCTCGAAGTCTTACAGATGCATCGAGGTGTCGTCCAGAACGTCACGCAGAACATCCACGTTATCCAGCACAGCGCCTGCACCCATTGCAACACAATCCAGGGGATTTTCTGCCACGTGCACATCAATGCCGGTTTCGCTTTCAATCAGCTTATCCAGGCCGCGCAGCATTGCACCGCCGCCGGACAGGGTAATGCCGCGGTCGATGATGTCGGCGCTCAGTTCAGGCGGGGTGCGCTCCAGCGTCTCCTTGATTGCCTCGGTGATTTTCTCCAGGCACTCAGTCAGGGACTCACGCACTTCTTCGCTGTGTACAACGATGTTCTTGGGCAGACCGTCCACCAGGTTGCGGCCCTTGATTTCCATGCTCATTTCCTCTTCCAGAGGGAATGCAGAGCCAATCTCAACCTTGATATCTTCTGCGGTACGCTCACCGATCAGCAGGTTATACTTACGCTTGATGAAAGCAATGATAGCCTGGTCGAACATATCGCCTGCCATGCGGACGCTGCGTGCTGCAACAATGCCACCCAGAGAAATCACAGCGATTTCTGCCGTACCACCGCCGATATCTACGATCATGCAGCCGGTAGGCTCGCTGATGGGCAGGCCTGCACCGATTGCAGCAGCCATGGGCTCTTCAATAACAGAAACCTGACGTGCGCCGGCCTTCATGGCAGCTTCCTTAACAGCGCGGCGTTCCACTTCCGTAACGCCGGAAGGAATGCAGATAACCACACGAGGCTTTACGAACATGCTCTTGCCGCAAGCCTTCTGCATAAACTGCTTCAGCATATTAGCGGTGATGTCAAAGTCCGCGATAACGCCGTCCTTCAGGGGGCGCACAGCCACGATACTGCCGGGGGTACGGCCGATTACAGCCTTTGCCTCTGCACCAACGCAGCGAACGCCGACTTCGCCGTTTGCGTTCACATCACGGGTATCCACCGCAACAACAGAAGGCTCACTCATGATGATGCCTTTCCCCTTCATGTATACCAGGGTGTTTGCGGTACCCAGATCGATACCAATGTCTTTGGAAAAATTGAAGTAACCCATTTGCTCTGCTCCTTAATATCTGTTCCCGCACAAAATATATGCAGTTTAATTATTTTTTTGTAAATGGAATCGAATGTCCATAAAAAATCAAGTATATTATAACGGTACTTGCCGTCAAACACAAGTCAGCGGCAACAATTTTCACGGTTTTTTTATCAAAATACGCACATTTCTCGTAAGGCCGCTGCCACACGGCTAACCGGGAAGCCCATAATATTGTAGTAATCTCCGTCGATTTTATCCAACCACAATGCAGCGCGGCCCTGAATGGCATATGCACCTGCCTTATCATACGGCTCTTTGGTGTCTGCATAGAACGCGATTTCCGCTTCACTCAGCGGGAAAAACACGACCTCGCTGGTCACTACAAAATTGTTCACAGTTTCCCCGTTGCGGATACATACGCCAGTGTGCACCGCATGGGTTCGCCCGGAAAGTGCCTGCAGCATCCGTACCGCATCTGTGCGGTCTTTGGGCTTGCCAAATACTTCGCCGCCGCAGTCCACCACCGTGTCGCAGCCAATCACGACGTCCGCCGGGTGGCGGCTTGCAATATCATTGCACTTGGCCGCAGCCAGTGCCTTGGCCAGCAGTGCCGGCGTTTCTGCCTTAATTTTGCTTTCGTCCAGTGTGCTGGGCTCCACCTGATAATCCGGTGTAATTAAATTCATCAGCTCGCGCCGCCGCGGGCTTGCTGATGCCAAAATAATTGCCATGAGGTGCTTCCTTTCTTAAAACTCAAACTTGTGATAGCACAGAACACCGGTCAGAATACCCACAACCTGTGCCAGATTCAATGTAAAGTGCAGATCCATATGAAACTGTAAAATTGCCAGATCTGCCGCCGGTGAAAAAGAAATATCCTGTCCCACGGTCAGCCATTGCAAGAATGAAAACTGACCACACAGCTTTCCCAAAATCGTGCCAATCAAAATGCCTGTCAACATCCAGAATACACACCAGAAAAACCTGCTCAGTTTCATACCTTGTCCTTTCTGCACTAATTCAATTCTTCAATTTAAGCCTTTCCCGTAGAGCCAAATCCACCGGCACCGCGATCGGTATCGCCCAACTGTTCCGCCGGGACAAACGCCGCCGTAAACACCGGTGCAATGCACAGCTGTGCCACACGCTCGCCCGGCTGAATGGTATATGCTTCCTTGCCCAGATTGATCATGGGCACTTTCAGCTCTCCGCGATAGTCGCTGTCGATAACACCTACACCGTTTGCCATACACAGACCATGCTTGATGGACAAACCACTGCGTGCATACACCAGTGCCACCGCCTGAGGGCCAGGCAGCTCAATCGCCAGGCCGGTAGGCACCAGCACACGTTCCATGGGCTGCACGGTCATCGGCTCGTCCAGAACTGCGTGCAAATCAGCTGCTGCTGCACCGCTGGTTGCGTAAGCTGGAGCCTGTGCACGGGGGTCCAGTGCTTTATATTTTACAGTAATATTTTCCATATTGGATGCTTCTCCATTCATTATACAAAACTTTACATTATTTTTTGTTTTACATCGTGCCTTTGAAGTACAGGCCACGGGTAAATTCATCATCGAACGGCGCTTTCGTTTTCAGCATCGCAAGAACCTGCGCAGCACGCTCAGCCGTTTCCTGCGTAAAGTAAGCCACACCGTAATCCACAGCCAGTGCATCCGGCTTATCACCCATGTACAGGGCAACCGGGTTGTAAATCGTACGCACACCCAGGCCGCACCGTACCGTAAACTTTCTGGCCTTACGGTCAGTCAGCGTACCGCTGCCGTCGCAGTGTGCGCAGTCCGTCACATTCTGCAGCGGGCAGGCACGGGTCAGCATCAGCGGCAAGTGTCCATACACGATCACACCGGTGGGCACTTTGTAGCCATTCTTCTTCGGCGCAATGTTCAGCATATCTGTATCCTTCACTTCCGGAAGAATCAAAAGATGAGACAGCCCCAAATCTACATATTCCTGTGCTGCCAGCGGATTGGTCACATTCAGACCCAAACCGCCCCACAAAGGCAAACCGGCCGCCAAACGGATATGTGCAATATTATTAGCTTCATATCCGGCAAACCCCATGGTCTTGGTCGCTGCAATTCGCCGCGCCGTATCTTCTTCCAGTTTGCCGAACATGGCGCGCGGCAATTCCAGAATGGTCTTTGCTCGCCACTGTTCCGGAACTTTCTCCGCCTGTGCGATGGGCAAAATCAACTGCTCCACGCCGTTCAGTGCCTGTTCCGGCACCTGTTCCCAGGTAGCAAAGCGAGCCTTCAATCCACGCTTGGGCAAGTCCTGGCGCATTGCCATTTCCGGCAGTGCATATTCTTTTACCGGCCACGGACGTAGCGCTTCACGCTTTTTCAGCAGATTTTCCAGTGCCTGGCGGCGCATTTCGTTCACAGCGCTGCCCGGTAGATACCAAGGACCTTCCTCCATGGTGATTTCCACGTTTTCTGCAAGGAAAGGCGTGCCGCCGCATTTCTCCAGGCTGCGGCGCAGTGCTGCAGTGGGATCATTCTGTGCCGGCTGCGGTTCCGCGTCTCCGTAGGCAATCGCCTTGTTGCCGTCCGCATCGGTCACACTCAGTTTTGCACCGAATTCTTCCACTTCCAGCCGCATCGTGACCGGCACACGCTGCCGTTCGCGGCGGAACAATTCACGCAGAGCAGGCAGCGTTTTTTTGGTTTCTGCGGCCTGCAAATCGCTACGCGTGCCAAACATACTGCCATTGATCTTTCCGTCCAGCCAACCGCTGGTAAAACCGGCACGGCTAAAAGCCTTTTCCAGCAGTTCTCTGTCATAGGCCATGCCTTCACGGCCTGCCAGGCAGGCATTAACGGCTGCTGCCACATATTCCGGCGTACGCAGTCTGCCTTCGATTTTGGCGCTTGCTACGCCCAGTGCCTGCAACTGGTCCAGTCGGTCAATGACCGAGTTATCTTTCAGTGACAGGTGATATGCCTTTCCCGGCATGCCTTCCGGAATGGGGTTTGCATCAAAGGGCAGTCGGCAAGGGCCAGCACAACTGCCGCGGTTGCCACTGCGTCCGCCCAAAAAGGCGGACATATAGCACTGGCCGCTCATGCTCATACACAGCGCGCCATGGATAAATACTTCTGTTTCAATGCCGCACTGCTTAGTAATATGTTCAATTTCGGGCATACTCAATTCGCGGGACAATACCACACGTTCAAAGCCCATCTCTTTCAGCTGGCGTGCGCCTTCCAGCGTATGCACGCTCATCTGGGTCGAACCGTGGCGCGGCAGCTGCGGTGCAATATCCCGGCACAAAGCAGCAACCGCCAAATCCTGGCAGATGACCGCATCAGCACCAGCCTCCGCCACAGCACGCACAGCGTCCACTGCATTGGTCAGCTCACGACCATACAACGTGGTATTGATCGCAACATGGACCTTTACCCCACGTCCGTGGCAAAACGCCACCGCCTGTTTCAGGGTTTCGGCATTAAAATTGCCGGCACCGCTGCGTGCGTTCAGGCCGTCAAATCCCAGATATACCGCATCTGCGCCGCTGAAAACAGCAGCTGTCAGCATTTCCTGATTGCCAACCGGCGCTAAAATTTCAATTTTTGACATTCTCGTCTCCTCACATAAAAAGCCGGTGAGTTTCACCGGCTGGCATTCTTTTCTTTCAGCTCCTGCACCTGGCGTTTCAGCTGCTCGACCTCGCGCCGTGCTTCGTCTGCTTCCATCTTTGCCTTGGCGGCATCTGCCAGATATTCTGTGATCTGGCTGCGCATATTATCCGCATTTCCTGTGCTTTTTTTGCTGCGGTCCAGATAATCCAGTGCACAGAATACTGCCGCCTTGGTTACTGAAACACTGGGGTTTGCTGCCATTGCTTCATGAATACTTTCATCCAGTTCCGCGGCCAGCTGTTCCACATATTCCTCCGGATCACTGGTAGCAATCACATAAGGCGCACCAGCAATAAAAACACGTGTTCTGTTTACCATATAAGCTGCCTCACTTCCCCGGCCTAAAATGCCGGATCTATTTTGGATGCCGCCGGGGCGGCAAGTTACTCCATTTAACATTGCAACTTATCTTATTATAATATACTTCTGTGCGAAGAAAAAGCCCCTATTTTTAGAAATGTTGGCTTTTCCTCCTCCCTTTTTCTGGTGATGCAGTTATTTCTTGAAAAACAACGTACTACCTATTATAATAGTAATATCGTATCACTAAAGACGAGCGTGAATAAGCGTCCCGCCTTTTTCACACAATCATCTCTGTGAGGAGTAGTTTTATGACTAAGAATGAATTCGCTAAGCTGCTGCAAAGCAAGCTGACCAGTGAATACGGCGTGGATCTGTCTGTGGCTTCCACCCAGCAGATTTATCGTACCCTGGCACTCATCTGCCGCCGCCAGATGAGTGATAATCACAAAAAATTCCAGTCCCGTGCCATCGGCAGCGGTTCCAAGCAGGTATATTACCTGTGCATGGAATTTCTGATGGGCCGCAGCCTGAAAACCAGCCTGTACAGTCTGGGTCTGAACGAGGTTGCCGAAGCTGTTCTGGCAGATGCCGACATTCGTCTGGAAAGCATTTACGAAGAAGAACCTGATGCAGGTCTGGGCAACGGCGGTCTGGGCCGTCTGGCTGCTTGCTATCTGGACGGTATGGCTACCACCGGTATTTGCGGTACCGGTCACTCCATTCTTTACGAGTACGGCATCTTCAAGCAGAAACTGATTGACGGCTGGCAGCAGGAGCGTGCTGACAACTGGCTGCCCGGCGGCCAGGTATGGCTTAAGAGCCATCCGGACCAGGCAATCGAAGTTCGCTTCGACGGTGAGATCCACGAAAGCTGGGAAGGCAGCTTCCACAATGTGCAGCATGTGAACTACAACCGTGTTCTGGCTGTGCCCAGCGATATGTATGTGCAGGGCTATGACGGTCAGGGTGTCGCAAAGCTGCGCCTGTGGCAAGCAAAAGCACCTGACTTCGATATGAACAGCTTCAACGCCGGTGAATACAGCAACGCCATGAACAAGAATGCTTCCGCCGAGCTGATCTCCAAGATCCTGTATCCTAACGACAACCACGTAGAGGGCAAAATTCTGCGTCTGCGCCAGCAGTATTTCCTGTCTGCTGCTGCAATCGGCGATATTGTTCACGATCATCTGTCCAACTACGAAACGCTGGACAATCTGCCCGATAAGGTGGCTATTCAGCTGAATGATACCCACCCCACTCTGGCTATTCCCGAAATGATGCGTATTCTGCTGGACGAGTGCGGCTACGATTGGGACAAGAGCTTCTCCATCTGCCAGCGTGTCTTTGCTTACACCAACCACACCGTTATGGCCGAAGCTCTGGAAAAGTGGAATGTGGACATCTTCAAGATGACTCTGCCCCGTATCTACCAGATCGTCAAAGAGCTGGATAACCGCTGCCGTGCCGAGCTGAACCATGCTTTCCCCGGCGACTGGGGTAAGATCGACTATATGGCACCGATTGGCGACAATCAGGTTCGCATGGCAAATATCTGTGCTTACACTGCTCACAGCATCAATGGTGTTTCCAAGCTGCACAGCGAGATCATCAAGGACAGCGTTTTCCACGATTATTACCTGTTCAAGCCGGAAGCCTTTAAGAACGTAACCAACGGCATTGCATACCGCCGCTGGCTGCTGGCTTCCAACCAGGGCCTGTGCAATTTGCTGAACGAGACCATCGGCACCGGCTACAAGAAGGATGCAAGCGAACTGAAGAAGTTTGAAAAGTTTGCAAACGACAAGCAGGTCCTGCAGAAGCTGGAAGATGTCAAGCTGCAGAACAAGAAAAACTTTGCCGACTATCTGGCTAAGTCTACCGGCCAGATCATCGATCCTAACTCTGTGTTCGATGTACAGGTCAAGCGTATGCACGAATACAAGCGTCAGCATCTGAACGCACTGAACATCGCATCTGAGTACCTGTATCTGAAGGAAAACCCCAACGCAGATTTTGTTCCCAAGACCTATATTTTCGGTGCAAAGGCTGCTCCCGGTTACTATATGGCCAAGCAGATGATCCGCATGATCTGCAAGCTGGGCCAGCTGATTGACAACGACCCTGTCGTGCGCGAAAAGCTGCGCATTGTGTACTTGGAAGAGTATTGCGTTTCCCTGTCCGAGCGCCTGATGCCTGCATCGGAAGTCTCCGAGCAGATTTCTCTGGCTGGCACCGAGGCTTCCGGTACCGGCAACATGAAGTTCATGCTGAACGGCGCAATCACGCTGGGCACACTAGACGGTGCTAACGTGGAAATCGCGGAAGCTGCCGGCATTGAAAACGAAATCATCTTCGGTATGCACACGCCCGAGGTCAACCGCATGAAGGAGCTGGGCTATCATCCCAACGCTTTCATCTCTGGCGATGACGTTACCGCCAGCGCCCTGAACTTTCTGGAGCGCGGCTGGAATGGCGAAAGCTTCCAGGAGGTTACCCAGAATCTGCGCACCAAGGACCCGTATATGGTTCTGGCGGACTTCAAGGATTACCGCCGTGCACAGGCCGACCTGCGCCGCCTGTACCAGGATCGTGAAACCTGGAACCGCATGAGCCTGATGAACATTGCCAACAGCGGTATCTTCAGCGCTGACCGCAGCGTTCTGGACTATGCACGCGACATCTGGAATGCACCTGTTGTAAAATAATTTCTAAAAATTCCCGACATCCTGAAAAGGTGCCGGGGATTTTTTTGTATGCAAGCTTATTTACCCGCAATATGTTACATCAAAGCTGTATCTTTCCACAGCTCTCTCCTAAATTGTTAAATTTTATACAAATATAATTCTTTTTCCCTGTCTGCTGTTTCTTCCAAAACATTTGTATGTTACAATAAACCAGTAATATATTTCACAGAAAGAGGGCTTTTCCATGTTCCGAAAGAATCTTTGGGATGCCGCTTTGTCTTATGCCTGTGGCACAGATGCCGCCACTGCTTTTGCAGGCGATCCCATCATTTCTCACATTTCATCCCCTACCGATGCTGATTTACAGATCGTCCTTTCCAGCGCATCCGACCTGGACGAAAGCACCTTGTTTCGTATGGTCCATTTCACCTATGCGCTCGCCGGAATGTTGCCTGGCGGTTCAACACTTGTATTCCCTAAAAACACCGTCACGGACAGCAAGCTGTACCGTCTGTACCCCGACCGTCCCTCGCTGGAGCTTCTGCTCACAGTCATCGATCAGCTGAACGCCCTGCGTGAAACGTGTGATGCTCTGCCAGACGGCAGCTTCCAACTGGTCAAAGCCGAAGGTGATTTGCTGCACTTTACCCGCAGCGGCCCCACCGAAATTTTGGATGCAATTTTTAATCGCGGTCCGCATCTGCTGGTAGAGGACATCGACGATAAAAGCACCCAGGTGAACCCGTACGGCTTCACGCTTACTGTGCGAGAGCATGGGCATAATGCCAACCACAGCTACTACGATTACCGCTAATGCACAAATCGCGAAAAATCTCGAAAAAACCACTTGACTTCTTTCATGAGAACGTCTATTCTGATGAAAACAACACATTCTGCATAGAATGTGCAAAGGAGGGTTTGTATGGATTTTCTTTTTCGCGAAGGCACCTTTTTCTGGTTAGCGCTGGCCGTCTTCTTGCTGATCATTGAAGGTTGCAGCTGGAACTTGACCACGATCTGGTTTGCAGTAGGTGCGTTGGGCGCTTTGGTTGCCAGCCAGCTCGGCGGCTCACCGCTGGTACAGGCTTCCACTTTTGTTCTGGTCAGCTTTGTGGCGCTGCTTGCCACCAAGCCATTGGTTCGGAAATGGAAAGACCATCCATTCACTCCCACCAACGGCGACCGCAACATTGGCCGTGTCGCGCAGGTTTTGGAGCAAATCACACCTTCGCAGCCGGGCCGTATCCGCTTGGATGGCGTTGACTGGGCCGCACAGGTACGCGATGATGTTACCTTGCAGCCCGACACCCTTTGCCGTGTAGTTGCATTGGAAAGCACTGTTCTGATTGTGGAACCGTATATCACCGATGCAGCCCACTGAATCCGTCCGCAATGTGGAAAACACTAATGATAAAAAGGAGATTTACTTATGGTTTGGATTGTTATTGGAATCATCGCTCTAATCATCCTCGTGCGAAACTTTATCATCGTACCGCAAGCCAATGCCTACGTCATTGAGCGCCTGGGCAAGTACTCCAAAACGCTGGAGGCTGGTTTCCATGTCAAGGTTCCGTTCATTGAACATGTGGCAAAACGCGTCAGCCTGAAAGAGCAGGTTGCCGACTTCCCCCCTCAGCCGGTTATCACCCGTGATAACGTCACCATGCAGATCGACACCGTCGTGTTCTTCCAAGTCATGGATGCTACGCTGTACACCTACGGCGTAAACAACCCCATTTCCGCTATCGAGAGCCTGTCTGCAACCACACTGCGTAACATCATCGGCGAGCTGGAACTGGATCACACCCTGACCAGCCGCGATACCATCAACAGCAAGATCACCGCTATTCTGGACCAGGCCACCGACAAATGGGGCATCAAGGTCAATCGTGTGGAAGTTAAGAACATTATTCCCCCGCGTGAGATTCAGGACGCCATGGAAAAGCAGATGAAGGCAGAGCGCGAAAAGCGTGCTACCATCCTGACCGCTGAAGGCGAAAAGCAGGCAGCTATTACCGCTGCTGAAGGTGAAAAGCAGTCCGCTATCCTGCGCGGCGAAGCTGTCAAGCAGCAGCGTATTCTGGAGGCACAGGGCGAAGCAGAAGCTATCCTGGCTGTCCAGCGTGCAGAGGCAGATGCAATCCGTCTGCTGAACGAAGCCGATCCCACTCAGAAGGTTATTGCTCTGCGCAGCCTGGAGGCTCTGGGTAAGGTTGCTGACGGCAAGGCTACGAAGATCATCGTTCCTTCCGAGATTCAGAACCTGTCCGGCACTGTGGCTTCTGTCAAGGAGCTGCTGAACAACTAATTCCTTCGCAATCTTATAACAACAAAAAAGCTCCCGCTGTGACGCTTACGCGCTGCAGCGGGAGCTTTTTTGATTCCGTTTTGTTCTCTTTTCTCCTGCATGGTGGTTTCGACCAAGCAGAATGGGTAAAAGGCTTCAGACCCAGTATCCTTGCGCAGTCATATCTGTCGAAATCATCGCAGTATCGCATTTTCCACCGAATCGCACTTCCATGTGGAAAACAGCGAAGTGGTGTCCATTTTTACACACAAAAAAAGGTCCGCCATGCGAACACAGCGGACCTTAAAAGTCAAGCGATATTATTCAGCCTGAGAAGCTGCAACAGCGCAAGCGACAGTCATACCGACCATCGGGTTGTTGCCAGCGCCGATCAGACCCATCATCTCAACGTGAGCAGGAACAGAAGAAGAACCTGCAAACTGAGCGTCACCGTGCATACGGCCCATGGTATCGGTCATGCCGTAAGAAGCGGGGCCAGCTGCAACGTTATCGGGGTGCAGGGTACGGCCCGTGCCGCCGCCGGAAGCAACGGAGAAATACTTCTTGCCGTTCTCCATAGCCCACTTCTTGTAGGTGCCAGCAACGGGGTGCTGGAAGCGAGTGGGGTTGGTGGAGTTACCGGTGATGGAAACTTCAACAGCTTCCTTCTTCATGATAGCAACGCCTTCCTGAACGTCGTTAGCACCGTAGCACTTAACTGCTGCGCGCTCGCCCTCAGAGAAAGCCTTCTCACGAACGACCTTCAGGTCGCCGGTAGCGAAGTCGTAATCGGTCTCCACGTAGGTGAAGCCGTTGATACGGCTGATGATGTAAGCAGCATCCTTGCCCAGGCCGTTCAGGATAACGCGCAGGGGGGTCTTACGTGCCTTGTTAGCGGTACGAGCGATGCCCAGTGCGCCCTCAGCAGCTGCGAAGGACTCGTGGCCTGCCAGGAATGCGAAGCACTTGGTGTTGTCATCCAGCAGCATTGCGCCCAGGTTACCGTGGCCCAGACCAACCTTACGCTGCTCTGCAACAGAACCGGGGATGGTGAAAGCTTCCAGACCTTCGCCGATAGCAGCAGCACACTCAGAAGCGTTCTTCAGGCCGCGCTTTACAGCGATAGCGGTGCCCAGGGTGTATGCCCAGACAGCGTTCTCGAAGCAGATGGGCTGAATGCCCTTAACGATAGACTCGCAGTCGATGCCCTTTGCGAGGAGCATGTCGCGGCAAGCGTCCAGAGATTCCAGGCCATTAGCCTTCAGGCATGCCTCGATCTTAGGCATACGGCGATCCATAGATTCAAATGTAGCCATAATAAAACTCCTCCTTTCTTATTCTTCGCGGGGATCGATGTACTTAGCAGCCTCAGCAAAGCGGCCGTAGGTGCCGATATTGCTCTCGTAAGCTTCCTTAGCATCGACACCGTGACGAATCGCTTCCATCATCTTGCCCAGGCGGACGAACTGGTAGCCGATAACTTCGTTGTCAGCATCCAGAGCCAGCTTGGTGATGTAGCCTTCGGTCAGCTCCAGGTAACGAACACCCTTTGCCTTGGTGGAGAAAATGGTACCGGTCATGGAACGCAGGCCCTTGCCCAGGTCCTCCAGGCCAGCGCCGACAGGCAGGCCGTCCTCAGAGAAAGCAGTCTGGGTACGACCGTAAACGATCTGCAGGAACAGCTCGCGCATTGCAACGTTGATAGCGTCGCAGACCAGGTCGGTGTTCAGAGCCTCCAGAATGGTCTTGCCGGGCAGGATCTCGCCTGCCATAGCAGCAGAGTGGGTCATGCCGGAGCAGCCGATGGTCTCAACCAGAGCTTCCTCGATGACACCGTTCTTAACATTCAGGGTCAGCTTGCAGGTACCCTGCTGGGGTGCGCACCAGCCCACACCGTGGGTCAGGCCGGAAATGTCGCTGATCTGGTATGCCTTAACCCACTTGCCCTCTTCGGGAATGGGAGCCGGACCATGGTTAGGACCCTTGGTCAACGGGCACATACGCTCGACTTCATGAGAATAGTTCATGATGATCTCTCCTTTATCTTATTGATAAACGGGGCCGTCCGGGACGAATCCCCGGTGTAACCACGCTTATTTTTATTATAAGTAAATTCGCCGTTTTTTTCAAGATGGCTCAGCATAAAATTCACAATGCCATACCAATCTTTTTTCGTAAAAACTGCTTACACCTTATTTTACATCTAAAAAGAGCTCCCGGCCTATGGCACAGGAGCTCTTTTATTCATTTTATAGGTTTACAGGCTTACTGGCCCAATGCGCTCTTTACAGCAGCACGCAGGCCTTCGCTGGAACGAGTTGCACCAGCAACAGCGTCGATATCCAGATTCTGAGTCTTGATCAGATTCGGAATAAACTGCTCCTCTGCACCTGCATAAATGTTAGGAGTCTCAGACTGCTCCAGCACCTTGATTTCGGTGATGCTGCCGTCCTTGACGGTCACTTCTACCTTGATCATACCATTCATGCCCTGGCCCTCACCAGTGAAGGTACCGTCGGTAAAGTTGCCCTTAACTGCCTCTGCCTCAGGTGCCTTGTCGCCGCGCTCGAAAGGCACATGCTCGGTCAGACCGCCACGGTCATTGACATACTCGATCGCATTGCGGGCAGAAACACGGCCGAAAACAGCTGCCTCGCCCAGACCAACAGAGTAATAAGTGCCCTGCACATTACCAATGACTTCGCCAGCTGCGTACAGACCCTTGATGGGCTTATTGTCCGTGTTCAGTACGCGACCAGTGGTATCAGCCTTCACACCACCCAGAGTGTCCATGACACCGGGGGTCAGCAGAATTGCATAGAAGGGGCCCTTCTTGTAGCTATCAGCTCTCTCCACCACAACCTCGTTGTCGATGCCGTCATTCTTCAGGTTCGCAATGGTCTCGGTCAGAACAGCAGCATCCAAACCGATCTTCTCAGCCAGCTCTTCAATGGTGTCAGCCTTGACCAGCAGGCTGCTGTTATCAATACCAGTCATACGGTACTCGTCGAAGAAATCTTTCTCCTCGATAGCCATGAACTCCTGGTAAATTTCCTCGTTGTAGATACCATAGCACTCGCCGTCGGTCTGCTTCAGGATATCCTCAGTGATGCGGCGGTCAGAGCTTGCCTTACTGTACTCGTTGGTAAAGCGCTTACCTTCCTTGTTGACGAAGATGACGCCGTTGTTCTTGATAGGCATCTGCATCTGGATGGAGAAAGGTGCCACTGCGCAAGACAGCTGAATCAGATTCATGTTGACCAACTGTGCGCCCAGCTTTTCGGCCATAACAATGCCATCGCCCATGTTGCCCTGGCTAGGTGCCAGATGAATGTTTGCCAGACCCGGATTATCGTACTTAGCAATCATCTCGGGGTTAGACTCGAAGCCGCCGGTTGCCAGGATGACAGCGGTAGTATCAATCGTGTACTCACCTTCGGGGCCCTGTACCTTAACGCCGCAAACGCGACCGTCCTCGTCAGCAACCAGATCCACAGCGGGAGAATTGTAACGAATCTCAACACCGTTCTTCTCAGCCTGCTGCTTCAGCACCTTGACCAGCTCCACGCCGGGAATCGTGCCGTCGGTGGGGCAGTGCAGGTCGCTGTAACGGATCTTGCCCCACTCAGAGCCAAAGCCTTCCAGCCACTCGATGACAGCAGGGGTCTGCATAGCAACCACGCTAGCCATGTCAGGATCGTTCAGGCCAGAACCATTCTTGATGATACGGTCTGCCAGCTGGATGGGGGTCTCTTCGCGGCCCAGTTCATCCATAAAGCGGGAATTGGTGCAGTTAAAGCCGCCAAATGCCATGGTAGTGCTGCCGCCAGCAAAAGACATCTTCTCCAACACAACAATGTTGTGTGCGCCCTGCTCGCTAGCTTCAACAGCTGCTGCCAGGCCAGCGCCACCAGCGCCGATGATTACGATGTCAAACTGCTCATTCGTACTCTCAGTCTGCTTTGCAGGGTCGACAGTTGTTTCGCTGGCAGTTGCACCGCAGGCCACCAGAGAAAAAGCCATAACCACACTCAGCAGGAGTGCCATAAACTTCTTCATAAAAATATCCTCCTCAATATGTTGCGTCGTGGAAGATGCTTACCTTGCATTCTTTTTCCAACGCAAAACGCTCGCCTAATTTATCAGTTTGTTTATAAAATGTCAAGCATTTTTTTACAAATTTTCATCTCAATATTCGTGATTGTTAAAAAAGTGCCGTCCGTATTGCATTTTTTCATCAAAAGAAATGAGCACGCAATCCATGCATGCTCATCTCTTTTCGTGTTTAATTGTTCTCCGTGCGCCAGTAGCCGTTTTTATCCCGATCCAAAATTTGCTCCGCAACCATATCACGGCGCAAAGTACAAAAATCATCATAAAAATCCGCGAGGATGATATTCACTTCGCGTTCTGTGTAGATGCGGTCTTTGGTAAATGCTTTTGCCATTTCTTCCAGAATGATGCGTTCTTTTTTTCGCTGTGTCGGAATGCTTTTCAACTTTCCATACACAAAAAAACTTTGCAGCACGCGCTGGCGATATTCTGCTTCGCGCCGTTCCTGCAAATCCGCTTCGTCCGAGGTTTGAGTAATGATGTCCAGAATATCCGCATCAAACACCTCGCGGCAAAGCGCATACATCGTATAATACTGATTTTTGTAGGAGCGCACTGCACCGGCATCTGCCAGCTTTTTCAGGTGAAACGATACCGTTGAAGGCGTCAAAGCCAAGCGCTCAGCCAGCCGTTCCACATACATATCCTCGATGGCAAGCGATTTCAAAATCTGCAATCGGGAGCGATCCGCCAAGCACTTAAACAGTTGGACCGCTTCTGTTTCGGTCATTATGCTTCCTCCCAGATCTGCGCAAAGGTTGCTTTGATTTCCTCGATTGCCTCCAGCTTTACCCGTTCGATGTGTGCTGCTTCCGCATCGCCATGTGCACGCGCACGCTCCAGAGACATATGCCAGTTCTGGGGAATCTGCTCCGTTTTGCTCAGGAAGAACTCGCGGAATTTTTCTTCATCTCCACTGGAAATTTCTTCTGCCACGGAAGAAATGGTCTTGAAAATATCCAGAATATTTCCGCGGATGACTGCAAAGACTGCTTCATCTTTTCGTTCTTCTACGGTCAATTCCGCGCCTTTTTCTGTACATTTTGCAATTTCGCTTTCAAAATATCCATTCAGTTTTTGAATTTTTGTCATATCCATCATCCATTCTCCTTTTTATCGGTTTTTGTAATCCCGTATCGCCTTGTTAATTTTATATCTATAACACGAAAAAGTCAATTCCATTTTTATATTTATCGAATTATTTTTCATAAAACAATGGGCATCTGTGCGACAGCAGCACAGGTGCCCATTGTTTTTTCATTTATGATTCGTATTAGATTAGAAGAACAAATCCTTACCAGGATAAACAGGCTCACTGGTTACACGCAGGCCCAGACGGCGCAGCGTGCCTTCATCGCCAGAATGCAGCATCTGTGTAGAGTGGAACTCGCACTCACGCAGCTCCTTCAGTGCCCACATAGCGCGTGCCGTCATAGTGTTGGTTGCGCCGGAGATAGCCAGTGCGGTCAGCACATCGTCCAGCTTCAGCAAGGTGCTGCGGCTGTTCAGGATCTCCGTTTTCAGCTCCAGCATGGGCTGCAGGATGATGGGGGTCAGCAGCGTCAGATCGTCATCAATATTCGTCAGTGCCTTAATAGCATTCAACACACAGGAAGCGGACGCACTCATCAGCTTGCTTTCCTTGCCAGTAATGATGCGACCATCAGCCAGCTCAATCGCTGCTGCCGGTGCGCCGTAGTTCTGGGATTTATCCAGAGCCGCGCCAACAACCTTGCGGATATCCGGGGTGATGTCCAGCTGACGCATAATCATGCGGATCTTATCCAGAGATTCCGTCGTGCCAGTACCTTTGCGTACAGCACACTTTGCTGCAAAGAAACGGCGGATGATTTCCTGGCGGCTTGCCTCGCAAACAACTTCGTCGTCCACGATTGCATTGCCAACCATATTCACGCCCATATCCGTGGGGCTCTTATAATCGAATGCACCATTGCTGATACGTGCCAGAGTGCTCTTTACAATGGGGAATGCTTCCACGTCGCGGTTATAGTTGACGGTGGTCTCACCGTAGGCATCCAGATGGAACGGGTCGATCATGTTGACGTCGTTCAAGTCTGCGGTAGCAGCTTCGTATGCCAGGTTGACCGGGTGCTTCAAAGGCATATTCCAGATGGGGAACGTTTCAAACTTTGCATAGCCAGCATTCACACCGCGCAGGCTCTCGTGGTATACCTGAGACAGGCAGGTAGCCAGCTTTCCGCTGCCGGGACCGGGAGCGGTAACAACAACCAGAGGCTTGGTCGTTTCAATATAGGGGTTCGAGCCAAAGCCTTCGTCGCTGCAAATATAATCAATCTCCGTGGGATATCCCTTGATCGACTTGTGGGCATAGTTCTTCACGCCACGCTGGGTCAGCTTGGACATAAATGCATCGGCAGCTGCTTGGCCTGCGTAGCGAGTGATAACCACGCTGTTTACCTGGATGCCCAGACGGGTGATGTCATCGATCAGGCGCAGCACGTCCATGTCATAGGTGATGCCCAGGTCTGCACGGACTTTGGTCTTTTCAATATCGCCTGCAGACACGACAAAGATGATCTCTGCCATATCGCGCAGTTCGCACAGCAGCTTGATTTTTGCATTTACATCGAAGCCGGGCAGCACACGAGCTGCATGGTAATCGTCAAACAGCTTGCCACCGAACTCCAGATACAGCTTGCCATTGGAGTTCTTGATACGCTCCAGGATATGCTCCTTTTGCTTTTTCATATAAAGCTCATTATCAAAACCGATCTTTGCCATTTTTCACACTCCGTTTTGCACTTTCCCCACGCTTTTCAAGCCGCATGCCGGCGCACGTTCGCCAAAAAGCAACATCTTTTTTCATACTGTATTAGAGTACCATTTCGTCTTTTTTTTTGCAAGGGATAAGTGGGAAAACCGACTTCCAAAAATCAGCTCATTTTTTCACGCTTTTTCAGCACCTCCGCCTGATAGCTGCTGTTGTGCCGGTATTTGTACCGCTTTTATGACAAAGAAACCCACAGCTGCCGCCGCAATTGCCAAAAGGTGCCGCCCGTTTTTCAGTCCCAGTCCATCCGCCAGCAACGGAAAGCTCAAACTGCCCACCGTCTGACCCAGAGCTAACAGGCCGTAATTCACCCCAGCGTGCGCCAGCCCAAACAAATCCGTAGAAAAGGCAGGCAGTACCGCCGCCAAACCGGAATAGCATACACACAGGCATACATACGCCGCAATCATCCACCAGCCTGGCGCAAACCAAAATCCTAATGAGAACGCTGCCAGCCCCACAAACAAGAACTGATCCGTTTTTTTGCGACTTATTTTATCGCTGAGCATCGGCATGGTCAGTCGTCCGGCGGCATTGCCAACGCTGCCCAACATGACAGCCCACAAGGCCTGCCCTTCTGCAAGGCCACGCTCCGCACCGATTTCTACCAACATCGGGCTAAATAGCTGTACCGCCGGGGTGGAAAGTGCCACAGCCGCCGCCAAAAGCCAGTAATTCTTTGTGCACAGCATCTGCTTTGGGGAACAGCCTTTTTGTTTTTCTGCATTGGTTACAGCTGCCTTCTTTGGATTTTCCAGCAGCACTCCTGCCCCCAAACACACCGGCAGCGTAAGCAAAGCTAAAGCAAAAAATGCCCAGCGAATCCCCTTTTCCTGCCAGACGCCTTTGGTAAACAGGCTAATGAATCCTGTCAAAAACAATCCCGAAAGTCCCATAGCGCAGCCAACCACGCCAGTAGCCAAACCTTTACGGTCCACATACCATTTTTGCGCACAGGACAACACCGCCGGATACAAAAACGCACTGCCCAGCCCTACTGGAATTGAAAACACCAGATAGAACAGCCATGCTTTCCCCTGCGGGATCACACCGCCTAGCGCGATACCTCCACATAATAATACCGTTCCTGCCAGCGCCGCTTTTCGTGGGCCATACTTATCCTGCAAAAAGCCACCTACGGCACAACCAATGCCATACCCGGCAATCAGAATACTAAAAATGTATCCTGCCGATTGCTCATTCAAGCCGTACTCGCTGATGACTGGTTTTTGGAACGCCCCCCACGCCGAAGGAATCCCTGTCAAAATCTGTATCAGCGCCCCGGCTAATAAAATCAGCCAGGGACACTTTTGTAATATACGCTGCATAAAAAGCCCTCCTTCCCAAAAGTCTGGTGAAGGGCCACCCAAATTATACGATACCTATGCGGTTTTATTGACGAAAACCCGATTCAATCGTATAATAATCAGTATTGATGGAATTAGACTTTATTTCTGGTGATAGAGGAGAATGTACTTATGAAAACCCAGCCTTTGAAGGGTATGCGCGACCTGCTGCCCGCCGAGCAGCGCCTGCGCGATTATATTCAGAACCAAATCCTGGACACTTACCGTTCTGCCGGTTTCCAGCGCATTTCCACCCCCCTGATGGAAGATGCCGAAAACCTGGACAAGTCCGATGGCGGCGATAACCTGAACCTGATTTTCAAGGTGCTGAAGCGCGGTGAAAAGCTCCAGTCTGCACTGGCCAGCGGTGACGCTTCCAAGCTGAGTGATATGGGTCTGCGCTACGACTTGACCCTGCCTTTGAGCCGTTACTACGCTGCTAACAAGGCCAACCTGCCCACCCCCTTTAAGGTGATTCAGACCGACCGCGTGTTCCGTGCCGAGCGTCCCCAGAAGGGCCGTCTGCGTGAGTTCGTCCAGTGTGATATTGACATTCTGGGCGACAGCAGCCCCAATGCTGAGGTGGAACTGATTGACGTAACCACGCGTGCTCTGCTGAACATCGGCTTCAACGATTTCACCGTGAACATCAACGACCGCCGTATTCTGCGCGGTATGCTGGAATCGATGGGCTTTGCAGCTGACACACTGGATTCCGTCTGCATCACCTTCGATAAGATGGACAAGATCGGTGCCGAAGGCGTTGCCAAGGAGCTGACCGAAAAGCAGTTGCCTGCCGATGCTATCGCAGCGCTGTCTGACTTTATCGCAGCCGGTGACGTCAGCCTGGATGCTGTTGCATCTAAGTGCCAGGACGCATCCGTGGCTGATGATTTGAAGTACGTTCTGAAGACTGCTGAAAAGCTGGCTGGCGGCCGCTATGGCGTGGCTTACTGCCCCAGCCTGGTACGTGGTCAGGGCTACTACACCGGCATGGTCTTTGAAGTGACTTGCCCGCAGTTCTCCGGCGCAGTTGCCGGCGGCGGCCGTTACGACAACATGGTCGGCAAGTTCCTGGGCCAGCAGGTGCCTGCAGTTGGCTTCTCCATTGGTTTCGAGCGTGTCTGCTCTATCCTGCTGGAGAGTGGCTACCAGATTCCCGGTGCAAAGCAGCGCCTGGCTCTGGTCTATCTGCCGGAGCTGGATTTTGCTGACGTACTGGCAAAGGCAGCTACCCTGCGAGAGGAATACGATGTCACGATCCTGCCCCAGGCTAAAAAGTTGGGCAAGCAGTTTGGTCAGCTGGAAGCTGCCGGCTATAACGCCGTTGCTTTCGCCGACAACGACGACATTAAAACCCTGGGCAACAAGTAAGTTTTTTGCTAAAGAAAAGGTCCAGCCAGTCGCTGGGCCTTTTTCTTTTTTCATTTCTTCTATAATTTGCGATATTTTTTCGCAGCTGCAATAGTTTCCACTTGCAGCCCGTATTCTTTATAGAAGCAAGCAAAGGAGGAGGCGTTTATGAACACCTTGGCAACAACCGATGTATTCCGCCTTGCGGTAGAACGGTATGCCGACACTCTGTACCGCGTAGCTTTGCACGCAGTATCTCGTCCTGAAGATGCCGAAGACGCTGTACAGGATACATATGAAAGGCTTCTGCACTGTGGTAAAACCTTTACCAGCGAAACACATCTGAAGGCCTGGCTGATTCGTGTCACGCTCAATCGCTGCCATGATTTATGCCGACTGGCCGAAAGCAAAAATCTTTCACTGGACGAAGCCCTTCCTGTGCCCGCCGACACCGAAAACGGTGAGATTCTGAGCGTCGTAATGTCGCTGCCGGAAAATTACCGCACTGCAATTTACCTGCATTATTATGAAGGCTATACCGCTGCCGAAATCGGAGATATGCAGGATGTTTCCCCCAATACCGTGCTGACCTGGCTTTCCCGTGGGCGAGCCAGGCTGCGCGAACTTCTGAAGGAGGATATGGAAAATGAATTGGTCTGATGCCTATAAGAATCAGTTGGACACCGTCCATGCTCCGGATGCATTGAAAGAACGTTTATTGGCTATGGAAGCCGATGCCGACCCTGCCGATGCACCGAAAATGGCCGCGCCGCGCCGCAAAATCACAAAGCTGCGCTTTGGACGCGTAAAAAGATGGCAGATTGCAGCTGCATTGGTTTGCTGCATTGGTTTGGCTGCGGCAGCCGGTCCTGCCTTAAACAATTCGTTTGGCATCCAAAACTATGTCTTACCGGAAACTGCTGCCGCCGGTAACGGTTCTGCCATGCTCGAATCCCCTTCTGAATTTGCCATGGACAGCGTATCGCAGTCCGACTCTGTTGCCTCCGACACCCCTGACGGTGCTGCAAATCCGATGGATTCCAGGATGCTTTCTCGCGGCGTAGAATCTCGTAAAGTCATCTATACTGCCGATTTACGTCTGGAATCCACCGACTACACCGGCACGCGTGCTGCGTTGGAACAAGCCATTACCACTACGAATGGCTACGTTCAGCAGACAGAAGAATCCACCCAGCCCAACGAATCCCGCAATCTTTACTGCATCTACCGCATCCCAGTTGACCACTATCATGAATTCCTGGATCTGGCAGCCGCTGCCGGTAAGGTACTCCACACCAGTGAAACTGCGGATGACGTGACCACGCAATATATCGACACACAGGCTCGCCTGGATGCACTGCTCGCTAACCGAGACCGTTTGCTGGAGCTGCAGCAGAAAGCCGAAACACTGACGGACCTTTTGACCATCGAAGAACAGCTGACCCAAACCCAGTCGGAGCTGGAAAGCTGGCAGGCTCAGCTGAACTATCTGGAAGATCAAACCGACTACTGCACCGTAAATTTGTCCCTGTCTGAAGTAAAGACCTACACCCCCACCCAGACCAGTCCGCTGTCCAAACTGGCTGACACGTTCCAGCGTGCCTTGCGTGCCTTTGGCAACACCCTGCTGGACATTCTGCTTTGGATTGTGTATCTCTGGCCGTGGTTCTTGCTGCTCGGCATTGTTTTGGGACTGATTTTCTACCTGCGCAAAAAGCGCAAGAATCGTTAACTGTACAAAAAGTCCGCTGTGATATGGCTTCACAGCGGACTTTTTCTGTATGGAGCCGAGGATTTGTTCTCCCCAATGTCTGGTTTTTCCCCGTGTACAAAAAGAAAAAGCACAGCCATACAGCTGTGCTTCTTGGAGCAGGTAATGGGAATCGAACCCACCTCCTCGGCTTGGAAGGCCGATGTACTAGCCGATGTACTATACCTGCATCGACTAGAATAGTATATCACATCTTTTTTTGTTTGTCCAGCCTAAAATGCACCCAACGCCGTCCTTGATCATAAATGACACCCACGATAGGGATTCCCAGAAAAACGCCGGCCGGCCCCAAAATACCGCCGCCCAGCAGTACGCCTGCCAACACCCACATGGGCGGCAAACCGATTCGTTTTCCTACTACACGGGGATAAATCATCTGATTTTCCACTTGCTGAACCACCAGAAACACAACCAGAAATTCCACTGCTTTTCGTGTACCTGCGGATAAGGTCAGCAGCACTCCCACCGCACCACCAATCCATGCACCGAAAATTGGAATCAGTGCCGTCACTCCAATCACCACGCTGACGGGCAGTGCATAGGGAAAGCGTAAGACCAACAGCGTTACTACAAACATGCCTGTCAGAATCATTGCCTCCAGACACTGCCCCACAACAAATCCGCCGAACACCTGGGCAGACTGGTGCGCCACACGGGCAATGGTTCGGGTGCGTTTCTCGCCAAACGCTGCAAGGCACAGTCGCTTTGTTCGTGCCTGATTGCTTTCCTTACTGGCCAGCAGATATAAGGCCAGCACCAGTCCCAGCCCCATATCGGTCAGGAGTGCAGCAATGCTTCGTGCCGCCGTCATACCGGTTTCCAACAAGGAACTGCCAGAGCTTACGCTTGCCTGCTGCACCTTTTGCAGCATCTGCTCTCCCCAACTGCCTAACATCTGTGCAAGCTCTTGTTCTACCTGTGCAAAATCGCCATTCAAATTTGTCACAGCCCGCATCATCTGAGGTACCAACAGCCAAATGCCCAGCAGGACCAGACCCAGCATCCCGGCCGTGATACACGCCAGCGCAACGGCACGCCGCAGCTTGGGCTTCAGCCATTGCAGATGCTTTTCCAGCCAGCACAGCGGAATATTCAATACCAATGCCAATGCACCGCCCCATAAAAACGGCGCCATTGTATCACGCAGCGTTTCCCACATACAAAAAGCCCTCCCACGCTAGAATGCGCAGGGAGGGCTTTTGTTATACAGTAATGAGATTACTCAATCAGGCCGTTCAGCAAGGCCAGGCACTTGCGGCTGTGCAGCTTGCGGATTGCCTTTGCTTCAATCTGACGCACGCGTTCACGAGTAACGCCAAAGTCCTTGCCGACTTCTTCCAGCGTACGGGGACGGCCGTCATCCAGGCCGAAGCGCAGACGAATGACCTTTGCCTCACGGGGAGTCAGGCTCTGCAGAGCCAGGTTGATCTGCTGTGCAATCATTGCACGGTCAGCAGCCTTACCGGGTGCTTCTGCACTTTCGTCAGCAACGAAATCGCCCAGAGAGGAATCTTCTTCCTCACCAACAGGGCTTTCCAGGCTGGCAGGTTCCTGTGCCATGCGCTGGATCTCACGCACACGCTCCACGCTCATGTCCATAGCCTTTGCCAGTTCTTCAGGCGTGGGCTCGTGGCCGTTCTGGTACACCAGCATATTGGTAGCCTGACGCATACGGTTGATGGTCTCGACCATATGTACCGGGATACGGATGGTACGAGCCTGGTCTGCGATGGCACGGGTGATTGCCTGACGAATCCACCAGGTTGCGTAGGTGGAGAAACGGAATCCACGCTCGCAGTCAAACTTTTCTGCAGCCTTGATCAGGCCGATGTTGCCTTCCTGAATCAGGTCCAGGAATGCCAGGTTATGACCTACGTGCTTCTTTGCAATAGAAACAACCAGACGCAGGTTTGCTTCGCTCAAAGAGCGGCGTGCTGCCAGACCGTCGGAACGGGTTGCCAGCAGAGATGCGCGGCCTTCCTCAGACAGAGGACCGTTTTCGGTTGCCTCGTCGGCTTCCTTTTCGTTTTCACGCTCCTGCTCGTCGCTTTCTTCTGCAAGTTCGCCCATATCCAGCAGATCGCCGGGCTTCAGGTTGCTCAAATCTTCTTCAAAGGAGAAACGCTCACCGTTTCTCTTGATGTATTCAGGGCTGCCGTACTTTTTACGGTCTGCATACAGAATATGCGCAGCCTCTGCGCCTGCATGGATACGCTTGGACAGGCTGATTTCCTGTTCTGCGCTCAGCAGGGGAATCTGACCGATCTGCTTCAGATAGTTCTTAACGGGGTCATCCAGCAGCTCGTCCATAGCAGCCTTGGTGTCGGCAGCATCCTCGGCACGCTCATCATCGTCGTGCTCCATATCGCTGTCCGGTGCCTCATCTGCACGACGGCGGCTTTCACGGTATTTTTCACGCTTGCGGCGCAGTTCGGACTCAGACAAAATATCGTCCAGTTCAGCGGCGCTGGTATCGCGCACTTCGATATCCTTTTCGTCCAGCATGCTGTACAGACTTTCCGGATCTGCGCTGCCTTCAGCCACAACAGCATTCACTTCTGCCACTGTAACGTAGCCATGGGCGGTGCCCCTCTTGATCAAATCTTTTAAAGAAATGCTCATATTTCGTCCTCTCCTTTTGGTTCCGCTGCTTGTCGGGATAAACATAGGTAATCAATTTTACATTATACACGCTTTATCGGGTTTTGTCACGCTTTTTTCGTCAAAAACAGCGTATTTCCTCTTTTTTCCGCGTTTAAATGACCAGACCACCATTTACACCCAAGATTTGACCCGTAATGAATCCAGCTTTCTCGTTTGCCAGGAATACCAGCATACGTGCCACTTCCTCCGGCGTGCCCAGGCGCTGCACCGGGGTTTCTTCTGCCAGTGCTGCCTTATCTTCCGCGGTAAAGCTGCGCATCATATCAGTTTCAATGACGCCGGGTGCCACACAGTTCACGGTAATTCCGCTGGGGCCTTCCTCTTTTGCCAAAGCCTTTGTCAAGCCGATCACGCCTGCCTTTGCGGCCGAATAATGTACTTCACAGCTGCCGCCCGTCTGCCCCCACATGCTGCTGACCGTCAAAATACGGCCGTACTTATTGCGAATCATATCGGGCAAAGCCAACTGGCACAAATGGAATACGCCAGTCAAATCCACGCCGATCATGTGCTGCCAATCTGCTTCTGTAATGTCGGTGAATAGCTTCTGCTGTGCCACGCCTGCATTGCAGACCAGCACATCCGGTTCACCTATGGTACGCTGCACCACTTTCCACGCCGCTTCGCAGGCAGCGCGGTCGGCCACATCACACTGCACTGCTACGCAATCACAGCCCAGCTCGTTGACCAGCGCACGAGCTGCGTCCTCATTGGTGTGATAGAAAAATGCAGTACGGTAACCGGCCTGCCAGAACATCCGCACAGCTGCTGCACCGATGCCCCGATCACCGCCAGAAATCAGCACCACATGCCCATTATTTTCATGACCGTTCTGGGGCTGTTTGGGTTCTTCCATCGGCTGCGCAGATTCTGTCGGCTGCGCGCTTTCCTGGGGCTGAGGCGCCGGTTCCGGCTCTGGTTCCGGTTCCGGATTGGTCAGCGTCGTCCAGCCATTTTCAGCCACTGTTTTGGTTGCCACGTCCGGTTCCGGTACGTCCGAAAACAGCTGTGTTTTTTCCTCGTCCTGCTGTGGCATGTCATCGCCCATCAGGTCGGTGGCACCACCGGCCGCCCAATCGAAGATTGCATGGTGGCTGGCTTTCATTTCCTGTATCGTTGCTTCTTCTTCCGGTTCTTCATCAAAAAAGTTCATCTCAAAATCATCATTATCAGAATACGGCATCGTGCATTCCTCCTTCTCAGTAAGGTAAACTCTATTTGTTATTTGCTTTGGGCTGCGGCGGACGCCACTTGGGCATACCGGCACGTTTTTCCCGCAATTCTATAAAAAAGCGAGAAAGCAGTGCGCCTGCTTCATCTGCACACAGTCCACTTTCCAGTTTCGGTTTATGGTTGAACGGCATGGCAAACAAATTCGTTACCGAGCCGCAGCAGCCTGCCTTGGTATCCGGTGCACCATACACCACCCTGCGGATGCGGCTGTTGATGATTGCACCCGCACACATGGGGCACGGCTCCAGCGTCACAAACAGTTCGCACTGCCACAGCCGCCAACCGCCCAGCTTTTTGCAGGCGGCATCAATTGCCAGCAATTCGGCATGGTGGGTCGCGTTTTTTTCCGTCTCACGGGTGTTGTGCGCTGCGGCAACAATTTCGCCATCTTTGGCTATCACAGTGCCCACCGGCACTTCGCCCAATTGTGCAGCTTTTTCTGCTTCCTGCAAAGCCACCTGCATCAGTTCCAGATCTGTCATGGGATCTCCTATCTATTGTGTTATGCCAGAAACAGGCAAAAAATCAGTAGAAAAATCTGCGTCAGCATCCATGGCACACTATATATCAGACGGTCCACACGGGAGACACGCTCCAGTTTTTGTAACAGTCCGCCCTGGCGAATCCACCAAACCAACACAACCAATCCAACCAGTGGAAATACCATCAGATAAATACCGCTCAGCATCTGCGCCACACCGAGGGCACCATTGTTGATTAAAAGCATCTGCGCAAACGCCATCACGTTATTCACAAAGTGCAAAAGCATACCCGGCAAAATACTGCCGCTGCGTTCTGCCAGCCAGCCGAAGAAAATACCTGCCAGCAGTGCAAAAAATGCAGCGGACAAACTGCCGTGCAGCAGTGCAAACGGAACTGCCTGACCCACGATAGCCAGCCACAAACCATATGGCCGCAAAAAGCCCTGCATTACCCCACGGAACAGGGTTTCTTCCAAAACAGGCGGAATCACACAAATCACAAAAAATGCCAGAACACAGGCCGCTGTGCCTTCCGGCACAGGAATTGACTGGGTACTGCCGGTTACCTCGCCGATAAAGCCTGCCGCAATGCCTGCTAACTGGGAACCGCCCAGATAAACAGCCAGTGCGGGCAAAAGAACTTTCTTCTGTGGTGCATTCAGGCGCAGCTGACGCCGTGGCAGATGCCCCAGCCAAAGCCCCGCGGCAATGGGGATTACCAACCCCAGCACGCTAAATGCCAGATTGCCGCACCAGGCCATCCATTCATAGCTGGCCTGTGAAGCGCCTGCGCCCGGACCTTGCCGCCATTGCCCCAAGAGCAAGCCGCCCACCATACTGCCCAGTATGGAAAGCAGCAGATAGCCGACTGCACAGCCGGCACACCAGGCAGTCGCTGTTTCAAAGCCGTCCTGCCGCAGCATTTTTCGACCCTGCATTTGTTATCGCTCCTTTTTTCTACATTCTTTTTTAGTATACAACATTTTTATTATCAGATTCAACCAATGCCGGATAGTTTCACAGGATACTTACTTTTATAGAGGATGGCTATTCATATACCGAATTTTGCCAAAGCAATACCATTCCCAGCAGCGTGCTGCAAAGCAAAATATCCGTCGCTGTGTTCTAAACACGGCGACGGATATTTCTCGATTTTTCTTATTTGAAGTATGCAGGATATGCTTCGCGGATGGCCTTTGCGTCGATATCATATCGATTCAAGTGCTTTTTCATCAGCTCAACTACACACTCTGGCTCATTCGCCATAATGCCTTTCAGCAAAAGTTCGTGGTCCTCCACAATTTTTTCGTCTTCAACCTTGCTCAAAGCCAGGCTGTGCACACGCTCGGCGTGCAGAGATATATTTTCCATCAGCTGATATACATGCGACTTACCTGCCATCTCAAACAACAGCGCGTGGAACCCATTATCCAGTTCCATCAGCATTTCGGCACCAGTTTGCCCATCCTGCTGGTAGAACTGCTGCAAACGCAGATTCTCCTGCAACTTCTGCAATTCCACTACATTGGTCTTGCCGCAGCATTGCTCTACGACAGCACATTCTAAAACCTGACGCATAAAACGTGCTTCTTCAACCAAATTATAATCAATGAGCGAAATGCTGCTGCCACGCTGCGGATAGATCTCAACGATTTTTGCCTTGGAAAGTTCAATCAGTGCTTCTCGCACCGGCGTACGGGATAAACCCATTTCAGCAGCCAGCTCGTTCTCGCTCACCATACTGCCGGGCACCAGTTCCAGACGCACAATATTATCTTTGATCGTCCGAAGGGCGTAATCTCGGCCGGTTTCCCGAGGCAGTCTTTCTGTCAAACGCATAGGTGTCTCCTGTTTTTTTCTGTATACTTTTATTTCTATCTTTTCATTTCACTGTATCACGGAAAGCGTTGATGCGTCAACTGGTATGCAAGTAAAAAGTATTCGGGCATTTCAGACCTCACACCAAAGCTGCGCAAAATTTCCTGCGAAAATGCAAGCGATTTTGCAGCCTGAAAATACAAATACATCCTGGTCCCATTATGGCTGTTTGTATGTCGATCCGGCTTTTTCAACAGGTTGCGTTCCTAGCTTCTCTTGCTTTTCATTCGATGTTTCGCAGTTTTTCTTTCGTTTATTTTTTCGTTATTGCAGTAAGATTTTCTCTTATTTTCTACGTATACAAGATACTGTAATGCAACGTAACATCAAGCGTAACGCTGTCAATCTATTTGTTTTCACATTCCATTCTTTTAGCTTTTAGTAGGAGGAACCCGTTATGAATGACGTACTGAACAAAGTTTACCAAATTGGTATTATTCCTGTTATCGCTTTCAATAGTGTTGATGAGGCCCTGCCTCTGTGCAAAGCTCTGGCTGACGGCGGCCTGCCTGCTGCCGAGGTCACGTTCCGCACTGCTTGCGCGGAAGATTGCATCCGCAAGATTCACGAAGAAATGCCTGAAATGCTGCTGGGTGCCGGCACTGTCCTGACCACTGAGCAAGCAGACCGCGCTATGGCTGCTGGTGCATCCTTCATCGTTGCTCCCGGCTTTGACCCCAACGTGGTGCAGCATGTCATCGACAAGGGCGGCATCGCAATGCCCGGTACTGCTTCTGCCGGCGAAATGCAGCAGGCTATGAACATGGGCTGTGAAGCTCTAAAGTTCTTCCCTGCTGAAGCAAACGGCGGTGTCAACATGCTGAAGAACATCGGCGCTGCGCTGAAAGATGCTAAGTGGATGTGCACTGGCGGCGTCAACGCTAAGAACGTAAACGACTACCTGGGCTACGACCAAATCTTCGCTGTCGGCGGCACCTGGATGTGCAAGTCTGACGTGATCAAGGCTCACGACTGGGAAAAGATCACCGCTATGACCAAGGAAGCTGTCGACGTTATGCTGGGCCTGGAACTGGGCCGCCTCGACATCAACAGCGAAAACGAAGAAGATGCAATGGTTACCGCAAACCTGCTGGCCGACCTGCTGAACAAGAAGATCACTGTTGGCAACAAGGAATTCGAAATCATGACGTCCAACGGCCGCGGCAAAAATGGTCATATTGCTATCCAGTGCAACAACGTCGACCGTGCGGTTTACCACCTGAGCCGCCGCGGCGTAAAGTTTGACCTTGACAGCATGGTCAACCAGAACGGCAAGAACATTGCATGCTGCCTGGCCGACGAAGTCGGCGGCTTTGCAATCCTACTGGTTCAGAAGTAATTTTCATTGATAACAAACGCATAAAAAGGAGTTTATCACCATGTCTAAGAAAGTTGTTACCTTCGGCGAACTGATGCTCCGTCTGCAGCCTTATAACTACGAGCGCTTTGTTCAGGCGGACCACCTGGCGTTCACCTTCGGCGGCGGCGAAGCCAACGTTGCTGTTTCCCTGGCGAACTACGGCATGGACGCATACTTTGTTTCCAAGCTGCCCACACACGCAATCGGTCAGGCTGCTGTGAACAGCCTGCGCCGCTACGGCGTCAACACCAGCATGATCACCCGCGGCGGCGACCGTGTTGGTATCTACTTCAACGAAAAGGGCGCTTCTCAGCGGCCTTCCGTCTGCATCTACGACCGTGCTCACTCCGCTATCCAGGAAGCTACCACTGACGACTTCAACTGGGACGAGATTTTCGAGGGCGCAGAGTGGTTCCACTTCACCGGTATTACTCCGGCTCTGGGCGCAAACGTTGTTGCAATCTGCAAGGAAGCCTGCAAGGCTGCTAAGGCACACGGCTGCAAGATCAGCTGCGACCTGAACTACCGCGGCAAGCTGTGGACTCGTGAGCAAGCTCGTGCTGCTATGACCGAGCTGTGCCAGTACGTTGATGTCTGCATCTCCAACGAGGAGGACGCAAAGGACGTCTTCGGCATTGAGGCTGAGGCTACCGACATCACCGCTGGTGAGATCAACCGCGAAGGCTACAAGAGCGTTGCGAAGCAACTGGCTGACAAATTCAGCTTCGAGAAGGTGGCTATCACTCTGCGCGAGAGCAAGAGTGCTTTCGACAACGACTGGAGCGCTATGCTGTACGATGCTGCTTCTGACGAGTACTGCTTCTCCAAGAAGTATCACCTGCACATCATCGACCGCATCGGCGGCGGTGACTCCTTCGGCGGCGGCCTGATCTATGCGCTGCTGAGCGGCAAATCCACTCAGGACGCTGTTGAGTTTGCAGTCGCTGCTTCCGCACTGAAGCATAGCATCGAAGGCGACTACAACTTTGCTACTATCGCTGAAGTTGAGAAGCTTGCTGGCGGCGATGGTTCCGGCCGTGTGCAGCGCTAATGAACCGCAGATTTTTTCGTACTTTGCTTTTGCTTTATTAAAGGAGGAGTACACGGCACATATCGCACGTTCCAACCGGGCGTACGGCTTTTGTGCCGTGTAAGAGATATCTATGAAAGCATTTATGGATAAGGATTTCCTGCTGGAAACCGAAACCGCTAAGCACCTGTTCCACGACTATGCTGAAAATATGCCCATCGTGGACTATCACTGCCATATCTCTCCCAAGGAGATTTACGAAGACCGTCGTTTCAATGCGCTGGAAGATATCTGGCTGGGCGGCAAACAGCCCGATGGCTCTTACGCAGGCGACCACTACAAATGGCGTGTCATGCGTTCCAACGGCCTGTCTGAGGACTATGTAACCGGCGATAAGCCCGGTGTAGCGCGCATCCAGAAGTTTGCTGAAGCGCTGGAAATGGCAATTGGCAATCCCATGTACCACTGGTGCAACCTGGAGCTGCACAAGTACTTCGGCATTGAGGAAGCTTTCACCCCTGAAAACGCACAGGAAATTTATAAGCACTGCAACGAAATGCTGCAGCACGGTGAAAATATGACCGTCCGCGGCCTGATCCGTCAGTCCAATGTTGCCATGGTCGGCACCACCGATGACCCCATCGATTCTCTGGAATGGCACGAGAAGATTGCAGCCGATTCTTCCATCACCTGCAAGATCTGCCCTTCTTTCCGTCCTGACAAGGCTGTCAACATCCACAAGCCCGGCTTTGCAGAATATATGGGTAAACTGGCTGCCAGCGTTGGCAAGGAAAGCCTGAACACCGTTGCGGATGTCAAGGCTGCTCTGCTGGAGCGTCTGGACTTCTTTGCAGCACACGACTGCAAGGCCAGCGACCACGGACTGGACTACGTGATGTTCCGTCCGGCTTCTGACGAGCAGGTCGAGGCTGTCTTCCAGAAGGCTATGGCTGGTCAGGCTATCACCAAGGAAGAAGCTGAAATGTACCAGACCGCAATCCTGCTGTTCTTAGCACGCAACTACCACAGCCGCAACATCGTGATGCAGCTGCACTATTCCTGCTTGCGTGATAACAACAAGGCAAAGTTTGCTGCCATGGGGCCCGATACCGGTTACGACATGATTGCGCAGAACACCTGCGGCGGCAACATTGCTGCTCTGCTGAGCGCACTGGATGCAACCGACGAGCTGCCCAAGACCATCCTGTACTCTCTGAATCCAGCTGACAATGCACAGATCGGCACCATCCTGGGCTGCTTCCAGAGCCCTGAGATTGCCGGCAAGATACAGCACGGCTCTGCCTGGTGGTTCAACGACACCAAGACTGGCATGGAAGAACAGATGCAGTCTCTGGCAAGCCTGGGCCTGCTGGGCAACTTTGTTGGTATGCTGACCGATTCCCGCTCTTTCCTGTCCTATGCACGCCACGACTATTTCCGCCGCATCCTGTGCAACCTGATTGGCAACTGGGTCGAGAATGGTGAATACCCAAACAACGAAGCTTCTCTAAAGAAGATCGTTGAGGGCATCTGCTGCAACAACGCAATTCGTTACTTCGGCCTGTAATTCTTTCAACGTGAGTCTCCGTTCTTTTCAAAGTGCGGAGACCTTTGGAGTATCCGTACAATTTTATGCCAAATCGCGTCAGAATCCATATGGATTCCCATTGATACTTTTTGTCTTTTTCTTTACACTAGGCGTAATATGCTGGGCTTTTGTATACGTCCTACGCATATTTACAAGGAGGTTCTTTTATGCGCGAGATTTTTTCTCTGAACACCAAATGGGCTTTCTCTCAGGAAACTACGACCGTTCCCCAGACCATGCCGACCAACTGGTACTGGGTCAACCTGCCTCACACCTGGAACGCAATCGACGGCCAGGACGGTGGCGGTGACTACTACCGTGGCACTGCTTTCTACGCAAAGCAGCTGAACAAGATGGATCTGCCCAAGGCTGACCGCTACTTTCTGGAAATCAATGGCGCAAATTCTTCTGCCATTGTTTATGTGAACGGCCAGGAAATGGCTCGCCACGACGGTGGTTACTCTACCTGGCGTGTCGATGTTACAGCTGTTCTGCAAGCTCAGAATCTGATCGTGATTGCTGTGGACAACGCCCCCAACGATCACGTTTATCCCCAGTTTGCTGACTTTACGTTCTACGGCGGCCTGTACCGCAACGTGAATATGGTCTGTGTCAACAACAGCCACTTCGACCTGGAGTACTACGGTGGACCCGGCATCCAGATTACTCCTGTCATGGACGGCGACAACGCTAACGTGGAAGTCAGGGTCTGGACCAAAAATCAGAAGGAAGGCCAGCAGCTGGTCTATACCCTGAAAGACAAAGAGGGCAATATGGTTGCTACCACCACTACCTCCGAGACCACTGCAAACTTTGTGATTGAAAACGCACATCGCTGGAACGGCCGCAAGGGTCCCTACCTGTACACTGCTGAGGTCATCTTGACTGAAGGCAATGCAGTTCTGGACAACGTTTCCGCACGCTTTGGCTGCCGCACCTACGAGATTGATCCCGAACGCGGCTTCATCCTGAACGGTGAAGTGTATCCGCTGCACGGCGTATCTCGCCACCAGGACCGCTGGGGCATCGGCAACGCACTGCTGCCCGAGCACCACAAGGAAGACATGGAGCTGATCTGCGAAATGGGTGCTAACACCATCCGTCTGGCACACTATCAGCACGACCAATACTTCTACGATTTGTGCGACGAGTACGGTCAGGTCGTTTGGGCTGAGATTCCCTACATTTCCCATCATCTGCCCAATGGCCGGGACAACACCATCAACCAGATGAAGGAACTGATTCTCCAGAACTACAACCACGCCAGCATCGTTGTCTGGGGCCTGTCTAATGAAATCACCATGGACGGCGGCAAGGACCCCGGCCTGATTGAGAACCATCGCATCCTGAATGACATGGTTCACGAAATGGACAAGACCCGTCTGACCGCTGTTGCAGCGCTTTCTTCCTGCAGCAAGGACGCTGCATACCTGCGTATTCCTGATGTTATCAGCTACAACCACTACTTTGGCTGGTATGCTGGTGAAACCGACATGAACGGTCCTTGGTTTGACGATTTCCACGCTGCTTATCCCAACCTGCCTGTTGGTATGTCTGAGTACGGCTGCGAAGGTCTGAACTGGCACTCTTCCACCCCTGAACAGGGCGACTATACGGAAGAGTATCAGTCCTACTACCACGAAGAGCTGATCAAGCAGCTGTTCTCTCGTAAGTACCTGTGGGCAACCCACGTTTGGAATATGTTTGACTTCGGCTGCGACAACCGTAACGAAGGCGGCGAGAATGGTCAGAACCACAAGGGTCTGGTTACCTTCGACCGCAAGTACAAGAAGGACGCCTTCTATGCTTACAAGGCATGGCTGAGCGACGATCCGTTCGTCCACCTGTGCAGCAAGCGCTACATCGACCGTGTTGAGGACGTTACCCGTGTAACCGTTTACTCCAACCAGCCGGAAGTTGAGCTGTTCGCAAACGGCGTATCTCTGGGCAAGCAGCGCTGCCCCGAGCACTTCTTTTACTTCGATGTGCCCAACGCTGGCGAAACCAAGCTTACCGCTGTTGCAGGTGACTGCACCGACGAGAGCTTCATTCGCAAGGTGGAAGAACCCAACCCGGCCTATCGTATGGTTGACAAGAGCGCCGTTCTGAACTGGTTCGATATCGTTGAGCCGGAAGGCTACCACTCTCTGAACTCCAAGGTCGGCGACGTGCTCAAGTGCCCCAGCGGTCAGGAAGCTTTCATGTCTGTACTGGCTACCGTCATGCCCAAGACCGAGGAATTCAAGAAAGCAGCTTCTGCGATTGGTCCCGAACTGTTTGACACCCTGGCAAGCATCGCTATTCTGCGCCTAATTAACCTAATGGCTATGTCCGGCGTTAAGCCTACCAAAGAGCAGCTGCTGGCTGCAAACGCAATCCTGAACAAGGTTGCCAAGGTCTAATCTGTTTCTTTACTATTTCGCATCAAAAAACGCCCCCTGCACAGCACTGCAGTGGGGCGCTTTTTTACTTTTTGTTTGCTCATGAAACAATGCTTACACGCATTTCTTAGATATTACTGCTCAAATAGTGATTTACTTGATAAAATATTCTGTTAATATTATATATATCTTTCTTGTTTTCTTTCTTTTGTTCTGTTATACTCGCAGTGGAAGTTTCTTCCGCATTGCATTTCATTACAAACAATTCAGGAAAGGATCTGTTATTATGGGCTTTCTAACGGGAAAGACAACGCTTATCACCGGCGCAGGCCGTGCTGTTCTCCAGGATGGCAGCTGTGGTTCTATTGGTTATGGTATTGCTACTGCCTTTGCAAAAGAAGGTTCTAATCTGGTCATCACCGGCCGCAACGTAAAAAAGCTGGAAGATGCAAAGGAAGAACTGGAGCGCCTGTATGGCATCCGTGTCCTGATTGTGCAGGCTGATGTTAACAGCGGTGCCGACAACAAGGCCGTTGTGGATAACGTGGTCAAACAGGCCGTCGAAACGTTCGGCGGCATTGATGTGCTGATTAACAATGCACAGGCTTCCGCCTCCGGCGTACCGCTGGCAGACCATACTACCGAGCAGTTTGATTTGGCGATTTACTCTGGTCTGTATGCAGCCTTTTATTATATGCAGGCTTGCTATCCTTATCTGAAAAAGAGTAAGGGCAGCATTATCAATTTTGCTTCTGGTGCAGGCTTGTTTGGCAATTTTGGCCAGTGTGCCTATGCCGCAGCAAAAGAAGGTATTCGCGGCCTGAGCCGCGTTGCCGCTACTGAGTGGGGCCCGGACGGCATCAATGTAAACGTGGTCTGCCCCATCGCCTGGACCGCACAGCTGGAAAAGTTCCAGCAGGCATATCCAGAAGCTTTTAAGTCTAACGTGAAAATGCCTCCTATGGGACATTACGGTGATTCCGAAAAGGAAATTGGCCGTGCCTGTGTCCAGCTGGCAAGCCCCGATTTGAAGTATCTGACCGGCGAAACCTTAACGCTGGAAGGCGGCTTGGGACTGCGCCCGTAAACAAATTATAAAAAGGCCTGACGCATCGCTGCGTCAGGCCTGTTTTATTTGTCAGATGGTTCAGGCTGCTTTTTCCGCAACCTTATCCTTCGGCAAAAGAATATTCAGCACCACAGCCACCAGTGCGGCAGGCACAATACCGGAACCGCCAAAGACCAACTGCACCAGCTGCGGCATCTGAGACAAAATCGATGCGTTTGCACCAAAGCCATAGCCCAAGCCCAAAGCCACCGTTACGATGGTCATATTGCGCGGTGTAAGCGGATCTTTGGCAATCAGCTGAATACCACCCATGACGATGCTGGAGAACATAATGACCGCAGCACCACCCAGCACGCTCTGCGGCATGATAGAGATGATGGCTGCCAGCTTCGGCAACAAACCACACAACACCAGAAAAACAGCGCCGCAAGCCAGCGCAAAGCGGTTTACAACTTTGGTTACGGTTACCAGACCCACGTTCTGGCTGAAAGATGTATTCGGCATTACACCAAACAAAGCAGCAATGCTGGATCCCAGGCCGTCGCAAATGATACCGCCGGACAACTCCTGATCCGTAGCTTCACGGCCCATACCGCCTTCCATTACGCCGGAAATATCGCCCAGCGTTTCCACGGCGCTGACGATGAACATAATGATTACCGGCAAAATCGCGCCCAGATGAAATGTCGGCTTGACCGGCATAAATTCCGGTACCGCAAACCAGGGTGCCTGGGCTACCTTATCCCAGTTCAGTACCCAAGCCTTTGTGTACTCCACACCTTCAGCAGTGACGCCGGTAGTAGGCAGGAAAATCGGCAGTATGGCACATAACACATAGCCAAACAGAATACCGATCAAAATGCTGGAAGAACTGACGATTCCTTTCGTGCCGTGCTGCAGCACCAAAATGACTGCCATAACCGTAAGGCCAATCAGCAGGTTTTCTATGGAAGCATAATCCGGTGCGTCAGAACCACCGCCAAATGTAGCAACGCCAACACCAATCAGCGACAAGCCAATCGACATTACAACCGTACCTGTAACGATTGCCGGAAAGAAGCGGCGCAAAGGTTTCAGAAATGCGCCCAAAACACTCTCGATCAGACCACCGATCATAGAAGCACCCATGATTGCTCCATATGCTACGATACCGCCGCCGGTCATATTTGCGATCCCCTGGAACACGCCAATAAAGCTGGAACTTGTGCCCATCACAATCGGCACTTTACCACCCATGGGACCTACTGTAAACAGCTGAATCAGTGTTAGCGCACCAGCCACCAGCATTGCATTTTGCAAAAGTGTCACCTGCAAAGCTGCGAAGTTTTCGCCGCCCACTGCGGCGCAAGTCCCGGTGACAACCAAAATGGGGGTCAGGTTGCCCACAAACATGGCCAATACATGCTGCAAGCCCAACGGTATCGCTTGCCGCAAAGGAAGCTTGCCTTCAAATTCGTATGGTGTTGCACTCGATTTCTGTTCCACTCTTTCTACCTACCTGTTTCTTTTTTCTCATGGGGACGCTTGTTGCTGGGGCCGCTTGTTGCTGCACAATATTTTCATGCCGCAAAACGCCTATTTCAGCGATCATTTTCAACAAAGTATGTCTATTGTAGCACGTAATTGTATAATGCCAAGTAAACCAGAAAAAGTCAGACTTATCTTTTGTCAGTAGTACAAGAGAGCCGCCGACTTTCCGGTTGCTTTTTAACCAATATAGCCATGTCTAGACAGTCTTTATCTGCATGGAAGCGCTTTGAAGTATCCCATGATTTTCTTTTTCCACTCGTGTCCGTACTTTCTTCGGCAGTTTTCCTTATTCTGCCGATTCGATTGCAAAACACGGTCCAACGACTGTATTTTTGTGATATTCGCGGCAGCATTTTGGAGATTTCTTTTTCTGCATATCACCCAGAAAAAGCTATCTGTTTTTTTGCAAAACACCGCAGGAATTGCCCGTGAACAAGACTCGTTCCAGTCTTGAAAAGTACTATATTGTATGATACTATTTTAATGGATTCTTTTTGTGAGTTTTCTTTTATTAGGACACAAAAAACAGCAGATATCCGCAGCGATTCAAAGCACTTTCGGTATCGCTGCGCAAAGTAAAATCACGGAGGAAATAGAATGGATGATAAAGAAACCCCAATCTACGAAGAAGATCTGAATTTAATGCATCTTTGCCGCGAATTGATGCACCACTGGTATGTGATTGTTGCTGTGGCTTTGGTTGCAGCTTTGGCAGGCTTCCTTTTCAGTAAGGCCCACCAGACCTACGAATACACGGCATCTTTCGATATGATCGTCACTGCAAAACGCAATTCCGCTGACATTGATCCCACCAAGAAAAATCCTAAGACAAACCATCCCAAACTCCCCAGTAAAGAGAAATCTAAAGATAACAACAACGATAAAGATTCCGACAAAAATCAAATCACTGAAGAAGACATCGCACTGGCCCAGTCTCTAGTCGATACCTATGCATCTGTAATCCAAAGCAATATCGTTTTGGATCCGGTTATTGATATCCTTGGCTTAGATATGACCTATTCCGATCTGTGCGACATGGTTTCTGTCCGTACGCAGGATCATTCTCAAATTCTTCATGTATCTGTGTACGGCGATGACGAAGTACAAGTTAAAAAAATCGCTCAACAGATTGCCCGCGTTCCGCCGCAGCTACTCAGCCGAACGGCAAGAGCCGGTTCCTGCCAAATGTTCAGCGGAATTAAAATTGAAAAATCCGTCAGTTCCCCCAGTGCAAAAAAGATTACGGTTTTAGCCGCTTTTCTGGGTGCCTTTTTTGCAATCGGACTGTTGTTCCTACGCTTTTTGTTCAACAACTCCATCGAAAACGATGAAGATGTCCAGAGCTATCTGAATCTGCCTGTCGTAGGCGTTATCCCGGCAATCAAGGAGGTAAAGTGAGATGTCTGTTTTTCATTTCAAGCCGTTTTCTTTTGTAAAAAAAGACACATCCCAATCTTTTAGCCTCATCTCGAAACCGAACGCACCGTTTCACTACGTGGAAGCGTATAACGCGCTGCGCACCAATTTGAATTTTATTTCAACGGAAAACAATGCCCACAGCTTTGTGGTTGCCAGCGCCATTCCGAACGAAAATGCCGGCAACGCATCGCTCAATTTGGCGATTTCTCTGGCTTCGGAAAAGAAACGAGTAATCATCGTCGACTGCGACCTGCGAAAGCCCGCATTGCAGCAGGCCCTGCACCTGGAATCCTGTTCTGCCGGTCTTGCTCATGTTCTTACCGGAAAAGCAACATTGGAAAAAGCAATCTGCAACTGTGAATCCCTGAACCTTTCTGTGTTGGTCGCTGGTGATGTCGTCGCAAATCCTTCTGCGCTTTTTGATCAGGACGAGATGAAAACCGTTGTAGAAACCCTGAAAAGTCAGTTCGATTACGTCATTCTGAATGCTCCGCCGGTTTCTGTTGTAACGGACGCATCTATTCTGGGTCAATACGTAGATGGCGCATTGCTCGTAGTGCGTTCCAAGTTTGCGCCACGCGAGGCTGTACTGCTGGCAAAGCACAAGCTGGAGGCTGTTCACGTCAAGATTTTCGGTGTAATTCTGACCGAGTTTAACAGTCGCAAGATCAACAAATCCTCCGGCTATTCCCATATGCACCGTTATCAGTATTGATTCCGCTTCGCATACCAGAATCATTTCATAAATACAAAACCCCGGGAAGGCGCGGCGAACAAGTTCGCAGCCTTCTCGGGGTTTTATTTTTTCTGTATCCTAAACTTAGGATTTCATGTATCAGTTTGCCTTATTGGCCGTTGTCTGGCCTTCTGCAATGCCTTCGGTGCTGTCAGACATAAAGAGGATCTTAACCGTTGCCATCATAATTTTCAGATCTTCTACGATGCTGGGATGTGCAATATACGTCAAGTCCATCTGCAGCTTATCGTACGGCGTTGTATTGTACTTACCATACACCTGTGCGTAGCCGGTCAAGCCTGCCTTTGCCTGCAAGCGCAGCGCAAATTCCGGCATTTCTTCCATATACTGCTGCGCAATTTCCGGACGCTCCGGGCGAGGGCCAACGATAGACAGATCGCCGTGCAGGATATCCCACAGCTGCGGCAATTCATCCAAACGCAGCTTTCTGATGACTTTACCAATCGGGGTAATGCGATTATCATTGTCGCCTGTCGAAAGTCTTGCTACGCCGTCCTTTTCTGCGTCAGTACGCATACTGCGGAACTTATGGATGCGGAAGCGCTTACCGTCCTTTGTCAGGCGAACCTGCGAATACAAAACCGGACCGCCATCATACAGCTTGATTGCAAGTGCAACAATCAGCATAATCGGGCTCAGCAGAATCAGCGCCAACAGAGAAATCACAATGTCCATCAGACGCTTCACAGCCAAAAACTCCGGAGAAGCATGATAGCGGCGCACTTGCAGCATCGGAAGATGGAACATATGGATCGGTTTGGAACCACTCATCAGTACATCGCCGATGCGAGGAATCACCATAACCTCAATATCCTCTGCAATGCAGTACTTCAAAATGATGTTGCGGTCATGGCTATGCACACCACTCAGGAATACCGTTTTCACGCCTTTCAGAATACTCAAATCCTGCAAGCACTCATTTGCCGAAACGATCATCTGAACTTCATATTTTTTAGCAAGGCCGTATTCCTGCACCAGTTCCTGCAAGCCTTCACGTGCATCGTGTATCACTGCCGTTGCACGAGGCGGAAACGTTCTGTAATACCAGTGATTCGCGCTATAACTCCAGAGCGTCGAAAGCAATAGCTGCACACCCAAAGTGATCAAAATCGGCCAAAACTTGGGCAGCTCTTTCGTCAACAGCCATGTGATAATAAACATCACGCTGTCGGTCGCCATTGCTGCCAAACATTGACTGTAAATCAGTTCTGCAATCGGCTTCATGGAAATAAGGAGTGCTTCGTACACGTTGCAGCATGCACAATAGATAATCATGAACAACGCAATGACCAAATAGTTGCCGTTACGGTAGAACGGAGATACCACACGCTCCCCATAGTACAGGTACCAGCAACCTGAAAATGCCGCCGTCATAAGAAGCAAGTTCAATACTTTTACAAGCTTAAGCAAAACATCATGCTTTATTTTTTCCATCTAGCTTATCCTTTCCGCTCATGCGAAACAACCCACAACGGGAAATTCACCATAGGCACGGGATATCCTCTCTCATTTGCACAAGGCACAATCGAGAATGTCATTTCCGTGACATTTGCATTTCTATTTGCCAAAAGTGCAAATTTCATTTGAAAACGCACTTTTCCAAATGCATTTTAATTTTTTGCGCTCGTTTTATTATAATATTGTCATTCTGAAAATGCAAGTTATCCGGAAAGTTTTGTCTTTTTTTCACTTTTTCTGTCGACTCCATTTCTGCGCTTTTTCTGCGTTATCCATGGAAAATCCATCTATCTTAGTAAATGTTTTTTCTTTTTTCGGAACAGTTTCAACTGTCTTTCACAAATTTGAAAAAATTCAGCTTTTTGGTTTTTGTGCCTTGTGTGGTGGAGCTTTCTCCCCTTTTCGCTTTTCTGTCTTACTGATACAAAAAGGAAACAGAGAACCCGAAAGTTCTCTGCTTTCTCCGGCTTTGCTTCCAAAACCCGCTATCCGATATTATTTGCTGCATTGTATGCAGTACGGATGGCGCTGATAATATCTGCCGTACGTTCGCCGAAGCCGTCGCCTGCATAGCAGACCGACACAGCGACCTTCATCGCTTCAAAGTTGTTCTTCTTAGAACTCATTGCCGTGGGCACATAATCACAGGAAACGTTGATTTTCTTCGTAGCCACCGGGATAGAAACTCGCTTTTTGACCTTCTCTGCAACAGGCAGTGTCCATTTGTAATGGTACTACGCCCACCGGTGAAATTATAGTATTGCCGCAGAAACCGTGAATCTGGCGATTGCCGCAGAGCTTAGGTACGGTAGATGTCGTATTGACAGGCGTCACGACGCCGATTGCAATATATAGCACACCGCCCTTGGTCAGTCACTCGTAAAGTGGAGATTGCACAGCCCCATAGAACCATCAAATTTCTCATAATCAGTAGTCAGCAGCGGAAACATGATACGATTCTTCAAAGCAAGATTACCCGCTTGCATGGTCTGCTGAAGCAACGAATTCTTAGATATTGTTCACTCTTCTTTTGATGCGATCCGTTTAAGCAGCGTAAGGAGCAGCTCTTTTTCATTTTCTGTCATACCATCCAACGCGCGGTCTTCCCAGCGATGCAGCATAGCCTGGCCAAATTCAAAAATCTCCTGGCCCTTTTCTGTGGCATACAGCACCGTTGCGCGTCTGTCTGTCGGATGCGCTTCCCTTCGAAAAAATCCATCTTCCACCAGTTTTTGAATGGTCCGCAGCGCATATGCTCGGTCCAGCGAAAGATCTCTGGTCACATCAGACGGTGTACACCCTGGACGAGCACAAACCTCCAGAATAAAATACAGCAACCCGACGGTAATACCTTTCTTTCGCAGTTCCTCGCCGCAAAAGAAAGAAAAATCTCGATGCAGTCGTTCGATACATGTAGGAAACATCGCATTGTTCATACTATTCTTCTCCTTTCGCAATCCTATACAGCGCAAACAGGCGACTAAGTTACCTGTTTTCTATATTTTCGCACATTGTTCAAATTATAACATAGTCTGCATAAATGTTCCATTGTCTGTGCTTGATTTTGATAACAGTTACAGGTATACTAAACAGGTACTTATTTTTTCTGTAAATCTGTCTCTGTAGCTCAGCCGGATAGAGCCTCTAAGAATCATGCCAGACTGCCACCTATCGAATTATGTCGAAAGTTCAACTTAAACCGGCAACGCATGAATTTTGGGTGAAACAAGTTTCTTCCATTTTGATCTTTTATTTTAGTTCCGGTTTGTCAACCGAGGTCCTCATGGATGCCCACAAGTCATTCCTGAAGCACTGCGCCGGTTTTGACCAGACACCCCACAAACCCGCATAATTCCCACAAAAATCGAATATGTCTTCGTAGCTCAGCTGGATAGAGCACACGCCTCCTAAGCGTGGGGCCAGCGGTTCGAATCCGCTCGAGGACACCAAAAAGGACAAAGCCCTGTTAGCAATTCTTGCGAATAGGGTTTTGCCCTTCTTTTTATGCAATTACAAATCCGTTTTTCTCCGCTAAGAACATCTCTGAAATATGGCAAAGCCCCCTTATGTAGTTATTATCCTACACAAGGGGGCTTTTTGTCATTGTCCGCTTTTACGTAATCTGTTTAAGCGGCATCCGCTTCATTTTCTATTTTTGTAAAAATTTGCATGATCGGTGCAAATGGATTCTGAACATCGAAACAGAAACGTTTGCCAATTTACGCTACAGTTGTATTCATTGTATTTACAACATAATGAATTTTGCTTTTAAAATTACTGTTCACGCTTTTTTCGTAAAGTCAGTACGCCACTGCCACTTAGAACCATCAAGACAATCCACAATGTCAGGTTGGTAGTATCACTCGTTGCGGTGGCTCCAACTACGGGCTGCGGTGTGGTCGTCGGCGCTTCTGTCGGTTGAGCAGCAGCTTGGTCCTTTTCGGCTTGCGCTGCAGCATCCTGCAATGCCTTCAAT